>NZ_BAABRO010000012.1 GCF_039545035.1 Novipirellula caenicola
GTAAGGTGGTGTTCGGTAATAACTTGGTGGTTCTATTTTTGTTACAAATCACGCGGTTAAATTTTTTACTCTGTTGTGGACGAGGCTAGGAATCCCGCCGTGCCACTAAGTCGCTGGGATTCGTAGCCTCGTCCACTACCTCCAAAGCGGGCCGACCTACGCCCATTCCGGTAAAGCTCTAGCGGAACGGCCCAAACGCCACCGGAGGGTTCGTGTCTTTCTGGAAACATTTTGAAGTGACGAAGTTAATTCCGAACGGTTCCTAAAGAACCATCGAATTTGGCACCAACCCTGTGGGGTTTACTAGTTGCAACCGGGCGGCTCGCGCCGTACCGCTACGAAAAATTGAACAGGTTGTCTGCTAAACCTCTCCACCAAGTTCGAGGACCGCTGTTTCAGCAGCAAGCGCATAGGCCGGAGGCCGAAACATGACCTGCCGTTGGTGTGAGCCAACGGTTTGAGGACGACCTGCCGTCGCGAGGCCGGAGGCCGACACACTGACGGCAGAGTGTGTCGCCCGCTGGGCGATGTTTTCCCACCTCCGCTATCCGGTGGCTGACGCCACCGGCAGAGGATGTGTCGGCCTCCGGCCTTTAATCAATGCCACGAAATCAGCAGTCTCTTTGTCGGTGGAGAGGTGGCAGACGGCAAACGCACGCACGACCAGACCCGTTCCACTGTTTTGACGGCCAAAGCGAGGACAACAGGGATTCGTCGCCTCATCCACTACCGGGAAAACGACGGGTAGCAAGGCGGATGGGCGTTAGCGATTACAGACTGCTGCTGGTCGCGTGCTCATGCAGTCGGTTGGTTTGGTAGGCTTCGATCAGCCGCTCGAGCATCTCGATCCGATAACGAATCCGCTGGCCGCGTTCGGTATCACGGGTGCACCGTGGTTGATCGAAAACGCGAATTTCTTGAA
Organism: Novipirellula caenicola; assembly: GCF_039545035.1. NCBI lineage: Bacteria > Pseudomonadati > Planctomycetota > Planctomycetia > Pirellulales > Pirellulaceae > Novipirellula > Novipirellula caenicola. The sequence goes on from NZ_BAABRO010000012.1 coordinate 923, forward strand.
CCGAGGGCACGATGTCGATTCCGTCGCGGATCGCCGCATCGACCGATTCGAAATGATGATGTTCGGCCAACACGATTCGGTTCGGCTCGAGCACCAAGGTGTATCCGTAGTCGCCGTAAGCTTCGGAAAAAGCTCCGTCGATCGTGATCGCTTTGCCACTGCGTTTTAGCGGAGACTCTCCTTCTTCGACCTTGACCGGCACGTGCCCGTTGACGATCAATCCGCCCTCGGTTTCCATCCCAAATTCCGCCAACACCTTGTCGCAAAACTCGGTTTCATGAATCAGCGAGAAGTAGGGGTCTTTGGTCTCGCGATGCGGTTTTTTGTCTGCAATGAAATCACGCTCGAGCGTCGCGATCCGGTCCTTCCCAAACAACGGTGACCGCGGCCCGCTCCAAAGGTACCAGAGGAAATCAAGATCCTCTTGGGCCGATTTTTCGACCGCACGACGGACCACTTTTTCGATCCCTTCAAACAATTGGCGTCCCGCCAGCGGTTGACCGTCGACCATCAGCGGTAAAAACGAACCGTCGGCATCCACCGGTACGCAACCGTGAAAAATCAAACATTCGTCGCGTCTCAAATACATCGACCCGTGTCCGACCATGAACCGCATTTGCTCTTGCAGTTTCTGGCTATCCAAGAACGAGTGTTTCAAACGGGCAAGGCAGTCCGATTCCTCTGAGGTCAATTCATATGGGTTTTCGGGATCCACGGTCGGGAATAGGTTGTCGCGTAGTTCATAGGTGTTTCCGTCAATTTCGATCGTGCCACGACGATAGTCGATTCGGTGCAACAAACGCCGATGGTCCAAGCCCCACTGCGGATTGCGTTGGATCAATTGGCCTTCGAGTTTGAACTGCATCACTGCCGCGGCTTTTTGCATCCGCGCCACCACTTCGTTGGGACGCATGCCCTCTCGTTTGGGCATAAAAAACGTAGCGGGATCGTCGGCATAGACGGTGCGTGCTAGGTGTTCAAGCGGTGTCAGCGGAACGCTATACCCTTCGTCCAATTGTCCAATCCGGCGATATCGCAGCGACACACGAAGCACCGTGCAAATCAACGCCTCGTTACCCAGCGATGCACCGAGCCACAACGCATCGTGGTTCCCCCAAATGAATTCCACATTGGGTTGCCGACGCGAATAGTCCACGACACGATCGCCGCGCGGACCGCGGTCCCAACAATCGCCCCCGATAATCAGTTCGTCGACGGCCAGGTTGCGAATCAAACGCCCAATCAAATGAATCAGATGTAGCGCACGTCCTCGCCGGACCAGTTCATCGAGCATGGCACCGACGAATTCCGGGCCACGATCGGTCGAAGGCGAGTGCAGCATCTCCAACAGCAATTCGCTGTATTCACGCGGAAATAGATTCGACGCTAACCGCAGACTGAAATTGGATACTAAATGACGCAGCAGCTCCAATTGCGACTTTAACATTCGCGCCGCGTACGTTTTCACCTCCTCGGGGCTCTTCAACGTGTGCCGTAGCCGCTCGGTGACTTCCGCTGGATAGAACGTCAGCTTCAGAAACTCTGCCAACTCATCCGCGTCCATCCTTCCCGAAAACATCTCCTCAACCAGCGGGCGAAGCGTTCCCGAGGCGTTATTGATCACATGCTGCAGTTTCTTGTCTTCCCCATGAATGTCGCTGATCACATGCACCGCCCCTTTGGGCAACGTTTGCACGGCCGCAAGCCGCGCCACCTCGGCGATGGCCGCGTCGACATTGGGATACTTCGCCGCAAGCAGTTCCAGACCGGATAGATCCGCTTCGGGACGTTTAAAAGATAATGACGTATTGAGCATGGCAGAGCACGTGTGAAGAAAAGTAGCGAGGCAGCGATCGAAGAGGTCCCTGCAAACTCAGGCCGCAAGCCGCCGGTGCTGCTGAAGCCCATCCCGGGGTGGCAGCATGTTTCAGCCGAGTTTCTCGGGTTTCGTCCCCCCCTTAGTGTAATGGCATGAGCACGCTCGAGGCTAGCGACGACATACCCCTTGCCGAATGAATCTGATCTTATTGGCAGCAGCCATCGGATTCGCGATACGGTTCGAAAACCGACGCGACTTTCGATTCCTGGAGCCGCGGATTAGCTCTGCAATTGCGACACTTCGACTTCGACTTCCATCACCGATTTTGCTTGCCCATGATAGGAACCGGATACAGGCGGAATCCACTCGGGGTGCCGCGCGACAGCGACGGCGATATGATCGCCTCCGACACGCAGTCCGGCGGTCGAATCGAAACCACGCCACCCGGTGCCGGTTAGGTAGACTTCGCACCACGCATGCGTGGCGCCTTCACCAGGTGCCAAATTCGGATCATGTCGATACCCGCTGACGAATCGAGCGGCCAAACCGAGATGACGACAAGCCTCCATGAAAAGGGTCGCGAAATCGCGGCACGATCCGGTTCCTTTTGACAGCGTTTCAGCGGGCCGTTGGACCCCGATTTCCTCTCGGCGGCCGTATTGCAACCGAGCCGGAATGGCTTCATTCATTTGATTCAATAGATCCAGCGTCGGCAGCGACTGCCCCGGCTGCCAGAATTGCTCGATCCAATCCTTCAGCGATTCGGCGCCTCGCGTGAAAACCGGCAGCATGTACGGCAGCAAGTCTTCCCGCTCGCCAACGTCATATTGGAAGGGAAACTGTTGGACTCGGGGATCCAAGCGAACGTCGGTCGGTGTGTCCTCGTAATGATCGATCACGACTTCGCTGTCAAATTCAAGCAGATCCGCCTCTTGTTGAAACGTCACCACCGCCACCGAGTTTCCATGGGCGTCGCGATGCCAATGAATCGAATGTTCCGGCTGGATCCCTAACCGCGACGAGACAATTCGAATGTCGTGGCCCTCGCGTGGTCGCAGCATCACCTTGTGTGCGTGTAACTTGACCGGATGGGGATATCGGTAACGTGTTTTGTGTATTATTTTTAGTCGGCGCATGTGTCAAGTTTATCGGACACAGGGTGCTAGAAACTACCCCTCGCGGCAAAACGAAGACTCGATGGACTCAGAAGATGACGTGATGCAGGCATTGGCCGCACACGATGAAGCGGTGGCTCGCTGTGGGCGAACGATTTGGGTGGGTGCAGAACCGACCTACACCGACCGCAATGCAGAAACACCGCAGTGGTTGTTTAATGCACTGGGCGATGACAAACTCCAGCGGGGCCAGCGGATGCTCAAACGCGTCGCCCAGGCCAATCCCGGCGCGGCGGTATTGCATTGCGTCGGTCGTCAATACAGTGGTGAACCGTGCCCACGGTGGAGTTTGGGACTCTATTTGCGGCGTGACGGTCGCCCGATTTGGCAGGGGCCACCCGATGTGCTGTTAGTGAACCCGAAGGAGCCCGCGGAGACGCCGGTGGCTAGATCCGAAGCGTTTGCCGCGGCGCTGACCGGTGTCTTGAACTCATTTCAATGGACCGCCGCAACCCTCGACGCTCCGCTTACCCAGCGTGTCGTTTTTCGCACTGACGGCGAAGCCCCCGTTACGGATGTCACTGTCGAACCCCTGCTGAATCGACCATCGCTTCACGGTGATAAGGTCGAAGGAGCCGAAGTGACCGATTCGCTTGCCGAGTCCGGAACCTACCTGGTCGTTGCTTCGGACGAGGCCGAGGGATTGCGAGTCGAGTTGCCTCGGGTCAGTGATGTCGCCGAGTTTGAGCGGTTGTTGTCCGCGGTCTCGACCGCGGCTCTCGAAGCGGAAGTGCCTGCGATCCTGCTCTCCGGCTTTCCGCCCCCCGTGGATTCGACCGTGGCGTGGACGACCATCACCCCCGACCCGGCCGTGATCGAAGTCAACATGGCGCCGGTCGGCTGCGCCACCGATCTGCTAACGCGACTGCGTGAGTTGGCCAACGCGGCGGATGCCGAGGGGCTATCGACGTACCGGTTGCAATACAATGGCGTCGAGAGCGATTCGGGCGGTGGCGGGCACATTACCTTTGGCGGCATCGAGCCTTCGTCGAGCCCCTTTTTGACCGAACCAAGTCTGTTGTCCAGTTTGGTGCGTTATTTTAATCGACACCCCTCACTGTCGTACCTGCATGCGGTCGACTCGGTTGGCTCGGACAGCCAGGCGCCGCGGGTCGATGAAACGCTCTCGCAAGCATTGCCGGAGCTGTCACTTGCACTCGAGCTGCTCAGCCGCGTCGAAAACCCGCTGCCAGAGACCATTTGGGGAACGCTGGCGCCGTTCTTGTCCGATCCTTCGGGGAACAGCCACCGTGCCGAGATCAATATCGAGAAACTAGCGAATCCGTATCTGGGCGGTCGTGGACGACTCGGCTTGGTCGAATTTCGTGCGTTGCGAATGGCAGCCGATCCCGAGACGATGGCGTCACTGGCCGCGCTGCTTCGTGCGATCGTCGCCATGTTGGCCGAGCATCCTTCGTCCGAACCGCTGATCGATTGGGGCGAATCACTACACCAACGATTCTCGCTGCCGTATTACTTGCACCGTGACCTCAAAGAAGTGCTCGCCGATTTGCAAACGCAAGGCTTCGGGTTGGCCCCGCCGCTGGTTGACCGCGTGCTTTGCGATCAACATCGCGTTTTGAAAGAGTGTCAGCTGGGGGAACTGAGAGTGGAGCTACGTCGTGCACTGGAGTTTTGGCCGCTGGTGGGTGACGTTGCCACGCAAGAACGAGGCGGATCGCGACTGATCGATTCAAGCACCTCGCGGATTGAGATCCGATTGCGATCCGCCAATACCGAATCGCTTGCCGATTGGACGGTGTCGGTTGCCGATTGGATCATTCCGCTGCAGCAGGAAGCCGACGACGAAGGATCGTTGCGATTGGCGGGGCTGCGTTATCGCAGCTTTGTACCGTTGGCCGGACTGCATCCCACGCTCGGCGCCCAGTCGCCGCTGACATTGACTCTATCGCATCCCATCGAGGGCACATGGAACATCACGATCCACGAGTGGCATCCGTTGGGCGAACCGTATCCGGGGTTGCCATCGACCATCGATGAAGCACGCGAACGACGCGCGGCGCGATGCGTGGTCCAAAGCAACGACAATCCCCCCGCTGCGCTGACAGCGCCACCAGCCGAAGCCGTCGGTGAATGTGTCGTTGACCTACGCTGGCAGTAAAGTCGGCGCTGGCAGTAAACTCGGCATTCCCGCTGCGGAGTGTGGCAAAACCGGGTGGGTTCACGCGTGAACGCGGGGCGTCACCTTCGGGCGATTGTCACCACGAGCGACTGGCTCACCGCGTTACCCGTCACCGTTTCGAATTGACATTCACTGGCGGGTACAGCCATCGCTGAAACAACCATGTCAAAAATGGCATGATCCCCCATGTCATCATCGCAACGCTGATCGCGGCAATTCCCGCACTGCCAATCGCCGAAGGAAGTGGGGCAGCGTAGGGCTTCAAAAAGCCGACCAGCGGAAGCACGGCGGCGTAGACAGCGATCCAGACGACGATCGCCATCTTGTATTTCGGTGGTGCCGACGAATCGCTTCCGCTCGGATGAGGCAACTCGAACCAAGTTTCCAACCCGGTCAAGTGGTGAATGTCCGCCGGTTTACGCTCGAGTGGCTGCAGTCGCGAAACTTTCTCTTTGCGTTGATCCGAGTGATGCCAACGCTGCATGTTTTCAACCGAATCGAATTTGGAAATCACACGATAGTATCGATCTCCCGATTGCTGAGGCCGAAGTACCAGCGATCCCAAATGCCCTGGGAAACTCAGCGACGTGCGAATCAAATCGCCAATCGCCTGTTCCCACTCACGCTCGCGTCCCGCCTTGGGCAGCGCCGTCACAAAGATCGTGGCAGGCTGAGTGGATGCCGACGCAGCGACGTTCACGTCAGACTCTAGGTCTGGATTGGAGGAGGCCGCCATCCCAGCCGACTCGCGAACATCGTGCGGAACGCGGGTCGCAAACTCGTGGTTCGCTTGTCGCAGCGGCGAACCCGAGATCCGCGACGCCGTGTTATTCAACAAGCTCATTGACGTTCCTCCTCGGCCAACGATTGGCGGGTCTTTTCCAATAGTGAAATCAGCTGCTTTAGCTCTTTTTCGGTCATCCGTTTCAGCAACGTCGATTCGAGTTTTTTCAGCAGCGGAATCGCTTGGTTGCAGACGGCTTCGCCCTGCTTGGTGATGCGAACATAAACGACCCGTCGGTCATCTCGGCACCGCTGACGCTCAACCAGTCCTTGTTTTTCCAGCCGATCGACGACGCCAGTGATTGCTGGCACGACTTGCACCATCCGCTCTTTGATCTCACCACAGGTGAGTTGCCTGCCCTCCGTTTGCAGGATACGCAGCATATTAAACTGAGTTAGCGTCAGATCGTGTTCACGAAAAAAACGCACTAGCCGGTTTTCCAGCTGGTCACCGGTGCGCAGCAAGCTCACCAAGGCTTCTTGCTGCACGGAAGCGAAGGGCTGTTTGCGATGTAGTTCGTTTTGCAGAGACATGACGGGCTTTCGTTGTACTTGACGTGTAATTATTTTACACGTAAAACTTTTGGGGTCAAGCAGTGAACGCGGCGGAGCGTTTGCTGTGAAACGTTGCCTATCTACGGTGCACCATGAAACCATTGCTCACTCTGTTGATTGCCCTGCTATTGGCGGCGGCTGGATGCCAATCGCAAGAAACGCCCCCCGCAGCGGCGCCGGCGATGCCCGCGCCCGAGGTGGAAACGGCCGAGGCAACGACGCGAACGATCATTGATTATCGTGAATTCACTGGCCGCACGGCGGCGATGAACTCGGTCGAAATTCGTGCGCGGGTCAGCGGTTATCTATTGCAAAGCCCCCGTTCCGCGAAAAGCAATCCGCCGCAGACAAGCGAGCCCACCGACCCTGATTCGTCAAACCGCGGCAGCGGAACCGATGAGGCGGCCGAAAGCGACAGCCCGATGAATCGTTCGATACCCGAGGTCAATGTCAACGAAGGCGACCTCGTCAAGAAAGGGGATCTGTTGTTCATGATCGATCCACGGCCTTATGAATTGGCGTTACAGCAATCAAAGGGCTCGCTTGACGCTGCCGAGGCACGACTTGAAAGAGCGAACAAGGATTTGTCGCGATCCGAGGAATTGCTCGATCGAAACGCCACCAGTGCGGCGGAATACGATCAAGCCGTTTCGACGGTCGCAGAGTTGCGCGGGCAGATCGATAACCTACGAGCCACGGTGGCACGCAACGAATTGGATCTCGATTACACTCGCGTCCGGTCTCCGATCGATGGGTTGTTGGGGCGTACGTTGGTCACCAGTGGCAACCTTGTCGCGGCGGACACGACGATTTTGACCACGGTGGTCTCGGTCGACCCGATCTACGTTGAATTCAACGTCGACGAACAATCCGTCCTGGATTATCGCCGCCGTATGCTTGAAGGCGAAGTCAAGGATGCTCGCGTGACTTCGATCCCGATCCGCTTGGGGCTCGCCAACGAAACCGGTTTCCCTCACGAAGGCACGATCAATTTCGTCAACAACATCACCGATCCAGACACAGGCAACACGCTCGTCCGAGGCCGATTCGACAATGATTCGGGGATCCTTTCGCCAGGCTTGTTCGCCCGCATCCAAGCCCCGTTCACATCAGAATACGAGGCCGTCTTGATCCCCACCAAAGCCATCGGGATGGATCAACAGGGGCGTTTTGTCATGGTGGTCGGTGATGGCAACAAGGTCCAGCGGCGCAGTATCAAAATGGGGGACAATGTTGATGAGATGACGGTCATCCGCAAAGGCATCAAGCCGGGTGAGACGGTGGTCACGTCAGGATTACAAAAAATCCGCCCCGGCAGCGAAGTGCGTCTTCAAGGAGCCAAGTCGTGATCAGCAACTTCTTTATCAACCGTCCGGTCGCGGCGAACGTGATCGCGTTCATGACGGTGATTCTGGGCATCGTCGGACTGGTCAATCTGCCCGTCGAACGCTATCCCAATATCACGCCCCCGACGATCCAAGTGACGGCGAGCTATCCCGGCGCGAGCGCGCAAGTGATGGCCGATACGGTTGCTGCGCCGCTAGAGCAACAGATCAACGGGGTCGAAAACATGTTGTACATGCAGTCGACCTCATCATCCAACGGCAGCTATTCGTTGACGGTCACCTTCGAAGTCGGAACCGATCTCGAGGAAGCTCAGGTATTGGTGCAAAATCGTGTCGCGCTCGCCGAGCCGTTTCTGCCTGCGGATGTTCGTCAACAAGGCATCTCAGTCCGAAAACAATCGACGAACATCTTGTTGGTGGTCTCGCTTACGTCGCCCGACGACACGTTCGACAGTTTGTACCTTTCGAACTACGCCAACCTACGACTCAAAGACGAACTCAGCCGCGTCGAAGGGGTTGGCGACGTTACCGTCAGTGGCATCGGTGCGTACAGCATGCGTATCTGGGCCGACCCAACGAAAATGGATGCACGGGGATTAACCTTCACGGATCTGGTCAGCCAGCTGCAACAACAGAACGTGCAAGTCGCGGCGGGGCAGATCGCTCAACCGCCGCTGGATCAATCACAAGCGTTTCAGTACACGATGACGGCGCTCGGGCGATTGTCGGATCCGAAACAATTTGAAGACATCATTGTCAAAGTCGGAGACGACGGCAGTCTGACCTACTTGCGTGACGTCGCGCGCGTTGAACTGGGCGCACAAACCTACGACACGTTCGCGCAAAAAGGCGGAATCAGTTCTGCGAGTGTTCTGATTTACCAACTGCCTGGTGCAAACGCCTTGGATGTCGCCGAGGGCGTCAAGGAAGCCGTTGCGGATCTGTCCGAGTCGTTTCCCGCCGGATTGGAGTACGACATCCCCTTTGACACCACGATCTTTGTCTCTTCGGCGATACACGAAGTCTACAAGACGCTTTTCGAAGCGGGCGTTTTGGTGTTGATCGTGATCTTGGTGTTCCTGCAGAACTGGCGTGCCGTCTTGATCCCGGCGACAACCGTTCCGGTCACGATCATCGGCGCGTTTGCGATCATGCCGCTGCTGGGATTCTCGGTCAATCTGTTGACGTTGTTTGGGTTGGTCCTTGCGATCGGAATTGTGGTGGATGATGCGATCGTGATTGTCGAAAACGCGTCGCATCATATCGAACGAGGCGAATCGCCCAAGGAAGCAACGATTCGCGCCATGAGCGAAGTCACCGGGCCGGTGATCGGGATCACTGCGGTGTTGATGGCGGTGTTCATCCCCACCGCATTTTTGGCGGGGATCACCGGCCAATTGTATCGACAATTCGCTCTGACCATCGCGGCCACTGCGTTTCTTAGCGCGGTTAACGCATTGACGCTCAAGCCTGCTCAGTGTGCGTTGTGGCTGAAACCTGCCAAAGCGGAAAGCGAAAAGTTTTTTCTGTCGCGATGGTTCAATCGCGTATTCGGATGGATCGAAGGTCTTTATGTCATCTGCGTGCGAGGTTTGATCCGGGTCTGGCCGGTGGTGATGCTGGCGTTTGTTTTGACCGTCGCAGGAACCGCGTGGTGGTATCAAAAGGTACCAACCGGTTTTCTGCCGACCGAGGACCAAGGCTATTTGATCACGGCGATCCAGTTGCCCGATGCGGCATCCCAAGACCGCACACGCGAAGTGGTCGAGCAGATGAACGCGATCCTCGCTGATCAACCCGGTGTGAAGACTTGGTTTACGCTCGGCGGAATGTCATTACTCGAAGGCAGCCAATCATCCAACGCGGCGACGATGTTCATCGGTCTAAAGGACTGGGAAGAACGTACGACACCGGAACTGCAACAAGGACCACTGATTGGCCAAATCTCACAAAAATTTTCGGCGATCAAAGACGCTTTCATTTTGGTCATTCCGCCCCCGGCGATTCAAGGCTTGGGAACAAGCGGCGGATTCGAGATGCAGGTCGAGGACCGCGGCGGTGTTGGGTTGGATGAATTACAAAAGGCGGTCAACGATTTGCTGGCCAGCGCGGCACAACATCCGGAACTGCAACGCGTCAACTCGACTTTCCGGGCTGGTGTACCGCAGCTGTATGCGGACGTCGATCGCGCCCAAGTGCTGAGCATGCAAGTCCCACTGAGCGAGGTGTTCACGACGCTCCAAGCGGCACTCGGGTCTACTTACGTCAACGACTTTAACAAGTTCGGTCGCACCTATCGGGTCACGTTGCAAGCCGATGCCGAGTACCGAGACGAGGTCGACGACGTGCGTCGTTTGAACGTCCGTAACGCGCAAGGCGAAATGGTTTCGCTGGGCAGTTTGATACGGGTCGACGAGATTTCTGGACCGCAAATCATTCGTCGATTCAATCTGTATCCGGCAGCTAATGTGACCGGATCGGCAGCACCGGGAACGAGTTCGGGCGAAGCGTTGCAAACGATGGCCCGCTTGGCGAAAGACGCGTTTCCCGAATCAATCGGATTCGATTGGAGCGGCGTTTCGCTGCAAGAGAGCCAAGCCAAAGGCGAAGAAGTCTACATCTTTGGATTGGCGGTATTGATTGTCTATTTGGTGTTGGCGTTTCTATACGAAAGCTGGGTACTGCCGTTTGCCGTGATCTTGGTCGTGCCGCTGGGATTACTGGGCACGGTCGCTGCGATCGCGATGATGGGGATGGACAACAACACCTACGTGCAAATTGGCGTGGTCTTGATCATTGCGTTGGCCAGCAAGAATGCCATCTTGATCGTCGAGTTTGCTCGCGATTTGCGAATGCAGGGCAAATCGATTCGCGAGGCTGCAATCGCGGCATCACGGATGCGTTTTCGACCGATCTTGATGACTTCGTTCGCGTTCATCCTAGGCGTGTTGCCGTTGGTGTTCGCAACCGGAGCGGCGGCCGCGAGTCGTCGATCACTTGGAACCGCCGTTTGCGGCGGGATGGTCACCTCCACCGTGCTTGCGGTCTTCTTCACGCCAGTGTTCTACGTTGTATTCCAGTGGATCAGCGAATGGAGGCAACCTCCGGTAGCGAAACCCGAGCCCGTCGAATTGGTTTCGTGATAGGACGCCGCGTGAGCCAAGCCAATTAACGCAGTGAAGCATCTCGCAAGTGGAAATCGTTAACGGCTCGTTGTTTTAGTCGTACGATGGACTTCCTAGTCCGTCGAATACACCATTGACGGACTAGAAAGTCTATCATACACCTCTTGCCGCAGGAAACTTCATTAAATCAACCAACCGTCAAGCGGATTGTTGATTCAATCCAAATGCAAATCGCTCTGGTGAGCCGTGGGTCGTTAGGCACCGGGTAGCACGTGGAACGGTGCCGGTGACACGTCGCGGCTCAATCGATCAACAAGCCGTCTGAGTCTTCCGCAACGCTAAAGCTGAAACAACTTTACCTGAAAGAATGCCTCACAGCGTTTCGACGTGTTCTGCGAGTTCGCTGTTGAGCGTCATCTGCGGAATTTCGGAATGCGGATCCATGAATCGGCGATGGTCATCGTAGCGAACCAAATACCAACCTGACCCGATCGCGGTCACCGCCTGCATTTGATGAGGATCTGCCAATCCGCCAGTGAACGACGCAGGGCGACTTTGCGGAGGATGCCATTCCACCCAGTCGCCTCCATCGGATCCCGTCAATTGCAACTTGATCGAGCCAGAGCTTCCTCGCTCGACCGCACTGACGTAGACCCGATCGTCGACTAACCACGGTGAATGCAACAGAACCAACGTGGTGGGGTTACCAAACGGGTATGCCATAAAGGGACCGATCGTCGACAGCTCGCCATCACGGGTTGGCCAAGCTTTACGCAGCGGTGCAGCGACCGCCTCGAGTTCATCAACACGCCAGGCAAAGCGAATCCGTTTGCCCTGCCACGCGATCGCGTCGTGATGAATGCCAAGCGAACACCATCCCGCCACAATCGCGGTCATCGCCAACAATGATCGTAGCGAGCGTGAGCGAACGTTGCCTCCGCAACGCGAAAACATCGCAGCAAACATCGCCATCAAACTTGAAGACGCCACCAGACTTGCCATCAAAAATAGCAACGTGCGTCCCCAGCCAACCTGCGAGACCAAATGCTCGGGCGCGGACCATGCGTAGTGGAGCGTGGTTTCAAATTTCGGATCGGCCACAGCCCAAACGCCAGCCGCTACCAGCGTTCCGATATGAATGACCCAGATACGATTCCAGCTCATTCCCGTCTCAGTTTCGCGATCGTGACTCACTTGCAATACGCCAATGACATTAGTGCAAAACTGGTCGCTAGATTTTTGTCATTCTCGAACCAGCGTCGATTGTCATTCGACCACGAACCGTCAGCGTTTTGGCGGCTGGCCAGCTCCTCCACTAAGTCCGCCTTCCAATCATGCTTTGTTCCGTCAGCAGCATCGACCGTCTTCAGCCCGGCAGCACTCAGTGCCGCTGCGAACGTGTGGTAGTAGTAATACAATCCCGCCGACCCCATACCGGGGTTGTTGTCGACGTCATAGTGCGTGGCAATCCACTGAAGCGCCGCTTTGACACGAGGATCCGTTGGGGTCAGCCCGGCAAAGATCATGCTTTTGAGTCCCGTGTAGCCCATCGAGCCGTAGCTTCGCAAACCGCCGTTGGCGGTGTAGCGTTCATCGGAGGTGCTCGGATCAATCTTGGTGGTGGGGATCTCGTAATAGAAACCACCGTCGTCAACCTTCGCAGCAAACGGGGTATCGTTGAACTTGCTGTCCAGGTTCTGACATCGCGACACAAACGCAAGCGCCCGCTGAATCGCAGGATCCTCGGGTCCCGACTCGGTCGCACGAAGCGTCTCGATAAAGTAGCCGGTGTTGGACAAATCGGGTCGTCCTTCGCCACCGTACCCGACGCCTCCGTACCAAGGATCCGAGGGGTCACGTTTCCCCTGACCGTACTGGATCCCGGTGACAAACGCTTTGGCGCGTTTGAGCGTTTCGTTATATTGTCCCGACTTGTTTGCTTCGGCGAGGCAAACCATCGCGACGCACGTTTCATAATTGCGCAGCCGGCCGTTGCCGTAGATGCCGCCGTCGGGTTTGACGAAGCTTTCGAGTGCTTTGAGCCCCTGGGCAACCATCGGGTCGTCGATCCCCCGCCCATTGCGAAGCGCCGATGTGATCGCCAACGCGGTCACGCCGGGCCCCACTTTTTCTGAAAACGTTCCCGAGTCGGATTGCCCTTGCTTTGCTAGAAACGCGAGCCCTTTGGCGACAATTTCTTGACGCAGCGTTTCGGTTTGGGAAGCGGATGGCGATTCCTCGGCAAAGACGGGAGCGAAGCATAGGCTGGCAGCGGCCGCGGTCACAAAAATCCGTCGGCCAAGGTGGAATTTCCATCGGTGATTCATCTACGGTCTCCAAAAAACACGCGTTTTGCCGCGTCTACGAACGCAGCACGTTTGACAAGCCATAGAAACGCAAGCGGCGCGCCATGGATAAATTTCGACCGAGCCAGGATGTGGACGCGCGCCGCTACGAAAAGGAATTCTTAAGCGAGACTCGCTAACGGCATGTTGATCTAATCCCAATGCGAATCGCACCGCTGAGCCGTGGGACGTTAGACCAATGCCATCTACTTTCGCACTAAGTGGGTGTTTTTTCTAGCGGTGCGGCGCGATCCGCCCGGTCAACATCGAACGTTTCACTTGCTGTAACCGGACGGCCCGCGCCCCGAGCGTTACCCAAACTTGATGACATTGGCCGTCAGGCACCGGGTCGTGCGTGGTACCCGGCCGCTGACGCGCGAGCGGCTCAAGACATCAACAAGCCGCTTACGAGATTTGGCTGGCGTGCGTGTATCGATCGAAAGTCATGACGGCTTGTTGATTTAATGAAGTTTCCTGCGGCAAGGGGTGTGCATGGACTTTCTAGTCCGCCAATGGCGTATTCGACGGACTAGGAAGTCCATCGTACGACGAAAACAACAAGCCGCCCGCGACTTCCGCTACGCTAGGAGGGCGGGCAACGCCCACGGCTCCGTCCGCCCGGCGAAGGTCGAGCAGACGCGCGACTTTTTCTCAGCACGGTGCATATTTTTCCAGCAACCGTGGGCGACTTCACTTGCAACCCCGCGAACCATCCCCCCCAGGTCACCGCGTGTATCTGGCTGTGAGGATGAGCGTTAACGCCGCAGAACACGCCTCCGACACCGCGATTCAGACCATTCGTTTCCCTAAAACGACGGATCTTCTCGTAAATCGTCTCACGCGAAAATGTTTGGAACAACGTTTGCTTAACTCTGCAGCCAATCCCAAACGTTGTCATGTGCCCCTAATCTGAAGGAAACAATTGTGGCGATTGCAATGAGAAACGGTGAGGTGACGATCCAAACCAATCATGGTCTTGTCTTCAAAGTGGTCGTTCCCACGACGGACTCAAAACGGCAAAGTAAAGAGGGAACATCCGGCGTGTGCCAACAACAGGGGACCGAGCCCACTGCTTCCGCGGAAGTTCAACACTAGTCGCAATCGATTCGCGATCGACCGATGCCCGAGCCGATCGACCGATACGTGAGCCGATCACTCGATGTGTGATCGGCAACGTCGTGAAGCGTGTAATCTCGTAGCGACCTTCGCCAGAAGGTGGTGGTACGGATCCGCCAAGCATCCGTCCACGCGTTGGGGAGCGTTGCCACGAAACGCAATGCCACAAAATTGCTGCGTGTCGCTAGCGGCACCGCGATCCCGAACGATCGCTTACTTCTTCTTTTCTTTCTTGTTGGGTTTCCCCATCTTGTGGACGGCGTGCGCCGCGACGACCCAACCACGGCAATTCAAGGCACCACAGCGGCATTGAGGGGTACCTTCGTGAGGTTCCCATTGATAGTCGAACACGATCTCGGACTCGGGTTCGATATTACAGATCGCAACCAACCCAAGCGAGTATTTGGTCAGCTGTACCAATTCCGAATTCGGGCTGCAGCTATGATTCAAAAACGCGGCAGGGATGGTGGGCTCGAGATACCAATTCTCGTTCAACTCCATCACGTAGTTTGAACCATGATAGTTCTCATGAGACAGCAGCTGTCCGGTGACTTCGAACACCAATTCTCCGGGCAGGAATTGACGTACCGCATAGACGCCAAGGCCATATTTGCCCTTGCGAACTTCGACATCGTCGTCGTGATAACATCGGTAGCCGTGAAGCTCGTCCACTTTTTTCTGTAGCTTCTCGCGACGTTTCTTAGCGGATTTCTTTTTCATTTTGCACAAGGTTGCGAATTTCAGATGGCGGAGCCAGGTGGTAAGGTTCTCTGCGTTGCTTGGCTGTCCATCGCGGATGCACGCAAAAAGTATCGTTACGCTAATTAGCCGCCAAGATTAAAACAGTCTTACCTGCGGGGATAGTGGGTGAGCGACACCAAGCACGAACGGTTGGTGCGAGTCGTATCGAAAAAGACACTTCGGCAACGCCCCGCTGCCACGATCGCAGCAACATGGTTCAAAGCATCCGGCGTCATCGCATTGCCGCTTGCGAGTTTGGCCCTGGCGAACCGGTTGCAAGTTTCACTCACGTTGCGGTGTTGCGTGTGGTATAATCTCACCCCCTCACTCTCCCCTTCCAATCGACGATTTCGATTCGACGATCTCGATTCGACTCGAACGCGATCATCCCCACCCGATCACGACATGTTTATGGTTCGCTCACCCCGATTTGCCCAATACAGCCTTCTGGTAATTGTTTTCGCATCCGTATTTCAGCTCACAGCAACCGCAGCAGAGAACGGCCACGTGCTTCGTCCTGACAATCTGGTGGCATGGTGCATCGTTCCCTTTGACGCCAAGAATCGGACGCCCGAGGCACGTGCGGCAATGTTGCAAGAACTCGGAATCACGCGAGCCGCCTATGATTGGCGAGCGGCCCATGTTCCGACATTTGAACAGGAGATCTTGGCGTACCAAAAACATCGTATCGAGTTCTTCGCGTTTTGGGGCGTGCAGGAAAATGCGTTCAAGCTTTTTGAGAAATACGACTTGCATCCTCAAATCTGGCAGATGCTTCGCGACAACGACGGCGACACCCAGGCAGTGAAGGTCGAAGCGGCGGCACAACAGATGCTTCCCCTCGCCAAACGCACCGCTGCGATGGGATGTCCGTTGGCGTTGTACAACCACGGAGGCTGGGGAGGCGAACCACAAAACCTTGTCGCCGTCTGTCAACGATTGCACGAACTCGGGCAAACGCATGTTGGCATCGTCTACAATTTCCACCACGCGCACGGGCACATCGACGACTGGGCCGCGTCGTTCGCCATAATGAAGCCGTTCCTCCACTGCTTGAATTTGAACGGCATGAATGCGGACGAGCAGCCAAAAATTCTGGGCATCGGCAAAGGCCAACACGAATTGGAGATGATCCGCGTGGTGGTCGACAGCGGCTATGACGGGCCCATCGGCATCCTGGACCACCGCAATGAACTTGATGCACGCGATTCGCTGATCGAGAACCGTGATGGATTGCAGTGGGTTCGACAAGAACTCGAGAAACGCGGTAGTGCAGGGCCGCTGCCGGCTACCCCGTCAAGTTACACAAAACCCAATGAAGAACCGAACGCCGGACTGGGACGAATCTTCCCCGGCGCCGACGGCTACCGCAATCCGCCGATTACCGTCGAAGTCCGAGCGACGATGCATCGCCACGATCGCTATAACATCCTGGTGGCAAGCGATTCCAAAAAATCGTCGGACCACTGGGAACTGTTTTCGATGAATCGTAGCGGCCATTTGACCGCCTACCTGCCCGGCAAGGTTCCCGATCACGTTCACACCAATGCAATGATTTGTGATGGTGATCCGCATACCCTGTCGATGACCTATGAACCAGGTCGCATCCGGATTTTTGTGGATGGACAACAGGTAGCCGACCAACCGCTCACCGACGCAAAACAGCGTACAAGCGTTCCTGGTGCACTGGGAATTGGACGACTCGTCCAGCGAGACCTAGGCTTTGATGGCGAGATTCAGTGGGTGCGAATTTCCAAAGGAGTCCGCCCGATCCCGGACAAACCGTTGGTCGATGTGTCTCGCGATGACGCGACGCTTGGATTGTGGAAGTTTGGCAACGAACACGCCCCCGATTCACCTCGCGTGGATCAACACAGTGGAATCGATTCCGGGCGATCCAACGTCGATCCGGCACCGGTCGCCACCGAAATGCCGTACGATCCCAAGACGGTAACACGAATCATCCACGAATCGAACGCGTCGGGCGAAGCGGCACGGGGCGTCCATGTTTTCGCTGATGCCAAATTGGGGTGTTTATCGTGTCACAAGATCGGTGATCACGGAGGCTCGATTGGTCCCGATTTGTCGGCGATTGTCAAAGACCGGACGCCGGCCCAGATCGTCGAATCGGTATTTTGGCCGCAACGCGATGTCGCAGCTGAGTATATGAATTGGAAGGTGCTGACAGCGGACGGCAACGTCATCACAGGTTTCAAACACAGTTCGGATGACCAGCAAGTGGTGATTCGTGACTCAGCCACCGGGAAGCTGACCCGCATTGCGGCAGATGAAATCGAAGCCGAGATCCCCGCGGGTTCGGTGATGCCAAGCGGGTTGACGGCGACATTGTCTTCTCAGCAGCAACTGGATCTGATTCGATTCCTCATCGATCTGGGACGTGACCAAGGCCGCCTTTCGGAATCAATTCAACACGCAATTGCTCACAGCCAAATGCACGGCCCTGCCGAAGCCCCATTGTCCTCGGCGCCGCTTGCGGCCGAGAACTGGCCTCATGCGGAGCACCGCGTGAACCGTGATCGATTGTACGATTTCTACACAAAACAAGCCGAATATTTTCGCAATCAACCGCATCCGCCCATGTTGATCTCGCCCTATCCGGGGCTCGACGGTGGCGAGCAAGGGCATTGGGGCAATCAGAGCGAACCCGACTGGAAAGATGACCGCTGGAATTCCACGCAACTTGGTTCGGTCCAAGCGGGCGTCTTTCGTTGGCGCGGGATCAAGGTGCCACGCGGCGTTTGTATCCGAATCGGTGAAGACGACGAGATGTCCGCCTGCTTCAATCCCGAGACGTTATCCTACGAAGCCGTCTGGACCGGCGGTTTTGTCAAATATGATTCGGTTCGTTTTGGCTTCGTTGGCGGTTTGCGTCCCGATGGCGATTTGCTTGAAGTTCCCAAGACAGAGAAGATCACAGAACCGTTTCAGTACCATGGCTTTTATCGACATGGCAAACGGACCGTGTTCTCCTACACCATTGGCGATGTCCACTATCTCGACTGTGCCTGGGTCGACGATGGCAAATTTGTTCGTGACGTTGCGCCGGCAGAGCAACATCCGCTGAGTCATGTCACCTCGGGCGGGCCCCAACAATGGCCGGATGTGATTGAAACCAAGATCACGCGAGGCAACCAAAATCCCTATGCGATCGATACGATCGAATTGCCAACGGACAATCCGTGGAACGCGTTGCTGTTCTGCGGTGGCCACGACTTCCTTCCCGTTGGCAGCGCATTGGTGTGCACGATGCAAGGTGACGTTTGGCGAGTCCGCGGCATCGATGCCACGAAGGACGATGAAAGCAAAGCGAGGTGGACGCGTTTCGCCAGCGGGTTACATCATGCTTTGGGCTTGGTGGTTGCGGACGGTCAAGTCTATGTTCAATGTCGTGACCAATTGACGCGTCTGAGCGATCTGAATGGCGACGGCGAAGCCGACTTTTACGAGTGTTTCAGTAATGCGTTTGTCACCTCAGCCGCCGGACATGATTTCATTTGCGGGTTACAGCGAGACCAACAGGGCAACTTTTACACGGCGTCCGGCAACCAAGGGTTACTGCGGATTTCGCCAGACGGCAAACAGGCGGACGTGATCGCAACCGGGTTCCGCAACCCCGATGGCTTGGGAATCCTGCCTAACGGAATGGTGACAGTGCCTGTATCCGAAGGCACCTGGACGCCTGCCTCGGCAATCCATGCGGTCCCACCATCCGCGTTGTCATCCACCGGCAATCCGCCTCACCACGGCTATGGAGGCCCAAAAAATGGACAACCTCCGGAGTTACCGTTAGTATACCTGCCTCGTGGGCTGGACAATTCCAGTGGCGGTCAGGCCTATGTCGACAGTCACGCATTTGGACCGTTACAGACGCAATTGCTGCACTTTTCGTTTGGTTCCGGGTCTTGGTTTTCGGTGCTTCGCGATCAGGTCAATCAGCAAATCCAAGGTGCCGTTGTCCCATTGGCCGGAGACTTTTTGTCCGGAGTCCATCGCGGTCGCTTTCACCCGATCGACGGCCAATTGTATGTTTCCGGCATGACTGGCTGGGGATCGTATACCCGTGATGACGGTTGTTTCCAGCGAGTTCGTTATACCGGCCAACCCGCTCAGGTTCCCGTTGGCTTTCATGTCCACGAAAATGGCATCCAAGTCACCTTTTCAATGCCGATCGACGAAGCGATCGCCAGCAACCCCGAGCAACATTTTGCGCAGTGCTGGAATTACCGATACAGCGGCGGTTACGGATCGCCCGAGTATTCTACGACACATCCTGGAACCGCAGGCCATGATCCGCTGCGAATCCAATCCGCTCACGTCCTTGACGATCGACATTCGTTGTTTTTAGAGATCCCCGATCTGCAACCTGTCAATCAATTGCACTTGCGAATGCATGTCAACGACGACAATCACCCGTCGTGTAATCCGGCAGGGGATGGTCAAGACATGTTCATCACTGTGCATCAATTGGATGAACCCTTCACCCAATTCCCTGGCTACCAGGTGGCCGAAAAACAGATTGCGGCTCATCCGCTGCGAGTCGATATTGCTTCGATGGCGGAGCGTGTTTCCAACCCATGGCATCAGAAAATCAAAGCCGCCCGCCCCATCAAAGTCGAAACCGGCAGCAATCTGACCTACAACACTGCCGAGTTCAACGTGCGAACCAACGAACCGTTAGCCGTCACGCTGGCGAATCCAGACGTCGTGCCCCACAACTGGGTACTCGTGCAGCAGGCATCGCTGCAACATGTCGGAGAGCTTGGCAATCAGATGATCGCGGATCCCAAAGCGTTTGCTCGGCAATACGTTCCGGAATCCGACCAAGTCATCGCACACACGGATATCGTTTTACCGGGGCAACAGCAGACGATCTATTTCATCGCGCCGTCCGCCCCCGGTCGATATCCGTTTCTTTGTACCTTTCCGGGCCACTGGATGGTAATGAACGGCGTGATGGTGGTTGAGCCGGCGGCGCGGTGATCACAACCGCCTGGATTTTTCGCAACCAAAGCGAATCAATCGATTGCGTCTCGGCGAACTTGGGGCCGAACCGCGTGGGTCGAGTTAAGTTCAGGTAAATGATCAACCGATTCGTGATGCAAGTCACGCTCGAATGACTGCAGACGCACGTCGCCAACCTCGGCGGCACCGTCGACAAACGCGATCATCGGTTCGCCGGGATCGTATGCCGCTTCGGCCGCAGCGGGCAGCGACAATTCCGTCGCGGAAACGGTCTCGGGTTGTTCACCGCTACGCAATCGTCCCGCCAACCACAAGCTGCTCATCCCCACAACGGCTGCGATCCAACCGACGGTCCCAAATCCTTCCAACGCCGCACCTTCACCGGCTTGCGTGACAAACAAACCGCCGACGTAGGCACCAACGCCGCCGAAAATATGTTGAACCGACGAGTTTGCACTGAGAAACGATCCACGGTGTCGCGGCGCTACGCTGGCCGTGATCATCGCCATCGCGGGGATCATTCGTCCCACGTTGCACACCATCAACGCGCCGAACACGGCAATGGCTAACACGATCCCCCCCTCGTACAAATGGGTGATCGCAAACATCAGTGCGGCCGACAGCGGTGCGATCACTCGAAACACCAACAACTTTCCCGCTCGGTCAGCCCAACGTCCGATGATCGGCGAAGCCACAAACGTCAACCCGCCCCCGGCGATATAGACCCAAGGCAGCTGTTGCTCGGACATACCGATGTTTCCGACAAAATAGGCACTGATGTAGGGGAAGATCAAAAAACCGCTGCAGGTCAGCGCTATGATCAGTGCAAAGGCGTTCAAGTGGTTGGGAACCGTAAACGTCCTGCGAAGGGACTCAAGCGGGTGCACTCTCGCTTCGCCAAAGTGGGCATCGAGCGACGGCAGCGAATATGCGGCAACGAACAGCACCGGCAACCCCGCCAAGGCCAACGCGATGAACGTCATGTTCCAACCGAAGTGATTGCCAATCACCAACCCCAATGGCACTCCGGCCACCGACGCAATCGCAAAGCCAGTCATCATCGCACCGGTGGCACGTCCTCGCCGGCTGTCTGGGAACACGTCCCCGATGATCGCCATCGATATTCCCCCTAAGATACCGCCAAATGCCCCCGTCAACACGCGAGCCAACACGAGCGTTACGTAGTTAGGAGCCAATCCACACAACAACGTGCCCAGGATAAATCCCGCGTACAAGACCAGGAATGCCGATTTCCGGCTGAAGCGATCGACCGTCGCCGATGCCACCAATCCCGCTAAACCTGCGGCAAACGTGTACGACGAAACGATCAACCCAAACGCACTTGGATCGATCTGCAATACACGCATCAACTGCGGACCGAGAGGCATCACGATCATAAAGTCGACGATGGTGATGAATTGAACCGTCGCCAAGACGAACAGAATTAACCGCTCGTTGTAAGTCGTCGTGTTGTTGGATTCCGCTTCAGACATTCACAGTTCGCTTGTATAAAAAATGAAGATGGCTCACATGGATTGAAATCAGCTGAAAACGTTTGCATGCATTTGAAGGTCCGCTTGAAATCGCCTTTGACATGCAGCGTTTCATGCTGGCGTTGTGGCCACCGTCGTAAAGGATCTCGTAGTGAACCCGCAGGCGGCTTGTTGGTTGACTGAGCCGCGACGCGTCAGCGGCTAATTCCATCAGCAGTGTCGCGTGACGGAGGCAACGCAGAATCAACGGTCCTTTTCCGATCCCACCTTATGACACGGCATCGGGTGCGGGGTTCATGGTGATTTCAACACGACGACGGCATCTGAACAAGGCTGTAAAGAGTCGCATTTGCAAAGTTCAGCAAATCTTTGCAAAGCGTTCAGCGCGGCCGTCGACATCGCTTTTTAGCCCCCCAAGTGCCCCACCCCCACTGCAAAAGCCTGTAACGGCGGACAAGCGACCACGCCACCTGAGCGAATGGATCGGATAGCGACCTAAAAAGAGTGCGTCATCGCAACAGCCGTTGCATCGCGGCGGCAACGCCTCGAGTGACCTCGCTCATTCGTTGGTAATCGAGCGTATCGGGGGTGTCGGTGGCTTGGTGATAGTTCGCATTGCGTAGAAAACTGGTGTCGGTCAACATCAACGCTGCATATCCATGGTCCCAAAACGAGCTGTTGTCGCTGCGACGGATCTCGCTCACTTTTTCAGGAAGCACGATCGAGAACAGTGGCATTTTTGTTCCGTGTTTAAAGCCACGGCGAAATTGCCAATTCAGTTTCCAAGAAGCAGGGTTGCCGACGGCGGCCAAGAAATTACCGCGTTTGGGAAACAAGCGATGCAGCGGTTTGGGTATCGATGGCGGGACTTTTTGTGAGCCGACTTCGTCGCGAAAATAGCCCACCATTTCCAGACACAGCATGCCAATTATCTTATCCCCTCGCTGTTTTGATTGACGTGCATGATGCTGGCTGCCCATCGCATCAAAATCACCGTACGGTTTCTCTTCACAGGTGAACGCGACGTAGCGTGCCGTACGTTTGCCAGCGTGGTGTCGCAACAAACGGCTGACTTCGATCATCACCGCGACGGCCGACGCATTGTCGTCGGCTCCGGGGGTGTCTGCGACGGTGTCGTAGTGAGCCCCTAACAAGACGATCTCGTCAGCGTGTTTCGTGCCAACGTTTTCAACAAAAAGGTTTGTCGCGGGCTGGCCCATCGCATCGTAGCCCTCCGACTGCACGTCGTACTGCATCGCATCCCATTGGCCTTGGATGTAACCCGTCGTTGCGACGATCGATTTTGGTCGATCAAGGGTGCGAGGGCCGATCAGACCCGCGATTCGATCGACGTGCAGACGCAGATTCGCTTCAATTTCATCGCTCATCAGCTGACATGCTCGTAGGGATTCGTATTTCGATTGACGCAGCACTGGGGCCCGGAATGTCACCGAAAATACCGCCGCGAGCGAAGGAAGTCAAAAGCGAATTGACCAACGTCGCCTACCAGCGTCGCCGCTCAGCGGCCACGACCGCCACGACGCCCTAGTTGCGCAAACACACGGTCATAAAACGTTGAGCGGTCGTTGCCGCTGCGGTGTGCCCGCTGCGGCGATGCCGTCGGAATCGTTGACGTCGTCGAGTCCGTGGTTTCGCGGTCTTCGAGCCAATCGACAAATTCTTCCAGCGAGACGCCGCCATCGCTGTTGGTGTCAGCCGTCACGATTTTCTGCCAGAATCGGCGGACTTCATCCTCGCTTAATGCACCATCTTCGTTGCTATCCTTGCTGGCGAATCGTTCTTCTTGCTGGATTTCAGTAAACAAGTCAAATTCGTCTGGGGTGATCAAACCATCGCCATCGGCATCGACGTTAATCTCAAGCAGCCGGTTCCAAACGACTTCGGGCATTTCGTCTTCGCTTAGCGAGCCGTCTTCGTCAGCATCGTAACGAGCAAGCAGCTGATCAAATCCGACGCGAAACGGACGTTGCGGATCGAAGTTGTTGTGGTGACCAAATGACGTAATGGGATCGTGATCACAGAGCCCGGGATCCTCGTCGTCACCGCTATCCTCATCGGTCAAACCACCGTCATCAACCGGGGTGTCATCGTCAACTGTCTCGTCAGTCTCGTCGGACGCATCTGTCTCGTCGTCAACGGACTCCGTATCGTCGACTGTCCGCTCGTCCGTTTCCTCGGTTTCCCCTTCGGACTGCTCGGTTTCCTGATCAGATTCCTCCAGTCCCTCATCAGATTCACTGTCCAATTCATCATCGGTGACGACGTCTGTATCGTCGTCGCTGCCGACCGTGGGGGTGCTGTTGGTAAGCTCGCTATCGTCCTCGGTCGTTACCGACTCGTCATCGTTTTCAACAACCTGCTCGAGCGAGTCGCTCGCCTCGGCGGCCACCACAAGCTCGCTGATTCCCTCGGTTTCGCTCTGCGCCAACGCGTTGATCACCATCAAGGCATCCAGCGCGGTGACGTTGCCATCACCGTTCACATCCGAAAATCCGCTGGTCAATTCATTGCTGCGACTCAATTGGTTGATAATGACCAACGCATCCAACGCCGTGGTCGATCCGTCATCGTTCGCATCGGTGGGGGAGTACAGGTTGTGGTTTTCCGGGACATCCGCTTCGAGTCGGCCGCCTCGACGATACCAATTTCCGCCTCGACGCCAACGTCGGCGTGAGAACGGATTGTCGTCGTCAGGCAGGTCAAAATCAGGGGTGTCTGTATCATCGTTGTTGCTGGGGTCGACGTTGTCGGTTTCGTCCTCGCCCGTGTCGTCCTCGCCCGTGTCATCGCCGCCCGTGTCATCGCCGCCCGTTTCGTCGGCACTTGTATCATTCCCTCCGGTCTCATCAACGGGAGAATCGTCGACCGAACCGTCATCCGTGTCGTTGACCGTCGCCGGTGCATACAACATCAACGCTTCGGCGATATCGCTATCATCCAACGCCGTGAACTCTTGGTTAGGCGACACGTACGCCTGAAGCACCGAACCGATATCGGTCAAATGGTCCAGCCCAAGCGAGTGCCCGATTTCATGAGCCGCGATCCGGACAAGATCAAAGGCTTGATTGCCCAACGAGTTACCGATCTCCCAAACCTCTGCCGCATCGAATTCGATGTCGCCCGCGATTCGTGCGGGATTAACATCGTCAGGAAAATAGGCCTGAGCCAACGTTCCGCCACTGCCATCAATGTTTGTAAACGAGATGTCAATCGAATCCGCCAGCCCGGTTTGTTCGACTTGCGTAAAGGTCACGTCGACGACGTCGGACCATGCATCCAGCGCCATTTCGATTGCCGTCTCCACTTCGACTTGCGAAAGCGAACTCGGCGAGTCGCTGATCGTGTAAGTCAACTCGGCTCCGCCCAACCCAGGCCCATCCCAGCCGAAACTTGCCGCCAACACACGTCGCGGTTCGAGCGGTTCGGCCACCAATCGGCGGCGTTGATTTCTACGAATTGACTTCGATGTCCGTTTTCGAAATAGTCGTTTCATCAAAAGGGCTTTAACGTTAGGTATTGCGACAAAAAGAAGCGTACAGATTGAAAACGTGGCTCCCCGTCAGGGGGCTCTGACGGAGAACCACAACAACGTCGGCGCTGCAACGATCACGCAATCGGGGATTTCGGAGGGTCAGAATGAAACCCCCGAACGACGTCATTGGGGTAAGGAGGATTTCGTCACCGCTTTGTCACACTTACGCGCCCGCATTTTTGAAAACGGCTCGTTTTTGATGCGTTTACTGCGAAAACAACCGACATCTACGATGCCAAAGCGTGACCGTCACGAAGACTGCGGCTTTACACCCCGCTAAAGTAGGTAGAAGCCATCGTGAAGTCCGGCACCGGTTTTGAGCGGATTCACGACGCCCCCAAAGCATCTTTCGTAACGAATGTCAGCCATGCCTGAGAACAACCACACCGACCATCCAGCCTCCTCAACAAAACAAGATCGCAGCAACGGCGGCGAACGCATTTTGTTGACCGGTGCGACCGGTTACGTTGGCGGCCGATTGCTGCGGTTGCTCGAAGACAGCGGTCGTCCGCTCCGCTGCATGGCTCGCCACCCCGAAAATTTGCGGGCTCGAGTTTCTCCGCAAACCGAAGTCGTCCACGGAGACGTGCTCCAGCGTGACACGCTGACGGATGCATTGCAGGGGATTCACACCGCGTACTACTTGATTCACTCGATGGGCACTAGCGATGGGTTCGAGTCGGATGATCGTGATGCAGCGGCCAATTTTGCTGCAGCCGCTCGCAATGCCGGGGTCAAGCGAATTGTCTATCTCGGCGGACTTGGCGAAGACGACGATGATGAATTATCGAGTCACTTGCGAAGTCGGCATGAAGTGGGAAGGGTGTTGAAAGAATCGGAGGCCCAGGTGATCGAGTTTCGCGCCTCGGTCATCATCGGTTCGGGAAGTTTGTCGTTTGAATTGGTGCGTGCCTTGGTCCGAAAACTGCCGATCATGCTTTGGCCCAAATGGGTATCCACCGAAGCATCGCCGATCGCGATCCGTGATGTGTTGAGCTATTTGATGGAAACGCTCGAGTTGCCGCTCGGGGAAAGCAAAATCTATCAGATCGGGGGTCCGCAACCGGTGTCCTACGGCGGCATCATGGACGAATACGCTCGCCAACGCGGATTGAAACGAATGCGAATTCGCGTGCCGTTGCTGTCGCCGCGAATCAGCAGTCTGTGGCTTGGGTTAGTGACGCCGGTCTACGCCCGAATCGGCCGAAAACTAGTCGAAGGGCTGAAAAATCCAACGATCGTCACCGATGATGCAGCCCTGCGTGATTTTTCGATCCGTCCAGTCGGTATTCAAGAAGCGATCCAGCGTGCGATCGAGCGTGAAGATCAAGAGATGGTGGAAACCCGTTGGTCCGACGCTTTGTCATCGGCGGGACGGACGGCCAAATGGGGCGGCGAAGCCTTCGGCAGCCGACTGGTCGATTCACGCACAATCGACGTGGATGTGCCGCCGGAATGCGCCTTTGTGCCGATCCAACGCATCGGAGGCGATGCCGGTTGGTACTACGGCGAATGGTTGTGGAAGATTCGCGGGTTCATGGACATGTTGATCGGTGGCGTCGGTTACCGCCGCGGCCGTCGTCATGCGAGCAGCGTGCACGTTGGCGACGCCATCGATTTTTGGCGAGTCGAGCTGATCGAACCTAACCAGCGATTGCGACTCGCTGCGGAAATGAAGTTGCCTGGACGAGGATGGCTCGATTACGAGGTTTGCCCCCGTCCCGGCGGTGGGTCGACCATTCGCCAAACCGCCGAATTTGATCCAGCCGGATTGTTCGGGTTGTGTTATTGGTACTCGGTGTGGCCGCTGCACCAATTGGTTTTCGCCGGGATGCTACGTGGCGTCGCCAAGCGGGCCGAAGCGTATTGCCAAGACCCGGCAAATCAAACTTCGCCATGACGCTTTGGCAGCAGCGGGAACGCAAGCGAAGCTACCAAACCGAGTAACGCAAACGCGGCGACCACCGCAAACAAGTGCTGGTGCCCGAGTGCACCAGGCGAATCGTCAAGCAGTTTTCCCATCATCGGCCCCATGAACACATCCGGCGTATATCCGATCGCTGATACCACCCCAACCGCGGTCCCAGTGTATCGAATCGGAACGTGCCCTTCCTGCATGATCGCAAAATAGAGCCCACGTAGTGCAAACACGGCGGCGCTAGTGACGATGATCACACCGAAAAACACGGCGTTCATTCCCGGTTTGAACCATCCCAATGCAATCGTCCCGCAACCGAGTGCCAGGATTAGGAAACTCAATGCGGTGATCCGCGAAATACGAGTCCGATCGGCGATGATCCCCGCCGCAATCGCAGCGATCGGACGCACCCACATCGATACGGTGCTCGTATGCGCCGCTGCAACCTCGTCATACTCCAAAACCTCGCGGGCATACAACGAAACATCATCGAGTCCTTTGTAGCCAACGTACGCACAAACGATGATCAACGCCTGCACCGCCACCGCGGGCATCTTTAGCACTGCCACGGCACCTGCCCATGTGATTCTCGGCTCGCTTGCCACCGTGTCGCGATCGTCAACACGAACGGCAAACCAAACCAACATCGCTGATGCCAACGTGATTCCGGCGAACACCAGGATCACTTGTCGAAACGCGGCGGTGCGTTCCGCGAAGGTTGCTGCATCCGAATCGCCTTGTAACAACCACGAATAGACCAGCACCGCGACCGAACCGGTGGCGGCTGCGACCAATCCGCGACCGCCATCGAGGATACCGAAGGCGGTTCCTGAAAACTCGTCGCCGCCGAGTTCACGCGTCGCGCGAATCATGGCCGCCCAAAACAACAATATCGTTGTCAGCCCCCAATAGGCATACAACCACTTCATCACCCCCAGCGACGGGATCGCGGCCAGCACTACTCCGCCAAGCGACGTCGATAGCAAAGCCACCGTCATCATCTTGCGAGCCGCAAACGCGTCGGCAAGCGGGCCGCCAGGAAAGTACGCGAGCATCGCAACAACGCCGTAGGAGGCAAACGCATAACCGAGTTCAAGGTTGCTGATCCCGAACACTTCCAACAACGTCGGACGAAACACACGAGCGATCACAAACGGCAAAAAAAAGATGGCTTCACCCGCAATCACCAATGCCAACATCGCCAACGTCAACGGGGGGCGACCCGGCGTGGGTTCGGTTTCGCTCATGCCATCGTTCCTATAGCCGCTCGGGATTCACGGGCGTCACCGGGATTTGCCCGGACGCGTGTGAACGTAGCAGCGGTCGCAGCTGCGCGATCACGTCTCTGGTCGCTTCGTCCGGGTCGATCGCCAAGTTATTGAACTCCAGCGGATCGGCATGATGATCGTATAGCTCAAAACCATATTTGCCTTCGCCCCACTCGGTATAGCGATAGCGGTCGGTGCGGATACTGCACCCCATCACCTGATCACCGAGTCGATCGTCCGCAGGCCGCAATACTTGTGTCACCGCGACGTTATCCCACGGCGCAAGCGGGTTGTTCAACAAGGGACGCAAACTGCGACCGTCAAGATTCTCAGGAGCCTTGATCCCGGCCAAATCGGTCAGCGTCGGATAGAGATCAACGAACTCGACAATTCGGCGACACACGCCCGAGGATTCCTCGTGCGTGGGTGACCGAATGATCAACGGAGCACGGGCGGATTGTTCGAACAAGGTTCGCTTTTGCCAGATGCCATCGTGTTCACCGAGGTGATAGCCGTGATCGCTCCAAAACACCACGATCGTATTTTCTGCGAGATCCAGCTGCTCAAGCGCATCCATCAGCCGTCCGACCTGAGCATCGACAAACGAGACACACGCATAATAGGCCTGCGTCGCCTTGATCAACGTGTCGTAATCGAGTTGATAGTTTGGCACGGGACAATTATGCGCGAATGCGGCAAGCGGAATGTCATCGCGATCGCCCGGCGGCGAATAAGGCAAACGCAACGCGGCCGCCGGATACAAATCAAAGTATTTCTTTGGGGCGACATACGGCGTGTGCGGACGAAAAAAACCGACGCCAAGGAATAACGGTTTGTCGCGTTTCTGCTGCATTAGCTTGATCGCTTCGCTGGCGATCATCCCGTCGGTCTGCTCTTCGTCCTCGCCGTCGGCAGCCAACCAGCTGAGTGCGCCGCTGATCTTTCGATGCGGTTCGGCGTTGTAGACCAACACCTCGTCGGTCTTATCGCGACCTCGGGGGTTAATGGTATGATTCCATGACGGCGGATCATCAAAACCGTCCGTCCCAATCGCCGCCGGCACGTTGTAGTGATAGATTTTGCCAACGCGAGCGGCAAAGTATCCAGCTGCCTGGAACGATTGCGATAGCGTGACCACATCGGGCAACTCGTCGCGAAAGTGGCGATCCAGGTCGTAGACTTTGATTTTGTCAGGCCGCAGTCCCGTCATGATCGACGCCCGGGTGGGGTTACACAGCGGCAATTGGTTATAAGCTCGTTGGAAACAAACGCCGCTGGCGGCAAGCCGATCGATATTCGGCGTCCTCGCGATCACGTCTCCGTAACAACCAAGCGTGCACGCCAAATCGTCAACCGCAATGAACAACACGTTCGGTGGCCGGGACGAGGTTATTGGCGCCGCGGGATCGCCCGCGTGAGTGCGAGGAACACCACACGCGAGCGAAACGCACATTGCAATGCAAACGCGAAACAACATCAACGAAGCACTCTCAAAAGAAGTCAGCGGTGGGGAACGGACAAATGGAGTCGCAGGTTACTTCGACTTCTTCGGCTTGTTCTTCTTCGGCGTTTGCTTGGCCGGTGCGGTCAATCCGTCGTTCGGTTGATCCCAAAGACGATACGGATCGTCCAGCCGCCGCATCTCACTCAGCAGCAAAGCCTCCATTTCGGCCAGTTTGTCAGCGTATTTGGGATTCTCTGCGAGATCAGTCTGCATTGGATCCTGCTTGCCATGTTGCGCCAAAAATTCGTGAGGATTTTCTGCGAGGTTGAAGAGCTGCGTCTCGCGTACGGTGCCATCCAAGACATCGTATTTAATCAGTTTCCAATCGCCTTTCTTGACCGCTCGCATCCCCGGTTTGGTACCGCCGCTGTAGGTGCCATACAACACGTCACGCACCTTTGACTTCTTCCCTTCCAAAACCGGTTTGAAACTGATCCCTTCGTTGGTTTCCGGGGGATCAATGCCCGCCAGATCACAGAGCGTCGCCAGCGTGTCGAGCAGGTAGGTGTTTCCGATCGCACGCGAACCTGGTTTGATCCCTGGTCCTTTGACGATCAGCGGAACTCGCCATGTGTGTTCGTACAGATTCTGTTTGCCTTGCAATCCATGACGACCAATCGCGATGCCGTGGTCCGAGGTATAAACGACGTAAGTGTTATCGAGTTCGCCCATCGAGTCGAGCTTCTTCAGTACTCGACCGACTTGGATATCGATCGCCTCGTCGCAAGCGTATTCGCGGCCTCGTTCGTTGCGAATCGTGCGCTCGTCACGATTCGTCCAGACGCCGCTGACCGAGACTTCGTCACGCAACCCTGGATGCCCATGGGGGAACGGATGCTCGGGAAGGTAGTTTTCCGGAAGCGCAGGTTGTTTGGGATTTTCGTCAGGCAGCGAGTTGCGATCGGTGTGATTGGTGGCTCCATACTTTTTAAGTAACTCAGGTCGGCCATCACGCGTGTCGTGCGGATGCGAAAATCCAAAGTAGACCAAAAATGGATCCGAATCATTATCCGATTCGCGTTGATTTAGATAGTCCATGACTTGATCGCCATGCCACGGGCTGCCCGATTCGTCAGTGCCGCCGCGTTTGGTGGCGTCGTGACGCACCGTAAATTGTTTGTTCGCCCCTTCATAAGAATTGCCTCGTTTGCAAGTTCGCATCGTGTCGTAACCCGCTCGATTGAACACCGCAGCAAGCGTGTTCTGTTCTAGATTGGGTGGACACAACTGTTTGCCATTGGGCGCGATTGGCAAATGCCAAACGGTGCGGCCCGACATCACCATGTGGCGTGATGGCGTACAGACGGCGCCCGAGAACGATCCCATGTGATAGGCGGCGTCAAAGACCATCCCTTCGGCCGCCAATTTGTCGATGTTCGGCGAGTGCAGAGTCGACTTTGGGTTGTAAAACTTGAAATCTTCGGGCGACTGATCGTCGACGATAATGAACAGGATGTTGGGGCGTTTGGGGGACTCGTTGTCGCGTTCCTCCGCCACCGCGTCGGCAGCCGATGGGATCATCGCCAAGCATAAAACGGCGATCAAGAGAGACAAATTGCGGATGGATCGTGTCATGAATTCCTTCTTCTCAGTTCAGTGCTGTGGGGGAAGTTCAGTGCTGTGGGGAATTTGTATGCCGCGGGCCCCGAATCGGCCATAACGCTCGATTCGACCTTGGAACTTGGCGTTTCGCATTTCACTGGTGCTAATGTCCTGCACTGCGACATTGTAAACATCGATTCCCAGTGATTTCGCCAGAAAGATCGAAAATGACCATGGGCGTACGCTCAGTGATAAATGCCATCGTTTGGTACCCTATAATACTCGATCCGACAGGGCGACTGTGATTCGCGTCCTTTCGATTCCCCTCCTCCTCGCCCACCTAAATTCCGATGATCGCACCGCAACGACGACTGTCACTTCGACCAATCATGTTAGGACTAAGAGCACCGAGACAAACGAAACCAGTTCGCTGGTCCATCGTTTGCCTGACATTGGCGATGACGTTCCTGATAAATTGTCCCGAGGAAGTCCGAGCGTCGGAGAAACCCAATTTCATCGTCGTCTTCTGCGATAACCTTGGCTACGGCGATATCGAGCCATTTGGTTCGAAGCTTCATCGCACTCCGAATCTTAACCGCATGGCCGCCGAAGGCCGCAAATTCACGCACTTCAGTGTGACCGCGGGAGTGTGTACGCCGTCGCGTGCAAGTTTGATGACCGGTTGTTACGCACAACGTGTTGGCATGCATACCAATCCTCGCGACGGTTTAGTGTTGCGTCCCGTTTCGCCTTACGGACTGAACCCCGATGAAGTGACGATTGCTGAATCACTCAAGTCCTCTGGTTATGCCACCGCGATCGTCGGCAAGTGGCATTTAGGGGACCAGCCACAGTTTTTGCCGACGCGGCAAGGGTTCGATTTCTTTTTCGGTGTCCCCTACTCGGACGACATGACGGCACGAGTGTGGAAAGACGGTTCGCAATGGCCGCCACTGCCGCTGATGGAAAACGAAACGGTCATCGAAGCCCCCTGTGACCGCAACGGGTTGACCAAGCGTTACACGCAACGGGCGATGCAGTGGATCGCAGAACATCGCGACGAACCCTTCTTTTTGTATTTCCCACAAGCGATGCCGGGCAGCACCTCGACACCCTTTTCAAGCGAACAATTCCGTGGCGAAAGTGCAAACGGGCCGTGGGGGGACGCCATCGAAGAACTCGATTGGTCGATCGGCGTGATGCTCGATCAGCTGCAAGAACTCGGGATTGCCGAAAACACGATGGTCGTTTGGACGTCGGACAACGGAGCTCCGATCCAACGCAATGTCAATGACCTGAGCCGAGGATCGAATCTGCCACTACACGGCCGCGGCTACACCACCGCCGAAGGTGCGTTCCGCGTACCAACGATCGTTTGGCAACCTGGGCGGGTTCCCGCGGGGACGGTTTGCGAAGAACTTGCCACCACCATGGATCTGCTGCCGACGTTCACCAAACTCGCGGGCGGAGTGTTGCCGCAAGACCGCAAGATCGATGGTCACGACATTTCGCCTTTGCTGTTTTCCGAACAAGCCGCCAAATCACCCTACCAAGCGTTCTACTATTATCACACCGATCAACTGCAGGCGATCCGCAGTGGTCCTTGGAAATTATTCTTGCCAGTGACGGGCAGGCCTCATCCGCATTTCAAACCGAATCAGCCGTCTGAACCGCTGCTATTCAATGTCGTCGAGGACATCGCAAGCGAACATAACGTCGCCTCGGAGCATCCCAAGATCGTTGATCGGCTGATGGCGTTGGCCGAACAGGCTCGAGAGGATTTAGGAGACAGTGGACGACCAGGATCGGGGCAACGTCCCGTCGGCCAGATCGAGGAATCGGCGATCGCCCAGCCGCAGCGATTGTTGCCGTAGCATGGTCAAGGCTTGTCGATCCAGTCCAAATGCAAATCGCAATGGTGAGCCGTGGGCCGCAACGCACCGGGTGGCGTGTGGGCCCCGGCCGCTGACGCGTCGCGGCTCAAACAATCAACAAGCCGGTCGAGGATTGAGCTTTGGAGTTACGGCTCAAGCGTATTGGCAGAACGACGCAAGTCTGAATCACTAAAACGCTTGGGTTCGTGAAACGGTCGGTCTTTCCGGTTCTCCGCCACCCAAGATTTCATCCAGTTTCCACCCCACCGTGAGTTCCGATCGCCCGCCATCAGACTACTCGCCGATGCAGTACAAGTACTCTTGGCGTTTGTCGTCTTCGTGGGCCGCAGTCCGCAAAAAGATCTGGCCACCGGCGATTGCTGCAGAGGCAAAGACGCTTTCGCCTAACCGGTTCTCACCGAGGCTCTCATACTCATCGGGGCTCGCGCGAAAAATAAACGTCTGCCCGTCTTCGTTGGTAGCGTAAATGCGATCCTTGACCATCACGGGCGAACTGGTGAACGATCCTCCGAGCCGTTTCTTCCACATCGTTTCACCCGTCTTGGCGTCCAAACACATCGCGACGCCGGCATCGAGTGTCAGATACAGATAGCCATCACGGTGCAACAAAGAAGGTACATAAACTCGCAAGTTTTCGTCCCAAGCAATCTTCCCTGATCCGTCCGCAACGATTGCTGCCAGGTGGTTGCGGGGATAACCGCCGCTACTGAACACGTGTGTCCCGTCGGTCACCGTGGTGGTCACGCACTCGGTGGTCGCCCCTTCGATTTCCCATAATGTTTCGCCCGTCAACGGATTCAAACTGGTCACCAAATCGCATCCGGTGACGATCAATTGCTCACGCCCGTCGATCTTCAAAGCGATCGGCGATGCATAATTGGGAAGCTCGGGACGATTCCGCTTCCAAACAATGTCACCGGTGTCGCGATTCAGCGCAGCAATCGCACCGCCCGCCTTGTTGTCACACGTGACAAGCACCAAATCTTGATAGATCGTTGGCGAGGATCCATAGCCTTGATGAATCAAGTATTCATTGACGCGAGTCTGCCACAGCACTTTCCCATCTAGATTCAACGCTGACGTGTACATCGCACTGTCGTTGATGAAATTGATGTACAAACGCGTTCCGTCGGTTGCGATGGTCGACGAAGCCAGTGTTGCTTTCTCGTTCGCCTTGCGGCCGCTCTTGTTCTCGACCCCACCTTCATGCACGACGGACTCCCATATCGGTTTGCCAGTAGCACGATCGAAGCACAATACCAACTGGACCTTCCGCGATTCGTCAGCAGTCGGCAGATAAACGCGTGAACCGAGCACGGTAGGCGAACCGTGCCCGCGACCCGCGATCGGCGTTCGCCACAACACGTTGTCTTCGCGGCTCCATTTTAAAGGTGGATCTTGATCCGATGAGGCGATGCCGTTGACGGTGGGACCTCGCCATCCAGGCCAATCGGTCGATGTCAATTTTGATTCAGCCGTGATGTTGGGCGATTGTGCGGTGGCATGGTTGACGTGCGCCAGACAACACCATGCAACAGCCACCGTGGCCGGGCCGAGACAGTAGAATCGTTTCAAAGAATATTCCATCACTTATCAATCGTTGCAAAAGAGTTTTATCAAGTCAAAGTCGTCGACCGCTTCGCGATCATAACGCAACCAGCCTGCGAATCAACATTCTCAATCAACCACCTCGGGTCAGGCAATCATCAAATACACCATCGCGGCAAGCGATGCACCGGCGATCGGCCCGACAACGGGAATCCATGCGTAGCCCCAATCGCTATCACGCTTCCCAGCGATCGGCAACAACGCATGCACCAGTCGCGGCCCCAAATCTCGAGCGGGGTTGATTGCATAGCCAGTGGTCCCGCCGAGTGACAAACCGATTCCGAACACCAACATCCCAACCGGCAAAAAGCCAAGGGTACCAAGACCGAGCACAGGATCGGTGTCTGCCGGAGTATCACCCTGCATCAAGCTCGGAGTAATCATCAAAAAAATGGGCAATATCAACGCGAAGGTGCCCACCATTTCACAGAAGAACGCCTGTGGAAGGTCGCGAATGTTGGGAGCGGTGCAAAAACAGGCCAACTTGCCATCGGCGTCCTCGGTGGCTTTGAAATGTTGACGGTAGAACAGATAGACGAGGGTCGCACCCGCGATGGCACCTAGTAACTGAGCGGCAAAGTAAGGAACCGCCAAATGCAAACTCAACTTACCGGCGATCAACATCGCCACGGTAACGGCGGGATTCAAATGAGCACCACTGAAATCGTTTGCACAAAAGGCGCCGATGAACACCGCAATTCCCCAGCCCGCTGCGATCACGATCCAACCGGAATCGTTTCCTTTGGTGCGGGCCAGGACGACATTGGCGACCACGCCATTGCCAAACAAAATCAGCATCATCGTGCCGATAAACTCAGCGACAAATGGGGACATGAACTTTGGTTTCGAGTTTTCTGTGGGGATGGGGGTGGGCATCACGGTAGCCGCCTGCGTGACGAGTCACGATCGAACGCGTCAACCGCGGCTTTGCTTACCGGAAAACACAGATCATAGTGGATGCCAAACGCCTGTACTGCCGTTTCCAACATTCGAAAACAGCAAATTACGATATTCGCGTTTCGCAGCCAGCCAATCCCCAGACAATCATCGCATCGCCGCCGCCACGCCGCGTCGCGTTGAAACGTGCCATACACACGATTACTGGATCGGTGCCAGCAGTCGCGAGCCTCGCACGAGCAGCTGAAATGGGTAGGCGCTGTCGGTCAATTCGCTGCCCGGTGCTGGTGCTGAATTGCGGAGATCCTCTTCCAGCATCTCCGCGACTTGGCCAGCGACGGTCGAATCAAAGAAAACCATCATCAACTCGAAATTGAGCCGGAACGAACGGTTGTCAAAGTTGGCGGTACCAATCGAGGCGATGTCATCATCCACCAAGATTACCTTTTGGTGCATAAACCGATCTCGATAGCGATACATCTTCACCCCCGCGTCTTCCATTTCCGGCAGGTACGAAAACGAAGAGAGCCAAACCATCCGTGCATCCGACACTTCGGGAATGATCACACGAACGTCCACGCCACGCAATGCCGCCAACTGCAGCGCCGTGGACATCTGTTGATCCGGAACAAAGTACGGACTTGCAATCCAGACTCGCTCCTCCGCACGATTGATCACTTGCAGAAAAAACAACGACGCGGTTTCAAACGTGTCGGCCGGCCCGCTGGGAAGACAAATACCTTTGACCTCACCATTTTCCGATTGCGTTGGTGTCCACTGCAGTTGATGGAGTAGTTCGTCGGTCACGGCGTGCCAATCCTCGGCAAAAACGATCTGCGCGCACTGCACCATCGGTCCTTCGAAACGCACGTGCGTATCACGATAGACACCGAGTTCTTCGTTGTCCGCAAGGTATTCGTCACCGATATTGTGCCCGCCCACAAACGCCTCACGTCCATCGACGACGACCAGTTTTCGGTGATTACGAAAATTAAGACGCGTTGTGGATCCATCGGCCAAGGGCGGATTGAATCCGTGAATCTGAACGCCTCCTGCTCGCAAACGGTCGACGTATCGGCTTGACATGTCGCGGCTGCCATATTCGTCGTACAGAACCTTGACTTGCACACCTTGCCGAGCTTTTTTCAGCAACAAATCAGCCAACCGGTTGCCAAGCTCGTCATCCCGCAGGATATAGAACTCAACCAAGACATAAGAATTGGCTTGCTCGATCGACTCGAAAAGCGAAGCAAAGGTTTGCTTGCCATCGATCAGCACGGTCGCCGCGTTTCCTTCTGTCACCGGGAAATGGACGAGCCTACTGAGTAGATGCTGCGTTTCATTTTCCGGAGCCAGCGCCAATCCCATCTCCACCAGATCTCGGTTCAACCTGTCCAAGATCGGAGCTCCCTCGGATTGGCGGGCGCGGTAGGCGATCGCTTGTTTGCCGTAGTCCGTTTCACCGATCGCCCAGTAGGCGGGAACGGCGACGTAGGGAAACGTATTGAGCGTGACGATCCAAGCAATCGCCCCTTGCGGCGTCCGAGGTTCGCTGAGCACGTTGATCGACGAGACGAAGCCAAGCGTATGAGCCAATAGCAAGATTGACCCCGTGATGCTGCGACGATGAAGACGCATCCAAGCGACCACGCGGCGCGATCGTTCGTGACGCAAATACAGCAGCCGGATGGGGCGCCAAAGCGTTCTCGAGACCGCTTCGCGTTTGCGATCGATCCATTCAAAAATCCGCGCGGGTAACAATCGCCGCTTGGAACCAGACGCGGCTGGGGTGGTCATCAGTAGAGCAGCTCACAAAAGGAAGCATCATCGGAGGTCGGTTGCACTGCGACGAGCATCAAAATGCAGCTTTCGTGCCAACACAGCGTCATCGCAAACGTTCCAGCAGAGGATGGAACAAAAATTGCAAGTCACTGACGCTGGTAAAATTGGAAACAAGGTAAACGAAAAGCGATGCTGAACCTGTACGGGATGATCACCGAACCGATGTTTTGGTGGGTAGCGACGGTGTCCGCGATCGTGTTTGCGGCTTCAATCGTCGCGGTGCCTTGGCTGATTCTGCGGCTTCCGAGTGACTATTTCAATCACCGCCACCGCATCATGATCCGCCCGCAAACCAGAGCGTCGGTCTATTATCACTGCGTTTGGATTGTCTTGAAAAACATCGCCGGCGCGGCGTTCTTGACGATGGGGGTCGCCATGCTGGTGCTGCCGGGGCAAGGACTGCTCACCATCTTCATTGGTTTGTCCCTGCTCGATTTTCCAGGGAAATACCAGCTACAACGATCGCTGGTGTCGAAGCCCTTTATTCTGAAGCCGCTGAATTGGATCCGGCGAAAAGGGGGAAAGGCCGACTTCATCGTACATTCCTCGTAAGCATGAATGCGTCGCGGCCCCAGCCCGCCACGTCAGCCTAAATTCGTCCATGGTCAGCCAAAGCTCAACATGGTGAAAAGCCGACCAAGCGACACGCAACATTCGCCTTTTGAGGTTACGCTACTGCCGTTTTTCAAGGCAAATCCTAACCCGAAGCGTTAGCGAGGGACCGAGAAAATATCGAGATTCCCTCGCTGACGCGTCGGGTTGTGCTAAAAGTGCAACTTGAAAACATTCGCCTTGGACGTGCGATAGAGCAAGACACATCTTGCTCGGACAACTTGCCATCCATCACTGATCGGTACAGGCGGTGTGGGCAATTTGGCGGTAGAAGGCTGCGTCGTCGTCGCTGATCCCTTTGGGGGCGAACGTCGTTTGGGTGGCGGCGATTCCCGTCAAATATTCGAACCAGACGAGCCCCGCCAAGAAACAACCATGCGAATTGCCGTGTTTGAAATCCAATGCCAATCGCGGTTTGTCACCTTGTTTCCGCCAATGCCAACCAATCACCAACGAGTGGTCTTGGTTGGGTAGATTGGGATACTCGGGATTTTCGTAATCGAAATTTGGGTCCGGAGCAACGACGGTGCGTCCGGCGGTTCCGCGAGCCATCTGGAACGCGGTTCCCACTGGCAGAATGCGTGCATCAAATTGCTTGGCATTAGCGTCGTAAGCGTTACGCAGCCGATCATACATCTGCTGCTGACTCAATCCATCTTTCGCCAATAGCGGCGAATCTTGTCGGTACGCCCACGTTTGGTGAATCAACAGCTGAGCCGTCGGCGCCAACTGCTCGACCAATGCCGCCAATTGATCAATGTGCGGATGATAGGTTTCGGGTTTGTGGCTGAGCGCACTCATCTGTTGGACGGTGACAAAGTCCCAGGGTTGCAGTTTCAGATAGTCCTGCAAACTTAACTTCTTTCCACTGGCTGCATCACGGTACGGCCGCACTTCGCCATCACTCGCCGACTGAACCGCCAGCGTGGCATGCTTTTCTAACGTGCAGCCTCCGATGTTGGCAGTGCCAATCACAAGTTCGACCGAGCCTTCGGATTGTGCGATCTCGCGAAGAAACAGACAGGCGTTCTGAGCGAAGCTGTTCCCAATCGTCAGTACGCGGATCGTCCGCTTGGATTCGTGCGGACGAGAGGTTTTAGAGTCATTTTCCGCTGCGGATGCAAATGACGCGACCAATAGGACGAGCACGACGGAAAGGACGAGTCGTGAACCGAGGCGGGCGGGGTGGTAAGTCATGGCGAGGTGAAGGTGTGTTGGGTGAGGGAGGGAGCTAACAACGAAGTTCCTAAGTCTAGCAAAGATTGACCGCACGTGACTGCCTCATGGCCCCCGTAGCGAAACTCGCCAAGAGTTTCGGCCTCCAGCCTATTCGCTTGGTGCTAAGTCAGCAGTCTACGATGTTGGTGAATAGCTAACGAAAAAGCGGCGATGGAAAATCGCTACAAGCCCGGAGTCGTAGCGTCTCAGCCTAGAGCCTATCCGCAGCGAGGTTTCCGTGTACCTGGTTGACGTCTTAACCAGTGATACAGCAAACACTCACGATTCGTGGTACATTTGCAGATCCTTCACTCCTTCACTCCTTCACTCCCCCTCTCCTCGATTCATGACCGCACGCCTCGCACTCACGCTCCTATTCGGTTTCGCCGGCACTCTATTGACTTTGGCTGCTAGTCCCGGCGACGCTCCGGTTTCCGACATGACGTGGTCGCTCGACAGCACCGGCGACTTTATCGTCCACGGTGACATCCAAACCGCCGATGGTGTGCAGGACCGCTCGCTCGTTTTTGACGGCCGATCGTTACTGACGCTGAAAGATTCAGCCGAACGGATCGCCGCGAACAAGCCATTCACGCTGGCGATCTGGGTCAATCCCTACCGGCTTGGCGGAACTCAGCAGATGATTGCTGCGGCGCATCAATACTCGTTGGGCCAGCGGAATTGGGGGGTGATGATTGACAACGACAAACGTTTCCGACTGTATGTATGGCAAGGCAAATGGGTCACCGCCGACTGCGACCAAGTCCCCAAACCAGGCCATTGGCATTTGGTCGCGATCCAATTGCGGGACGACGCCGCCGAGCTTTGGGTCAATGGCGAACTTGCCGCAAGTGTGCTACTGAAGCAACCGCTCCAACCCAGCGAGACTCCAATGACCTTTGCCGGCGTGAACGACGACGGTCATCTTCGCCAAAATTTCAGCGGCGCGTTGGACTTGGCTCGCTGGTTCGACCGATCGTTGACCGCTGCGGAAATGAAGGATCTGTATCATCCGGTGACCGCAACACATGAAGTTCCTGAGTTACCGAAACCGGTTCCGTTGTGGGATGAGACCAGCACGTTGCCCACCGCTTCCGATCTTCCGCACCTCGATGGCGTGCGTTTCGGTGTGATCAAACCGTACGAGTTTTCGAAAGATGGGTATCGGTTCTTGCATGGCGTGGCACTCGGATTTCATCGCAACCGTCTATACGCCTCGTTCGGGCACAATCAAGGTGGCGAGAATACGGATTCCGAACAGGCACGAGTCTGCCACAGCGATGATGACGGCCGGACTTGGAGCGAGGTGACGACGATTGACGCGGGGGACGAACCGGGAATCGGAGTCAGCCATGGAGTGTTCCATTCGCACGATGGCGAATTTTGGGCGTTTCACGGAGCGTACTCCGGCACGATGCAAAGCGTCCACACTCGTGCTTACCTGCTTGACGAGTTGACTGAGACTTGGACGCCAAAGGGAACGGTAATCGAAGGCGGATTTTGGCCGATGCAGCAGCCGATCAAAATGCAAGACGGCAACTGGATCATGGGTGGTCTTCGTGTCGGCGATGGCAATCCTGCCGCAGTCGCGATCAGCCACAGTGATGACTTCACCGCCTGGGATCTAATTGTGATCCCACGCGGTGAGGGAATCGGCAACATGTGGGGTGAATCGACCGCGTTTGTCGATGGTGCGACGATCGTCAATGTTTCTCGCTATGGAGCTGAGGCCACCGCGCTGCTTGCCGAGAGCGACGATTATGGTCGCACATGGACCGCGTCACGTCCATCGGATCTGCCGATGACGACAAGTAAACCCTACACCGGCACGCTCAGCAGCGGTCAACACTATCTCGTCGGAACCACGGCAGCAAACAATGGCGGACGGCGTTCGCCGCTGACGATTGCGGTGACGCGCCCCAATGAGAACCTGTTCAGCAAAGCGTTCGTGATTCGCCACGCGGAAGATGACGACGGACCAGGCGAATCGCATCCGCAAGCGAAATTGTCGTATCCCTACGCGATCGAGCATGACGGAAAATTGTATGTTGGTTATTCCAACAGCGGTGGCGGCGTCGGCCGTGTCGGAAGCGGACGTGAATTGTGGAACAACAACAGTGCCGAGCTAGCCGTGATCCCAATTCGAAGTTTGATATCGCCGTAGCAAGCGTCGCGAAGACTTTCGACGCGAACCGAACAGCTCCTCGTTAGCCTTTGATCTCATCCCACTTCAACTCGTGAGGCATCACATGTTGCTTGACCGAGATGGCAGCGGCTCGCCCGGCGGCCTCGCCCATCGGCACCGAATTGCCAGTCACTCGGTAGCTCGAGTGGGCAATGAAATCGCCGCTGATACAGCGGCCTGCCATCAGCAATCCGTCGACATCAGCGGCGATCAAGGCAGGATACGGGATGTCATACGGCTTCAGACCACCTTTCTTAAACTCGCGGCTGACCTCTTTGTTGCCATCTTGATTCAGTGCATGAACATCAATCGGAAACTTGGCCTGGCAGACCGATTCAGGGTGCTTTAATCCCTTGGCAAGATCCTGTGCAGTAATGTGATAGCGACCGCGAATCCGGCGACCTTCGCGTACGCCCAACTGCTCGGCAGTCGCGACCACGGCGATGTCTTTCCAGATGCCGCCGAGACTTCGCAATCCGTTGACGATTTCGTGAATCTCGCGGCGGGCCCGGATGGTCGCTTGGGTAATGGCATCAGCGTCAAACGCGGACACACCGTACTCGTGATTGGTCATGATCGAGTAGATTCCGCTGTGCAGATGCCGAAGTGTCGGTCCGCGATACGATGGCGTGATCCCGTTGTCCTCCATCAACTTTAACAGCAACGGTTTGGCGGACGCTGCGGTTTCGCGAATGTAGGGGCGAACGGCTTCGGCATCGATCCCGGTCAATAACGCGAGCATCGACATCGGTTGACATTCACAATCGCTACCCACTCCAACATCGAAACGACAGCCAGCGTGGGCCGCCAAATCGCCATCGCCGCTGCAGTCGACAAAGCGGTCGGCCAGCCAGGCTTCGCGTCCTGATTTGGATTCCGTCAGCACCGCGACCACGCGGTTGTTCGAATCGGTGACGGCCCCGACCAATCGAGTATGCAAGCGAATTTTCACCCCCGCATCGACGCACAACTCTTCCAGAACCAGCTTGGCGATCTCGGGATCGTAAACGGTGCCACGTGAATCGCGTGCCACCTCGCTGCCACGCGATGCAAACGCCGTTAGCAGCTCGTCCATGACCCCCGACTTGTTTTCGGCATCGAGGATTTTAGTCAGCAGCCCTGCGGTCCAAACACCGCCCAAACATCCGGCGACCTCGATCAATTGCACCGATGCGCCGGCGCGAGCGGCCGCAATGGCAGCGGCGATCCCGGCAGGTCCACCTCCGCAGACTAAGACATCGGTGTTTCCCGCAACGGGGATCGCTCGCTGTTGTTCGATTAGTTGTCGGCGGTCGGCAGATAACATCCCCTGCGTTTGCAAAACATCGCCGCTGACAGGGTTCGCCACGCGAATCGCCTCGCTCGCGGCGGCGGCGTCAGTATCCGGCGACGTCAGCGATGCAGAAACAATAACACCACCAGCAGCCGATTGCAGAAAAGCACGACGCGACGACGACTTTAAGTTCATTTTGGTTTCATCCCATGGGAGACATCCTCACAGCCTGGCGACCGCACTCCGGTTGCGTAAATCGCTGCGTGGGAAACAGGTCCGTCTTACCAGTCTATATAGACTATACGAAACCCGAACCTAAATGTTGGCCAGACTTACGATGCTGCCGACAATAATCGCGAGCCAATGCGTTGGTTTTAAACTTGCGTTATTTGGCACTCACGGACAATTTTGCCAACGAAATACGAGCACGAATCGCAAGAGAGTGCGTTCGTGGCTTGGCTGCGGCCAGAGCAAGCCGAACCAGAAGCCAGCCATTCACTGGCCTACGCCACGTGTTTGTATTAGATAGCGCAACTTTAACCATTTACGCATCGGAAAATTCAAGATCTGGGCTAGGCCGAGAATTTAAGTTAGGCCGAGCTAACTGCGGTTACAACGTTCTCGGGGTCCAACAAGTGGTCGTTCGCGTCTTGACCGTTCGCCCACACTTCCATTCCCGTGCTCTGGGCGTCTCCGCGAAGTGTCGCAAAAGCAACATCGGCGGCGTCGCGGCCCGTGCCGATGCGAACAAAGCCCCCGACTGGGGCAAGTCTGGTCGCGTCGAACAGAAACCATTCTCCACTGAGGTAGGCTTCAAAGAATCCGTGAAAGTCTGGCGGTTGCAATTTGACGGCGTACCCAGAAACGTAACGAGCCGGGATTCCCATCGCACGACAGAGACTGATGGCGACATGGGCATAGTCGCGGCACACACCGGTTCGTTGTAACAACACGTCACAGGCAGTGGTTGTCGGGCCAGTGCTGCCAGGCGTGTAGGTCAAATGCTCGTAAGTCCAG
Organism: Novipirellula caenicola; assembly: GCF_039545035.1. NCBI lineage: Bacteria > Pseudomonadati > Planctomycetota > Planctomycetia > Pirellulales > Pirellulaceae > Novipirellula > Novipirellula caenicola. Next base: position 44,879 of record NZ_BAABRO010000012.1, read on the forward strand.
TTGCAAATTGCGGTCACTCGCGAGTAACCAGGAACCAGCTGGCCAAACTCTTCTCCAGCAAAACGATATAACTTATCGGATTCACAGTAGCGGCTCGGATTGAGGAAGCTCAGCACGTCGGCGGGAAGATTCTCGTAATCAACCTCGCACAAATCAGTCGAATCGACTTCGCTTGCACGAAGCTCGACGGTGGCCTGATACTGAATCGTCAGTTCACCTGGGTCAGCCGTCATCCGCAGCAAACGATTGCCGAGCGGTCCAACGGCGCACTCCTCCACTTTGTGATAGGGGTAAATTTCGATCGACTCATTCGTCGTCGACTGATGCTCGTTCTGTGCGACGGAGATGTTCAGAAGGAAAGTAGTGGGCGAATTGACCGTGTAATTGATTCGGCTGCCAACAAGGATCTGGTTCATCATTAAGTCTGTGGTTGAAGAGTGGGGGAAAGTTTCCTGTTACGCAATGCGTGGACGTAAGCTAGTTTGTCTAAAACAGCAGGGGGAATTCGTTCTGGAAGCAACGACTTCAGCCCCAGATCGAAATTGTATTCGTTCACTTCGATGACGATCTCCAGCACGGACAAAACGAGCTCCTCTGCATTCGCGTCGGCCGATAGATCAAATTCACAACGTCCAAGTTCCATCGCGGTGGTCGCGATGGCCATGATGTCGAGGTAGGCGTTTACTGTTTCGGCAAAATCTTCCCATGGGTGCATCGTAGCATAGGCACTGACAAAGCTGTTGGCCCAATTCGATGGCGGGCCTTGGTTGTAGTGCCTTTTCATCGCTTCGCTATAATCGATCGCTCCAGGATCACCAAAAAGTTGCTGGTATCGCTCATAGGCCACACGCGATGCCCACGACCAATCGATGTAGTGCCCGATCTCATGTCGCATGTGCCCGATTAGGGTACGGTGAGGCTCGCCCAGTTCAACTCGCAGTCGCTCGCGATGGACACTGTCTGCTTCCGCTAAGTTGATCGTGATCAATCCGTTCTCATGTCCGGTGGTGACCTTCGTTGCTTGCCCTTGAATATCGATCGAATTTTCAAGGAACTCGAAGCTCAATGGATGCGATTGCTGCACCCCGTCGATGAAAGGCGGCAAGTTGAGTTCTTCGAGCTGCAACAGCAATCGACGTTTCGCCGATTCCATCGTCGCCCAACGATGCACACTTTCAGGTTGATTTAGCGGTGGAATCACACTTGTGAATTCGCAAAAGCGACAGAGTGTGTTGGCTAGTCGATTGAACGAATGACAAACGCCGTGCGATTGGTTCGTGCAGGCATGCACCACGCAATGACACGAATCGCAAATCCAAGACGGTTTATCTTCCAAAAAACTAGTCAGCGAACCACACGCTGTACAACGTCCAAGCGGCGCATGACAGGAAAGGCAACGATGATTGTTGAAAAAAATACGACTTCCACAGCGACACTTGCCTGTTTTCACGATCGCACCGCATCGGAATGACCCGCTATGTCGCCGAGCAACATGGTTAATTCGCGACCACCCCATGTGAAATCGCCACCCCAAAGGCCGAACGGAACAAAGCCGGCCGAGACAGCGATGTTACGGATAGCCGCGAGCAACAGGGCATCCGCAGTAATAATTGCCATTTTAGACTTGGGTTTTGCCATTCAGTGGATCACACGAATTGTTTGGAATCCTGGTGTAAGCAATTTCGATCGTCGAACGAAAAAGCAAAGATCCGAAGAGCAAAGACTGCGCCAACCCGGTGAGAAACGAGGCAAAACAATCGATCGCCTTAATAAATCGATTTGGGTTTTAATCTCCGTTGCCTAAAATCTGGTGCCCGCCAACGCGATCGGATCATCCCCCCCAGTCTTAGCGGTGCTTTTGAAGTGACGTGTTGCTGGCGTGACAAACCGATTACAATGCAACACCCCGCCGAGTGTATCGATCCTTCGAACGCTCTCCTCTCCCTCCCTCCGATAATCCACTGGTGCGATCCTACGATGGCTCGGTCCACGCCAACTTCACCGAATCAGTGCAAGTCAGCACGACGCGTCGCCGCGGCGGTTCGCTCCGCGAAATCGAGCCGAGCGGCGTTTTATCCCGCTCGTTGCCAATGTTTCTTGGTCTTGCTCTGTTTGATAACGACGTCGGTCGCGGCGGAACAATCCGAAGCGGATTGGAGTCAGGCTTACGAAGCGACCATTCTGCCACTGATGAAATCTCACTGCTTGGATTGCCATGGCGAAAAGGACGCGGAAGGCGAGTTTAACATCGCCCAATTCACCGACGGTGCGATGGCGATCAAGCATCGCGATTCGTTTGAACGGATCGTCAAGCGAATTGAGTTGGGCGAGATGCCGCCCGAAGACAGTGAACCATTCACTGCCGAGCAAAAGCAATCGATCCTTGCCTGGTTCGATGCTCGGCCTAAACAAAAACTGTGCGATGAATTGGCGTCCGAGGCGACTCAGAAATGGTACCGCGGCAACGTGATGTCACGGCGATTGACGCGTAGCGAATATTGTTATGCGATTGAAGATCTCGTCGGTGCTCCGCTGCCGGATTCGATCAGTCTGCCGTCCGATGGCAGTGGTGGCGAAGGCTTTGACACTAATGGTGATTCGCTGTTCTTGTCCCCAATTCATCTGGAAAGCTATTTGCATGCTGCCGACTGGGCGTCACATCAGTGGCTTTCCACCGACCAAATCGGCGAAAAGCCCGATACAGCTGACGCAACGTCGGCTCGAAAATCCACTCAAGAAATCGTTCGTCGGTTTGCTCGCCGAGCGTGGCGGCGGCCAATCAGCAGCGAGGAAATCCAACGTTTAATGACGTTGTATGATGCGGCGGTCGAGCGAGCAAAATCCCATGATACGTCCCTTGTCGCCGCGGTCTCACAACCACTCAAGGCAATCTTGTTGTCGCCGAATTTCCTGTTCGTCGTCGAAAAAGAATCACCCGAAGGAGGTGTCCAACGTTTGACGGCTCATGAATTGGCAATGCGATTGTCGTTATTCCTTTGGTCGTCCATTCCTGACGACGAGTTGTCGCAGCTTGCCGATTCGGGCGAGATCCTTCACGACGACGTGGTCAAAAGCCAAGTGGCCCGGATGTTGGCCGATGAACGGTCCAACCGGCTTGGCGAGAATTTCGGACTGCAGTGGTTGGGCCTGACCGATCTAAAATCAAAAACGCCCGATCAAGAGATCTTTCCCGATTTCGACAACGCGCTGCTTGCCGACATGCAACTCGAAGCGACGTTGTTTGTCAGCGATACTTTCCGACAAGATCGGCGGCTATTGGATTTGATCGATGGCAATCATGTGATCATCAATCAACGGCTTGCTGAGCATTACGGATTGACCGTAGCCGCAGAAGATTTCGCCAAATCGAAATCCGATGACGCAGCCGCGTGGACACGAATCAAAGTCGACGACGGTCGTCGCGGCGGCGTGATGACGCTCGGCGCGGTGTTAGTCAAAACATCGCACTCGCGTCGCACCAGTCCGGTGTTGCGAGGCCAGTGGATTCTGAGCGAAGTGATCGGTTCTCCGGTGCCACCGCCGCCTCCCGGCGTACCGCCTCTGGAAGAAGCCGACAACGAAGGCGAGCACGCCACGCTTCGAGAACAGCTCGAACTGCACCGCAAAAACCCAGCCTGTGCCTCGTGTCACAACCGGATGGACCCGCTTGGCTTTGGACTTGAAAACTTTGATGCACTCGGACGATGGCGTACGAAGGATGGGGAAAGCCCGATTGACGCCAGCGGCCGCTTGCCGTCGGGACAGACGTTTAGTGGTCCGGCGGAACTGAAGTCGTTGGTGGCAAAACGTGCCGACGAGTTCCGCAAACACTTCGTGAAGAAGCTGCTCGGATTCGCCTTGGGGCGATCGCTTAACAAATTTGACGACTGCGTGGTTCGTGAATGTATCGACCAGCTGAAAGCCCACGATGACCACGCCGCGATTTTGATTGAAACGATTTGTTTGAGCTACCCATTTCAACATCGTTTCTTCAAAGCCTCGGTCGACGCAAACTAACCGCAACCTAAACTGACAACGCAATTGGATGGCAATGAACACGCAGCCCCCCACAAAAGCTCGGATGAACAACGCCACACGCCGCCGTTTTCTCAAAGGCATGGGCGTTTCATTAGCACTTCCGTGGATGCATTCGGCATTGCCATCTTCGGTTCGTGCTGCTTCGGACGCCACCGGTGGCAACGCGCCGCTGCGAACTGCATTTTTGTATTTTCCTAACGGGGTTTGGGAGAAGGCTTGGGTGCCCGAGACGGAGGGCAGCGACTACACGTTAACGCCGTCGCTCGAACCACTTGCGGATGTTCGCAGCGATGTGTTGGTGCTAAGTGGACTTGATAAAAAGAACAGCCATGGTGGTGACGGTCACTACGCAAAGACCGCGAATTTCTTGACCGGAATGCCGGTCACCAAGACCACCAGCAAGGACATCAGCAGCGGCGGTATCTCGGTAGACCAATTGATCGCCAAGCAATTCAAAGGCAAGACGCCGATCACCTCGCTCGAATTGGCAACCGAACCGGTGATCTCAGGAATCGACAGTAACGTCGGCTATACCCGTCTGTATGGCTCGTACATCTCGTGGGAAACCCCCAATCGGCCAGTGGCGAAAGAGATGAATCCGCGGATCGTCTATGACCGTTTGTTTGGTCGCGACGCAAACACGTCGCAATCGGAGGCCGAGTCGTACCAGAATTTGCTGGATTACGTACTCGACGATGCCAAACGCGTCCGCGGACGGTTGGGCCGCGATGATCAATTCAAAATGGATGAATATCTCGAAGCCGTCCGTGCGGTCGAGCGACGCATTGAATTTGCCACTCGGGGGCAAGCCCGCGAATGGGAACCGAGTATCGATCCCGCGGAGATTGCCCGCCGACGTCCCGGGGTTCCCAATGATTTTCGGGAACACATTGACGTGATGTTGGATTTGATGGTTTTGGCATTTCAAACGGATTCCACGCGAGTCGCATCGTTTATGTTTGCCAATGACGTCTCGGGACGCAACTTCTCGTTTCTTGATGGCGTCAAAGGTGGGCATCATGAAATGAGTCATCACGAGAACAAGGATGCCAAGATCGACCAGTACCAACAAATCAACCGTTGGCACGTCGAGCAGTTCGCAACGTTGCTGAAGAAAATGAAAGGCATTCAAGAAGGCGAATCAACACTGCTGGACAATTCAATGATCATGTTCGGATCGAGCATTTCCGATGGCAACCGCCATGATCCCGATAATTTGCCAATCTTGGTTGCCGGTCGCGGTGGTGGCAAAATCCAAAGCGGGCGTCACATTGCTTACAAAGACATGCCGCTGTGCAACCTCTATCATTCGATGCTGGACGCGAACGGCGTCGAAGTCGAATCGTTCGGCGACAGCACCGGCCCCTTGGCCGAATTGCTCAGTTGATCCAGAGTCCCCTGCTCCAAGGTCCCCTGCTCCGGGGTCCCCGTACGATTGTCGAACCGAATGCCATACCAGCGAGCAAAACGCCCTGAAAGTGACGCCTGCGGCATCGAAATGCCTCACCTCGTTTTGTCAAAATGGCAAATCGCCTGAGAAACCCCGGGATGCCCGCTCAGCAAGCTGAGGCAACCACGTCGCAGGCAGCCTGAAATGGCGGCTTTAAATCGAGCGTATTCCATTGGGGTTTGGCGATACGATCGCAGCTCAACGGCTGTGCACACAAGCAAAAGAATACACTTTCTACGATTTTTTGCATCGCCTTTAGTTGTCAACGGGATGGCATTCCTGTTAGTCTATGGAACCTTCTATAGTCCATAGAGTAAGTTTAGGCACCGTTACATCAGATGAACGCGCTGGCTGGGCTTTTTCAACACATCCATGATCAAAGACCTTGGATTTTTCCAAGAGTCGAGACTCGGGCGTTTGGCTCGCGAACTGAAACTCCTAAGACGACAGAAGCGAATCTTTCGGGGCGATTGTTTTCAATCTTACGTTTCAACGCTCTACCCTTCGGTAGGTCGTCTATTTTTTCTCCCCAAATCGTTTAGGAGTTTTCCTTATGCGCATCCGAATTGAATCTCGGCAGCGAGGCTTCACCTTGGTGGAGCTTTTGGTAGTAATCGCGATCATTGGCGTCTTGGTTGGACTATTGCTGCCGGCAGTCCAAGCGGCTCGCGAAGCCGCTCGGCGAATGAGTTGCAGCAACAACTTCAAGCAAATCGGGCTTGCCGTTCACAATTACCATGCGGCATACAACCTGATTCCAAAGCATGGAACGGGCACTCCAAGCTTAGCCGGTGTTCCCGAGGGGCACACGGTGGCAAATGCTCCGATGTCAAGCAGTCGGCTCGAAGTCAGTTGGTTGGTTGGGCTTACACCATTTATGGAGCAACAAGCGTTGTGGGAACAGATCAGCAATCCCTACAAAGACCCGGTATCGGGTGCGCAGTTTCCGCCGATGGGCCCCAATCCACGCCGCTCGCTGGATCACCACGCTGCCACTCGATACGAGCCTTGGCTGACAGAGATTCCCGGTCTTCGTTGTCCAAGTGATCCTGGCAAAGGGTTACCGTCGCAAGGGCGAACCAACTATGCCTGTGCAGTCGGCGACTCGGCCCTGCAGTTGAATGGCGGTGTCTCGGATAATGGTTCGCAGTCCACCTCGGGCGCGATCTCAAAGAACGCATCGAGTCGGGGCTTCTTTATCCCGCGAAACACAAGTTCCTTCACCGATGTGCTTGACGGATTATCCAACACAATCTGTGCTGCAGAAATTGCTACCGACCTTGGAGACAGCGACGTACGCACGCGGGGGGCGAGATCGAGTCTTGATAACGTAAGCGTGGCAGGTGGCATCCAATCCTGTGACCAGTACGTCGATCCTCTTCGTCCAAGTTTTTGGGCGAGCACGTTTGTCCCTGCGCTTCATGAAGGAGGAGGCACCGAGCCCGAGCAACGTCGCGGATACAAGTGGGCAATGCAGCGAGGTATCTGGGGTAATGTCACAACCATTAATCCGCCCAATAGTCTTGTTTGCGTCGATCGCAACAACTTTAACAACGGCTTATACCCACCAAGCAGTCGGCATCAAGGCGGCGTTCATGTTTTGATGGGGGACGGAGCGGTGAAATTTGTGACCGATTCGATTGAGGCCGGCGACCAGACGAGCGCTCACGTAGGTACCGCTGCACCTTATCTGCTGCCCGGAAACAAGAGCCCCTTTGGACTTTGGGGCGCGCTCGGAACTCGAGCTGGGAAAGAAACCGACTCGACACTCGAATAGGAATCGTGTCGACGCACATTTCACATAAACCTGGTTGCAGCCAAAGTCGCTGTACTGACTGCGACCCATCATTTTCAGAGGATCTAAATGAATCGATTATTTAAGTTTGCTGTACCTGCAATGGCTGTCGCACTGCTCGTCGGATGCGGCGACAGCAACGCCACGGCCCCCATGGCTGAGCAAGATGAACTGACGCAATGGGTCAAAGATAACCCAGCGCCTCCTGCGACACCTGTGGAAGAGTCCAACTAATTTCCCAGTCCTCTTTGGATTATTACTTGGACATCGCTCGATTTCATCACTTGCCCATGGTGCAGCGGATGCTTCCGCCGGACCATGGGCTTTTTTGTTGCGGTGAATCTACGGCTTTAGCACCACTTTGATGCAGCCGTCTTCGCGGGCTTCGAACGTTTTGTACAGGTCGGGTGCATCTTCGAGTTTTGCTCGATGCGTGATGATGAACGACGGATCAAAACCGTCGTCAATAATTCGCTTCAGCAGCGGTTCCATGTAATGCTGCATATGCGTTTGACCGCTCTTGATGGTCAGCGCTTTGTTCATCACCGCGCTCATCGGCATGCCGTTCAAATTGTCGGTATAAACCCCCGGCACCGACACGGTCCCTCCCTTGCGACAACACTTGATCGCTTCGGCCAGCGAGTAAGGGTGATTCGCCGGAACGTGCGCGGCTTCGCGGAGATCATCCACCGTTTCCCGGACACTGCCGGCGGCATGCGACTCCGCGCCGACTGCGTCGATACAGCGATCCGGACCTCGTCCCGATGTCATCTCCATCAGCTTTTCGTAGACATTTTCTTTTTCAAAATGAATGACTTCGGCGCGTCCTTTTGATTTCGCTAGTTCCAATCGTTCGGGCACACGGTCAATCGCGATCACACGGCCGGCACCCAACATCCATGCACTCTGGATCGCAAATTGGGCGACCGGACCACAGCCCCACACGGCGACCGTGTCACCCGGTTCGATACCGCAGTTTTCCGCGGCCATGTATCCGGTGGGAAAAATGTCCGACAGAAACACGACCTGATCATCGTCGATCCCTTCAGGGACTTTGATCGGTCCGACGTCCGCATAGGGGACTCGCAAGTATTCGGCTTGCCCGCCGGCAAACCCGCCTAACATATGCGAGAAACCAAACAAGCCGGCGGGGGATTGCCCCAAGACTTCGGCGGCCTGTGCCGCGTTGGGGTTCGATTCGTCACACAACGAATACAAGTTACGTTGGCAGAAAAAACAGGAGCCACACGAGATCGTGAAGGGAACTACCACACGATCTCCTTTTTTAAATTTGGTAATCGCGTTGCCCAGTTCCACAATCTCTCCCATCGGCTCGTGGCCGATGATGTCCCCCGCTTTCATGGTCGGCATGTAGCCGTTGTACAAGTGCAGGTCGCTGCCACAGATCCCAGATGATGTGATCTTCACAATCACGTCGCGAGGATCTTCGATTTTCGGATCATCCACATTGTCTACACGAACATCATGTCGTCCGTGCCAGCAAAGCGCTTTCATTTTATTTCTCCCCGTGGCACCGCGATTGGGAATCTCGCGAGCGTTTAATTGTTGAACTACAAATGATTCCGCGGTGCCGTCGTGTGCTTCCCCGTCGGCCGGGACTCGTCGAGCGTCACCACCTCGATCCCGAGCAACGCAAAGTCCATTCCATTTGTGAATTGCCCAATGGAACCGGGCCATCAGACCGCATCGCCGATGCCAAACGTCACCGCACTGGAACACGCTCGTTCATCGTGGTCGCTGTGCGATCAGATCGCTTCGAAAACAGCGGGCGTCAATATGAAGTCAAGTGATGGCAAATTTGATCCAATCTTCATCCGCTCAGTGCATGCGATCGCTCATTACGAACCGCATTGCTGCGTTTGGCTTGACAACGATTGTCCACTGCGGAGAATCCGCCGTAAAAGCCGCCGTTTTCTGGTGTTTGTTCAGCAGTGTTTTGTTGCCATGTCGTCGACATCGCGGACGTGGGGGGGCCGGATAGGAAGCGATGTTTGCGGTCCGCTCGCCCCTTTAGCCGACGTTGCAACTCGCCGCTGCAAATCTCATTCGCTACACTTCGTCTAAAACAGGTGACCGAATGATCGATCATCTGCACATTGAATGCCCGCATTTCGACTCTCACCGATTCAATCCAACATGCCTGCCACTTTTTCCCCCACGAATCTCTCTCGTCTGTCTCGTCAGCTCATCACCTTGTTCTGCACCGCGGTTGCGATCGGCAACAGCGTTGTCAGCGGTAGCGACCCAAGTTCGCAGCAAACGCCATTTAGCGAAGTGAAATGCGATGGCGATTACGCCCATCATCTGCAAGGCGTCTGCACGAATCGCCAGGACGCCATCTATTGGTCATTCACAACACAACTGGTGAAAACCGATCGCGATGGAAACGTTCTAAAACAGGTCGCGGTCCCTAACCATCACGGAGACCTCTGTTTTGACAATGGCCGCGTTTACGTCGCGGTGAACCTTGGCCAATTCAATCATCCTCAAGGCAATGCTGATTCGTGGGTCTATGTTTACGACGCCGATTCGCTTGACTTAGTCTCGAAGCATGAAGTCCAAGAGGTCTTCCATGGCGCGGGCGGAGTTGGAATTGCCGAAGATCATTTCTTCGTGGTCGGAGGACTGCCCGACGGCGTGCAAGAGAATTATGTCTATGAATACGACGCCGATTTTCAGTTTGTCCAAAAGCATGTGATCGATAGCAAGTGGACTCAGCTTGGGATTCAAACCGCGACATTTCACGAGGGTGCGTGGTGGTTTGGTTGCTACGGGGCACCATATACGCTGTTGAAGACCGATGCCGATTTCAACATGATTGGACGTTACCATTTCAATTGCAGCCTGGGGATTGTCGGAATCGCGCCGAACCAGATGCTGTACGCCCTCGGCCCGAAAACCGCGAACGGACGCTGCATGGGAACGCTGCACTTAGCACGCCCCGATGAAAAACAGGGACTCGTGGCAATCAAGAAATAACTTCTTGCCCGATCAAAGGTTGCGGTCATCGTCGGTTTCGCAGTGCGATCTGCTTTCGCCCAAAACTAGGTTAGCTTTTGTAGCGTTGCGTCCGATCGCTACTTCACCAAGCTGACCGAGCGTCTCACTCGTTAACGACAGCGTCATTGCATCGGAGAGGTGCGGTCGATTGCGTGGTCGCCCCCTCACCTGAATTCCATAACTGCTGATTTATTTGCACTGATTATAGGCCGCGGGCCGACACACCCTCGGCCGGTGCTGTCAGTGTGTCGGCCTCCGGCCTTACGACGATCAGTCGCCTCTAAACCGTTGGCTCACGCCAACGGCAAGTAATGTTTCGGCCTCCGGCCTACTCGCTTGCTACTATTTCAACAGTCGCCTTCGTCGGTCGGCAGGACACGGCGGCATCGTCCGGCGGAAATCGTAGTTTTCTTCTCGCTCCGACCGGACGGCTCGCGGCGTGCCGCTCCCCGAAGGAGACTGCATTGGGCAACCGGTCCGCGAATTTCCGCTGGTGTGGCGAGGGCGATTGTGCAATGAGCAAAATTTTCAGCTAAACTAGCCCTTCGGCGTTTAGTCCCTCCCCCCTCCCCATTTTGGCGATCTTGCCCTCGATACGTTCCCATGAAACAAAATACCTTTGTGCCTCTATTCTTCTTGTCTCGCGTCAACTTGGCATTGCTTGTACTGACCGCACTGCTTGCGTACTGCCCCCGCCATGCCGATGCCTCCGAACAGCCCAACTTCATCATCATCTTCACCGATGATCAAGGCTACGGCGATCTTGGTTGCTTTGGTTCCGAGACAATCAAAACGCCAAACATTGACCGCTTGGCAGCCGAGGGCCGCACCTACAAGAGCTTCTATACCGCTTGCTCGGTCTGTTCACCATCGCGTGCCGCACTATTGACCGGCAGCTATCCAAAACGTGTTGGATTGCACCAGCATGTGTTGTTTCCGCAAAGCAACCATGGGTTGAATCCAGACGAATACACGATCGCGGATCATTTGGGCAGTCAAGGTTATGCGACCGCGTGCGTTGGCAAATGGCACCTGGGGCATCACCCCGAAACGCTGCCTCGTGCGAACGGATTTGATTCCTATTTTGGCATCCCCTATTCCAATGACATGAATCATCCCGACAACAAGGGAAAACCGCGGTTGCCATCGGACACACTTTGGAAGGATCAAGCCAGTGCCATCACGATGTGGAAGACGCCGCTGGTTCAAAACGAAGAGATCATCGAAGTTCCCGTTGACCAACGCACCATTACGCGGCGGTACACCGACCGAGCGATCGAGTTCATCACTGAGAACAAAGAGAAGCCCTTCTTTTTGTACCTGCCGCATTCGATGCCGCACATTCCGCTTTATGTGCCTGAGGATGCGTACGATCCGAATCCCGCTAACGCTTACAAGTGTGTGATTGAACACATCGATGCCGAAGTCGGCCGCATCGCCGACACGGTGCGTGAACTGGATCTGGCCAAGGAGACTTACATCATCTACACGAGTGATAACGGACCGTGGTTGCAATTCAAGAATCACGGCGGCAGTGCAGGCCCCTTGCGTGAAGGCAAAGGAACGACGTTCGAAGGTGGCCAACGGGTGCCGTGTGTGATGTGGGGACCTGGCCGCATTCCAGCGGGCACGTCCACCGACGCATTCACATCGACTTTGGATTTGCTGCCGACGATTGCGGCACTTACTGGCACCCCGCTTCCCGAGTCGGGCAATACGATCGACGGATTTGATATCTCGTCGACCTTTACCAGCGACACATCGCCACGCGATGAATTGCTTTTCTATTCTTCACATGGTGATTTGCAAGGCATCCGCAAGGGCGATTGGAAATACCTCGAAAAAGCGCCACGCAAACGAAACAACCCAAAAAACGTTTCGTCCGAGCCACAGGTGTTTCTGTTTAATTTGGCCGACGACATTGGCGAACAGAAAAACGTGAAGGACAGCCACCCCGAGATCATCGCCAGGCTGAAGAAACGCATGCACAAGGTCGATGACGAAATCACCGCAAACGCACGACCGGTATGGCGAAAACAGGTTGCCGCATCGAAATAAGCCGCTGGTCAATCGCGGCACTTGACGCCGCATGGCGAGCGTCAAGTGCCGTCGACTTTGGGTGCGGTACGGCGCAAGCCGTCCGGTTGCAGCGTGAAAAACGTTCGATTTCAACCGGGCGGGCCCCACGCCGCACCGCTAGATACACCATCCGATGAATTTCCATGTGCAGGGCGAGCGAAAACCGATCGGTCCTCGTCGCTTTTTAACGCTTGGCGTTTCGCTTTTTCGCACTTTGCTCGTCCGACGTCTTTTTCGCTAGCTCGCTGAACTGATCAAGCAAGGCATTCCACTGAGCTTCCAATGCCTGGGCTTGCTCTGGCATTTGCGAGATCAAATTACTCGATTCCGCGCGATCAGTCCTCAGGTCGTAAAGTTCCCACGGTTGTCCCTCAGCCGCGACGAGTTTCCAGTCACCGCTGCGAATGGCACGATTGCCATCGTGTAACCACCACAATGCATCTCGCTCGATGGTGACGTCGTCCTTCAGCGCCGCTGCAAGACTCTTGCCGGGGAATTCGGGGCGTTCCTTCGTTGATTCGTCATCGGGAATTTTAACATCCGCAACATCTAAAATCGTGGGCAAGATATCGATCACATGCGACGGCGTATGCCTTAGCTCTCCTCGATCCGCGATCCCATCCGGCCAATGCACGATCAGCGGCGTGCTGGTCCCGCCCTCGTGAACCCAAGTTTTGTGACGCCGAAAGGGAGTGTTGCACGCACTCGAGAACCCAGGCCCAAGACACAGGTAAGTGGCCGCCGAACCGGGATCGGCATGGGGATCATGACCGCCGTTTCGAATCATGATCTCTGCACTCGCGCCGTTATCCGATGCGTAGAATAGCAATGTCTTGTCGAGTTCTCCCATCGCTCGCAACTGATCGACCACGCGGCCGATTTCTTGATCCATCCGATCGACCATAGCGGCGTGGATTGCCATCTTGGTGGCTTGGAATCGTTTTTGTTCTTCGCTCAATTGATCCCAAGGTATCGGACGATCGATCTCGCCCGCCCCCAGTTCTTTAATCGCTTCGGGAAACGCGTAAGGAGGACCGACCTCGGGTTCCAAGGCGGAAAGTGTGGTGTCCAACAAACCGAGTTGCTGTTGTTTTGCGAACCGTTGTGCGCGCATCGCATCCCAACCATCCAAATAACGGTCGCGGTAACGCTCAATATCCTCGGGCAACGCGTGCAGAGGAAAGTGCGGCGAGATGAATGCGATGTAGTGAAAGAAAGGCTGTTCAGCGAAATGCGTTTGATGATCTTTCAAACATTCGATCGCATGATCCGCAGTCGCAGTGGTGGTGTAATAACCCGTTTCGTCCGCGGGCACTTTCAACGGCACATCGTCGACCAGGTTGCCCTTGTCGGTAAAGAAGTTGCCTTGGTTATTGACGCAGTAGGATCGATCGAATCCCGCATCGAGCACCTTGCCGTCGATATGCCATTTGCCACTGTGGTAGCTGCGATAGCCGTGAGGCTTCAAATATTCGGGAATCAGTTTCGCCCACGACTGACGCACGCCACGGCCACCACCGCCCAGTTTGGGTAACGCATCGCGGTGGACTTGTTGAGCATAAAACCCGGTCATCAACGCAGCACGTGTCGGCCAGCAGCGCGCGGTGTTATAGAACTGAGTGAAGCGAAGTCCGTTTTCCGCAAGTGCGTCCAGATGCGGCGTCGCGATCTCGCCGCCATAGCAACCAACGTCGCTGTAGCCCGAATCATCTGCCAAGATAAACACGATGTTGGGACGTTTCGCCTGCAGTGGCGACGCAGCGGCTAACAGAAATCCGACCGCGGAAATCAGGGTGCAAATCGTACGATTCATAGCAGGTATTCACTTCGAGAGTTTGAGTCGATCAACATCCATCGCTGCCGCGATCCCATCGTCTTTGATCACAATCGCTATGACGAGGCAACTTCGATCGCGCACCACCGCCAATCGCTCGTCATTCGACTCAACCGGGGCCGCCTTCGCAGCAGGTTTCACAGATGGTGTGACAGCGTGAACATTGCAGTTTAGCCCGAATCTCGATCATTGTCCCGCCACAGACAGGGCAGGCGGGACGCGGCGGCTTGGGTTCGTCTTTTTTCGTGTCGTTGGTCATGAATCGGTGAAACTTGGCGAATGCGAATGGGTGCGTGAGGACCAGTATAGAAGGTTACCGCCAAGCAAAACAATCAACCCCGCGGCCACGTCGACGGCATTTTTCAACGGGGCTGGTCCTGCACCCGCAATTTCGGCTCAAATACAGCGTTCGCAAACCACTCAATCGCCGGAGCCTAATTCGTTGACCGCCACGCAATCGATTCAGCCAGTCCTTCGCAGCGACTACCAGCCCCCCACCTATTGGATCGAAAACGTCGAACTCGACTTCGACCTCGATCCTCGTGAAACCTTGGTAACGTCCCGCATCTCGGTGCGTCGCAACCCCGAGCAATCCTCGAGCAAGCTGGATCTGGCCGGTGAAAATCTGAAATTCCAATCCGTGGCGGTCGATGGCAAACGGCTGGACGAAACGCAATATCAGCTGCGCGACGATGGGATGACGCTGCTGGATTTGCCCGAGTCGTGCGTCATCGAAACGAAGGTTCTGGTTTCGCCAGTGACCAACAAATCGCTTTCAGGGCTGTATCAAACCTCTGGCAATTATTGCACTCAGTGTGAAGCGGTTGGTTTTCGCCGGATTACCTATTTCCTAGATCGTCCCGACGTGATGACGACTTATCGTGTGACGATCCGTGGCGACAAGCAATCTTGTCCCGTGATGCTGTCCAACGGCAACCGAGTTTCGCAGCGATCGCTTGACGACGGGCGGCATGAAGTTGTATGGGAAGATCCATTTCCCAAACCGAGTTACCTGTTCGCACTCGTCGCCGGTAATCTGAGATGCCACCGAGGCACCTTCACTACCCGCAGCGGCCGAGACGTCGCTCTGGAAATCTGGGTCGAACCACAAAACATCGACAAGTGCGAACACGCGTTGGTGTCGCTGCAGAAATCGATGAAGTGGGACGAGGACGTTTTCGGACTCGAGTACGACCTGGATATCTACATGATCGTGGCCGTGAACGACTTCAACATGGGCGCGATGGAAAACAAGGGGCTGAACGTCTTTAATTCCAAATACGTGCTGGCACTTCCTGATACGGCGACCGACGAAGATTACATGTTGATCGAGGCCGTGATCGCTCACGAGTACTTTCACAATTGGACCGGCAATCGTGTCACCTGTCGCGATTGGTTCCAATTGACGCTCAAGGAAGGCTTGACGGTTTTTCGCGACCAGCAATTCACGGCTGATCAAACCTCCGCTGCAGTCAAAAGGATCGATGACGTGTCGGGATTGCGAGCCGGCCAGTTTGTCGAAGACAGCGGGCCAATGGCACACCCGATTCGGCCTGAATCCTATATCTCGATGGACAATTTTTACACCGCAACGGTCTATCGCAAAGGTGCCGAGATCATTCGCATGTACCACACGATCTTGGGTGCCGAAGGCTTCCGTCGTGGTATGGACTTGTATTTCGAGCGACACGATAACTCGGCGGTCACGTGTGACGATTTCCGTGCCGCGATGGCCGACGCCAACGATGTCAATTTCGATTTATTTGATCGTTGGTACTCGCAAGCCGGAACGCCGGAGTTGACCGTCACCGAAGCCTGGGACGCTGCGAAGGGCGAATACACGCTGACGATGACGCAGTCCTATCCACCGCTGCCCGGTGGCAATCCCGGTACCGTGGACCGAAAACCGGTGCCTTTGCCGGTGCGTGTCGGATTGTTGGATGCCGAAAGTGGCGAAGAGATCGAACAACACGGCGGCGTTGTGATGCTGCAATCGGAATCCGAGTCTTTCACGTTCGGCGGTCTGACCGCAAAGCCGATCGCCTCCGTCTTGCGAGGATTCTCGGCACCGGTTCGCTTGCGAATGCAGCGTAGCGAAGCGGAACTCGCGTTCATAATGGCTCATGACACCGATTCGTTCAATCGTTGGGACGCTGGCCAAACGCTGGCGACAAAATTGCTGATCGATGCAGCCAACGTGATCAGCGAGGGAGGAAATCTCGAGTTGTCAGGTCAATTTCGTGACGCGTTTGGGCGCGTGCTTCATGACGACTCCGTTGATGAAGCCTTCAAAGCGCTCGCGTTGACGTTGCCTCGCGAAAGCGTTTTGGGGCAAGAAATGGCCGTGATCGATCCCGACTCGCTGCATACCGCTCGCCAATTCTACCGACAGCAACTTGCTGAGTCCTTTCAATCCGAATTGACGGCCCTGTACAACGATCAGGCGGCGGACGGAGCCTACAAGAATGATCAACAATCAATCAATCGCCGCCGTTTGAAGAACGTCGTGTTGGCCTATTTGTCGGCACTGGATACATCCGAGTCGGTGTCTTTGGTTGCCGGTCAATTCGATCAGGCCGACAACATGACCAACAAGCAAGCCGCATTATCGCTGTTGGCAAACTTGGATGTGCCGGCTCGGGAAGAGGCACTCGCTGCGTTCTACAAGAAATACCAATCCGACCCGTTGGTGATCGACAAATGGTTTGCCGTACAAGCGGTTTCGAGTCGCGAGGATACGATCGAGCAGGTCAAGCGGTTGACGACACATCCCGACTTTAGCGTCGATAATCCGAACCGCGTTCGCTCGCTGATCGGAGCGTTCACGCAAAACCAGGTCCGTTTTCACCAAGCCGACGGAGCCGGTTACAAGTTGTTAGCCGATTACGTCTTGAAAATTGAATCGGCCAACCCGCAGTTGGCTGCCCGGTTGGTCGCGGCTTTCAACAGCTACCGCCGGTTTGATGAATCACGACAAACGCAAATGCAAAACGAGCTGAAGCGGATCGCTGAACATCCAGGGCTATGCAAAGACGTCCACGAGATCGTCCAGCGGGCCTTGCGTTTTTAAACACGGAAAAGGCTTCTAGAGTGGCACGGGGCGTCTCGTTCCCAAACTCACCCACCGTTCCCCTCGCCATCGATCCAGCATCACCCGGATGGAATTGGCCGTTAGCCGCCGGATCAGTGACTTGGTTCGCTGGGTTTTGGCGCCCGCAGTGAGGACAGGAACGCTAACACACGATCTTTGTCTGCTCGCGAGAGATCGTAGTATCGATTCCGAGCCGCGGCCGCCTCACCACCATGCCACAACACCGCCTCTTCGAGCGTTTCGGCGCGTCCGTCGTGAAGATAGGGTGCACTGTCGGCAACACCCCAAAGCGGCGGAGTCCGCCATTCACGCTGCAGCGTGTCCCAGTAAATCGTGTCGGTTTCGGGCATATCCCCGCGAGGAAACTGCGGCTGTTCGGGTTCATCGATCGGGTAGGGCTTGGGCATCCGTGCGACAATCTCGCCCGACCCATAAGCCGATTGAGCCGACGACATTGTCGGACCACGCTCACCAAACGAAACCGATTTCATCAATTGCGCCTTGGTATCAAAACCCAGCGGTGCAGAAAGCGGCGACTGCAACTCAGCTCCCATATCATGCAACAACAAGTCGCTAAAGATGCCCGAAACGGGACGCACGTCGGCGACGTGGCAATCGATGCAGCCGATCCTGCCAAACAACCGCTCGCCATCACGCACATCATCGAAGCTGTGTTCGGGCTGCGGCAATTCGGTCGGACGTGGAAGCGACCTCACAAAGCGTTCTAACTTTCTGACTTCATCCAGCGACATATCCCGGCCTGTATTCATGTAGTCCAGGTCGGCTGGATCGCCGGCTTGCGTCGCGGTGACAAACGAAGCCATCATCATCGATTCGATTGTAATTTTCGTACGTTCAGACTCGTCTACAGAACGGTCCCGACTCACGGCCCCCAGGCGATCGCTTCGTGATGCCCGAGCACCGCCTGGGGTCAGCCCCAATTCACCGACGCAGGCCTGAGTAATGAATTGATTCAGAGAACCGACTTGGCCACGCCAGCCGAATTTGCCAACGAATCGCCCTGTGATTGCTCCGTTAGATTTTTCCGATTGCCGTTTTGCAAGGGCCATGATCCGTTCCACTGCAATCGAATCGATCGCTCCGGCGCCAAACAAGGCGGGCGAGTTCAGTTGGCTGAGATAAAAGTCAACGCTGTCGTGGCGGCCAGCAACAACCGGCTGTGCCGCGATAGCGGCAATCGTTCGCTGGTTCGGATCAAACCACGTGTTTTCGATCCCGCCTGGAACGTACGACGCCAACCTGTCTCGAATCAACGAATAGCCAGGTCGAGTCGAACGGTCGTGCACGACGGTGCTAAAGGTCACCGCGCCGCGGGGCCCGAGCAATGCTGGGAAGACTTCGAACAGTCGTTTTCCGCCGTGCTTCTTATCGGTCAATACGCTCGAACGAGGATCGACCGTGATCAGCGTGATGTTATGTTGAACGCCGGCGGCACCCCCATTTTTGTGGCACGCGGCACACGAGGTCGCATTGTGCAGCGGCCCAAGTCCGTCTCCGTCGACTCGCTTGGTCTGGGCGATCGCCGTGTCAGACGTCTTTGCGGGTTGCCATTCGTGCTCGAACAACTGCTGGCCGGTAAAGCCAATCCGTGCCTCAATCGCAGATTCCTGCGCCGCCGCGACACCCGGAACCCCGAACCCAATCAGCACGACTGCAACACATGAAGTCGCAAATTTCCGGTATGACGTCTGCATCGCCTCGTCTCCCTTTGAAGGATCGCTCGCCCCGCCCACCACGGTTATGACACCTCCAAAGACAAACTGCAAACTTTTTATTGAATTCGCTCTTACTTTTTCATCATTGCCGAGATCAGTAACCCCACGGCGCAAGGAGACGGATCCCCGGGGCTAGTCTATCGCAGTGAGGGGTTTGGGCTAACGGGGTGGAGGACTCTTTCGTAGCTATTTTCGCCATCCGGTGGTGATTCCTATCGGCCGACAAACAACCACGTTCTGGCGAACATAGCGAAAAAAAAGGAGCCGCTCGCGTCCACGCGTTACCGCCGAATCGGGTAACCGATGGCGGCCTCCGACGCCGTGAAAATCATTTTAACCCGCAAAACCCCGTTGATACGCGTTAGTGTCTTTATCAGACACGCTGATTTTTGCGGAGCGATTGTTTGTCCGTTTTCGCTGACAAAAAGCGGGCTATTTGATTACACTCTACGCGGCGGATCTTATCAATTTGAACTGACACTTATTCACGGTTCTAGCGATGCGCCCATGAGGTGTCTCGGCAAGCGAACCGACGGAGCCGACACACCCGTGGCAATACACGTTGGCATAGAACACTACACTCGCTATCTGTACGACCGGCCGATTCGGATGTCACCGCATCTGATCCGGCTGCGTCCCGCGCCGCACGCGCGGACGCCCATCCACGACTATCAGCTGAAGATCGAACCGGCCGAACACCATCTGCATTGGCAACAAGACCCGTTCGGCAATCAGATTGCCCGCATCATCTTTCCCGAACCGGTGACCGAATTTGTCGTCGACGTCCAATTGGTCGCCGAGATGACGGTGATCAATCCGTTCGATTTTTTCGTCGAAGACTACGCGGAAAAGTTCCCCTTCGATTACGAACCGCTGCAACATCACGAGCTAGCCCCCTATTTCGAACTGACCGATAACGGACCGCTATTGGCCGATTGGATCGCGGGGATCGATCTGACACCTCGTCGCTGTGTCGATTTCCTGGTCTACATCAATTCCAAGCTGCAGGCCGATATTGGTTACAACATTCGCATGGAGGTCGGGATCCAGACGTGCGAAGAAACGCTAAAGATGCGGACCGGCTCTTGCCGTGACACCGCTTGGTTACTGGTCCAGATCCTTCGCCATATCGGTTTGGCCGCTCGCTTTGTTTCCGGCTACCTGGTTCAGTTGACCCCAGACGAAAAGTCGCTCGATGGACCGTCCGGCACCGATCATGACTTTACCGACCTGCATGCATGGACCGAGGTCTATATCCCTGGTGCCGGTTGGATTGGCTTGGACCCAACCTCGGGGCTGTTTGCCGGCGAAGGCCATATCCCGTTGGCATGCACCCCCGATCCCGTCTCCGCTGCTCCTGTCACCGGAGCATCCGACAAGTGTGAGGTCACGTTCGAATTTCGCAACGTGGTCACTCGTGTCCACGAGGATCCTCGCGTCACCAAACCATACACCGACGATCAGTGGGAATCGATTTGCACGTTGGGACGGCAAGTTGACAAAGAGCTGAACGAGCTTGACGTCCGATTGACGATGGGTGGTGAACCGACGTTCGTCTCGATCGACGACATGGACGGAGCCCAGTGGAACACCGAAGCACTCGGGGTTCATAAACGCGAGCGAGCCGGTGTGCTGTTGAAGCGTTTAAAAGACTCCTTCGCCCACGGTGCCTTGTTGCATTACGGTGAGGGAAAATGGTACCCCGGCGAACCCTTGCCTCGCTGGGCACTCGGGTGTTTTTGGCGAAACGATGGGATCCCGTTGTGGCGGGATGAACGCTTGATCGCCGACGAAACCCGCCCCACCAACGTAACCGTCCACGACGCCGAACGTTTTGGCCAAGTCGTGGCAAGCAAAATGGGAATCGATTCGCGTTTCTTGATCGCTGCACGCGAAGATTGGCTGTACTACCTGTGGCGGGAAAGTCAGCAGCAGGTCGGAGCGGACAACATTGTCATCCCGTGGGCACGCCAATATCGCGACGACCTTAGCCTCGCCCTTGCTCGCGGATTGGACAAGGCGATTGGTTACGCGTTGCCGATGCGTTACGACTGGTCTCGCGATCGCTGGCGATCGGGCACATGGACCTTTCCACGTGGCGAGATGTTCTTAATGCCCGGCGGATCCCCGATGGGATTGCGACTGCCGCTCGGTCAATTGCCATGGGCCATCGAAGAGCTCGTTGAATACGACTACATCGCTCCGTCCATCGAACCACCGCAACACGACGGCGGCATTGGAACCGCCACCGCTCCGCCGGCAGCCGACGCGAAACCCGAAACCGTTCGGGCCTACTTCAAACAAATGATGGAGGTGCCGTACACGGCGTTGTGTATCGAACCGCGAAATGGCCACCTGTACGTGTTCATGCCGCGACTAGAAAATTTCGACCATTTCGCTGAGTTGCTCGCAGCAATCGAAGACACTGCTGCCGAATTGCAATTGCCGGTGTTGATCGAAGGCTATGAGCCCCCCGATTCGCCGCAACTTGATTCGCTAAAGGTCACGCCCGACCCTGGCGTTATCGAAGTCAACATTCAACCGGCCGACAATTGGGACGATCTGCAGCAGAACACCGTCACCTTGTATGAACAAGCACGGCTGTCACGGCTTGCGACCGAAAAATTCATGCTGGATGGTCGTCACACCGGCACCGGCGGCGGCAACCATGTCACGCTGGGCGCCGAACAACCAAGCGACAGTCCGTTTCTGCGGCGTCCCGACCTGTTGCGGTCATTGATCACCTATTGGCAACATCATCCATCGTTGTCGTACCTGTTTTCCGGATTGTTCATCGGGCCGACGTCTCAGGCGCCTCGAATTGACGAACGAGGCAACCATTTACTCGATGAACTCGAAGTCAGTTTGGGCGAAATCGAAACCGGGGTTTCCCCGATCGAACTGGACTACAGTCTGCGAAGCTTCCTCGCCGATTTGACTGGCAACACGCATCGTGCCGAATTTTGTATCGACAAACTCTATCCCGCCGATCGTCCTAAGGGGCGTTTGGGTTTGCTCGAGTTTCGTGCGTTTGAAATGCCGCCGCACTCGCAAATGAGTCTGGCGCAAATGTTACTGCTGCGAGCATTGATCGCCAAATTTTGGCGGAAACCGTATCGACATCGATTGGTCCGCTGGGGAACGGCGTTGCATGACCGATTCATGTTGCCACACTACGTTCGCAGTGATTTTCAATCGGTAATGCAAGAGCTTGCCGAGGACGGATATCCGTTTGAATTGGGATGGTACGAACCGTTTTTCGAGTTCCGATTCCCCGTTTACGGCCGCGTCCAATACGGTGGCGTCGAACTCGAGTTGCGAATGGCACTTGAACCGTGGCTGGTGCTGGACGAAGAGGACGGGGCTCAGCGTCAAGCTCGCGTCGTCGACTCGGCCGTGGAACGTTTAGAGATCATTTGCCGCGGGCTCGATCCGAAACGCTATCGCGTCACCTGCAACCGACGCAGTTTACCACTGCATGAAACCGGGGCGGCCAACGAATACGTCGCTGGCGTGCGGTTCAAAGCGTGGAAGGCGGCCTTCGGACTGCATCCGACCATCGACATGCACGCTCCGTTGGTGTTCGACGTGTTCGACATCCAACTCGGGCGTTCGATTGGCGGTTGCGTTTACCACGTCTCACACCCCGGCGGATTGGGTTACGAAACCTTTCCTGTCAACGCATTTGAAGCGGAAGCTCGGCGGATGTCCCGCTTCTGGTCCTGGGGCCACAGTGCGGGCGACCCACCACGACCGAAATGGGTCGATCAATTGAAAGACTACTACGCCGAGCTGCCGCCACTTGGGCATCGCGATCCGGCCTCCAAAATTAATTCTGATTATCCGCACACCTTAGACCTGCGCCGCGAATACAAATCATGAGCATGCGTGTTGCCCTTAGCCATCATCTGAGCTTCGTCTTCCATCGTCAATTGAATCCGACAACGCTGTGGTTGCGTCTGCGTCCTGCGCCGCATACCACGGCGAAAATCGAGGCGTACTCGATCAAAGTTCACGCGGACCCCGTCTGGTTAACTTGGGCTCGAGATCCGTTTGAAAACCATCTCGGCCGTCTGGATCTACCGAAACCGTTTAGCAGCGTCGGGTTTGATGTTGAATTCATTGCCGATTTGGTCCCCTTCAATCCGTTTGGATTCTTTGTCGAACCGTTTGCAAATGACTATCCGTTTGCTTACCCCGAGCAACTTCGCAAAGAGCTGATCCCATATTTGCATCCCGAACCACACGGAGACGCGTTCGCTGGTTGGCTAGCCGGACTCGACCGTTCGCCGCGTTATCTGGTTGAGTATTTAACGCTGATCAATAACGTCGTGCACGACCGATTGAGCGTCGATTGGTCTTCGGGCTCGAAACCGAATGGTCTGGACGCCGTCATCGAAAACGGGGGTGGATCGCCGCAAGACTTGGCCTGGGTTTTAACGCAAAGCCTGCGTTCGCTTGGATTGGCAGCACGTTTTACTTCGGGGTACCTGATCACGTTGACGACCGACAGCGAAGGAAACGTCAGCGACGATGACAGTACCGATACCGCGCGTGTTCATGCATGGAGTGAGGTGTTTGTTCCCGGCGCCGGTTGGATCGGCTTGGACCCAAGCCTGGGGATTTTTACAGCCGAATATCATGTTCCGCTAGCCAGCACGCCGGATCGTTTTCGCACGGTGCCGTTGGTAGGGATCCAAGCACCCTTGGTCGCCAGTTCGAAGGACCAACTGACACTGCGGCGATTAAAACCAACCGTTCCAAATAAACTACTTAGCCAAACCCACTGGCACGACATCGCCGCGACAGGCCGCTACGTCGATGACCAATTGTCCAAGCAACAGATTGCATTGTGCAGCAGTGCGGAAGTCAACTTTATCCGCGATCCATCGATGGCATCCGACGCGTCAATCGCCGGTCGCGATGATCGCGAGCTCGCAGAATTGTTGCTGGCCCGCTTGCGGACGCAGTGGGGATCCGGCGGCGCCGTCCACATCGGCCAAGGCGAACATTATCGCGGCGAGAGCAGTGCGCGGTGGCGGATGAGCTGCTGTTACCGCAGCGATGGACATCCGTTGTGGCGGGACGTGAACCCGCTGCCTCGTGGCACCGAATCACCACGTGAAGTCACCGCCGACGATGCGAATCAGTTTGCCACTGCGCTGGCGTCCGGATTGACCGTCAACCCCGATTACGTCATCCCCGCGTACGAGGATCGACTGCACCAACTGTGGACCGACCCTTCACAATTGCCCCTCGTTCCGGAGACCGACGAACTTACGGATCCCCTCCGGCGGCAACGCTTGGCGCAGCGGCTTTCAACGCCTCAATCGGCCCCAACCGGCTACGTCTTGCCCCTGCGTTGGCATCCAATCCGAAACCTCTGGTCCAGTGGCACTTGGGAATTTCGCCGTTCGAAGCTTTATTTACTGCCAGGCGATTTTTCGATGGGATTCCGGTTGCCGCTGGGCAGTTTGTCCAAACATGCGACCGAAGCCGATGAGATTGCCAACGAGCCAAGTCAGTTCGAGGAAAAGGATTTATTGCCGCAAATTTATGGCGAAACCAGCGCCCGGCAAACCGTCTTCTCACCCCCTAGTGACCGCTCGGAGGAGCTTGACAGTGAGAAAAACGGTCGCGCACCGCGAACCGCATTGTGCGTCCAAGCACGCGACAACGCGATTCACGTCTTCTTGCCGCCGATCCATCATGTCGAACACTACGTCGAATTGGTTGCCGTCATCCACGCAGTTGCTCAGCAATTGCAGCTACCCGTGGTGCTGGAGGGCTACGATCCACCGCAAGACCCTCGATTGTTGCGATTTGTCATTGAACCTGATCGCAACCGACTGCGGTTGGTCCTTCCTGCCGCATCCAATTGGCAACAACAATCGGAACTGTACGAGACCGCGTTCGCCGAAGCAAAAGCTGTCGGTTTGGTTGCCGAGAGCGGATTGGCCGAGGATACCGAGGACGTCGCTCATCTGGATGAATTGAATGAGGAAAAGGTCCAACGCGCCAGCAGCAACACCGCGCTGACACTCGGCGGCCCCACGCCCGCGACCAGCCCGTTCTTAAATCACCCTCCGCTACTGCGTTCGTTGATTAGCTATTGGCTAAACCATCCTTGTTTGTCTTACCTGTTTTCAGGGACGCAGATCGGCCCGAGCGGCAATGCGCCGCGTCCTGATGAAGGCCGAGACGACGCGTTGTACGAACTGGGCATCGCACTCGAGCGCATTCCCGTTGCAGATTCACCTCACTTGTGGTTGCCCGACCGACTGCTACGTCATCTGCTGGCGGATGCTTCGGGCAACATGCACCGCGCCGAAATTCGCGTCGATACGCTGTATGCTCCTGAGCGTCAGAGTCGTCGACTCGGTCAGATCATTCTGCAAAGTTTCGCGATGGCGCCGATCTCAAAACTTGCCTCACTGCAGGCGCTGCTGGTGCGTGCTCTGGTGGCTCATTTTCATCAACGTCCGTACACCGAACCCTTGGTCCGTTGGGAAAGCCAGCTGCATGATCGGTTCATGTTACCGCAAGTCCTCTGGGACGATTTTTCGCAGGTGATTCGCGACCTGAACGAATCCGGGTTGCCGTTACAACAGGAATGGTTCCGATCGATCTTCGAGCTGAACTTTCCGCGACTTGGACGTGTGCAACTCGGTGACATCACGCTCGAACTGCGACGGGCGCACGAACCATGGCCACTGTTGGCCGAAGAGGTTACCGGGGCCGGCATCGCTCGCTTCATTGACGTCGCCAATGAACGACTGCAAGTGCGATTGAGTGGCGTTGTTCCGGACCGCTATGTATTGGCTTGCAACCGAGAATCAGTGCCACTGAAACGAGGCACGACCGAGGGCGAATATGTTGCCGGCGTTCGCTACAAGGTGACCCAGCCCCCATCGACGCTGCACCCCACGATTGCTCCCGTGAACAAGTTGGTTTTCGACTTGATTGACACATGGACCGGCAAATCGATCGGCGGCTGCACCTATTATCCTGCGGCCCCACATACCTGGACCGCAGGACCAATGGGAACGCCCACGCCAGTTCAACTTCCGGGCACCGAGCCGACGGTTCCCCCGGTCCCCGAAGCTCGATCACCGGTTCGCGTCTCCGGTCGATTCGAAGGAAGCGGCAGCGGCGAATGCGACTTCTCGATGCCAACGCATCGCCTGGACCGCCGCTTTCCCTACCTGTTGGATTTGACCAAAGTCGCAGTCGAAAACGGCATGGTGGTGCAAAGCGACGTCCGCGTCGTCTAGACGACGAAGATGGCCTGTCTTTCGATTTAGCGTTCACAATCGGTCTCCTGGCGTCTGACAAACCCTCGCTCGGTTTCCCGCTGGGACAGCGCTGCGTTTTCGATTTCGAAAATCGCTCGCTCGAACGTGTGTGGGTCACCTTCGCATGAAGGAGACTGATGACGTCATCGTAACCGCCCCCGCCCCGGAGGCGGACACGTTGAATCGCGTTGGCGTGGCCCTCAATGCGGCGAGCATCTCTACAATTTCCGGCGCAGCGACTAGCACCCCGTTCGCACAGTACACAAGCGACGGCGGCGTGCTACGATGGACGCAACGTCGGTGATCGTCATCGCGTAACACCAAACGTTTTCCGCTGCACTCGCGGGAGCACCGCGATTGAACCGGATTCAATTCTCCACCGCGACTTTGCTGCTCTTGACGCTGCTGTTCGCGATCTCGCTAGCACTATCGCGGTTCGATTCGCTATGGATCCCAATCGCGTTTCCGTTTTCGGTCGGTCCGATCGTCGCTTTTCGCGTAACGCAGGCGAAATCGGCTTTCGCGATCGGGATACTGTCGTCGATTTACTGGACGCTGGTTGGCATCATCCCGTTTGTCATTTGTAGCGGAATTGGCATTTGCCTGGTTTCAATGATTGACGAGCGGTTGTTGACGCGGACACTGCTTGTTACCTGGACGATCACTTATTTCCTTGCCGTATCGATCATAGGCGGATACATTGGCGGTGTCGTTGCTCGACCTGATTGAGCGGCGCCGACGACTCTGCAGACTGTCCCAAAATCGGCTACCGGAATCGTTTGGCGGCACGCGTCATCAGATTGTCACCATAGCGAAATCAAAACGTCCTAATCACCACTCACTTCGTTGGAGGGCGGACATGCTGCGACTCTCACTGCTTATCGTCGTTCTACTGCTGAATCCTGCGTTTGGCGAGGACGGCGAAATCCGTTCTGATGCCGAGTCGACGGTTCCGAAAGCGAACGCACCGCAGGTTGCCCCGACATCCTTTCCCTTCTTCGCTCCTCTCTCGGCGTCCGAGGCGCGGTTCGTTGGCCAGTGGCAGCAAACCATTCTACCGACCAACGAACCAGGACCGGTGTGCGAATTTGCATCCGACCGCACGTTTCGTTCCGACTCGGGGCTTGCAGGACGGTGGTGGGTCCGTGACGAACAACTGCATATTCAGTATTGGACCGACAAGCAGTCAGTTTTACCGTTCGCCGACCTTTTGCGGGGCTGGCAAGCTGAAAAGCATACCTGGAACACCACGTTTAACGACGAGGGAGACCGCGTTGAACTGGCGCTGCCAAACAAAACGTTAGAGGCCGTGCTCACGCGTATAAGTGATGAGGCGAAACGCAGCATCGCTGACCCGCCATCAACTCCCGCCGATCAAACACGCGACGAATAACAGAACCTCCCCTTGCTAGCGACCATTGTCTGCTTCGAATCTTTCTGTCGCACCAATCTTTCTGTCCTTAACTCCGGCATGAGCATTTTCTCACGCAGGAACAATACGGCTGCAGATCCAGTGAATTGACATTCTGCTAGGTACCCTACGAAAATCCCGTTCGTTAAACGCTGTCTAGTATTGGGTAGACAGAAAAATGGGTGCGACAGAAAGATAAGAGCACTTGGCCCAACGGCGACTCAATCGCAAACAATCGTTCCGTCTGCAACGCTGCACCGTACGTCGTCTAATTTTTTTCTCCTCCTGCGTGCGAAGCTTTGGGGAAGGAAAAATAGAAGTTGCAGTTAGTAGCGACCATTTTCCTGCCCAACCACAGGTTGCCGGGATCCCATCAGCCATCAAATCACGTGTTTGCACCGACTGCGATTCCCACATTCCCTGCAACCAAGAAACTTTCTGTCGCACCAATCTTTCTGTCCTTATCTCCCGCATGAGCATTTTCTCACGCAGGAACAATACGGCTGCAGATCCAGTGAATTAACTTTCTGCTAGGTACCCTACGAACATCCCGTTTGTTAAACGCTGTCTGGTATTGGGTAGACAGAAAAATTGGTGCGACAGAAAGATAAGA
Source organism: Novipirellula caenicola (assembly GCF_039545035.1). Lineage (NCBI taxonomy): Bacteria > Pseudomonadati > Planctomycetota > Planctomycetia > Pirellulales > Pirellulaceae > Novipirellula > Novipirellula caenicola. Next base: position 73,242 of record NZ_BAABRO010000012.1, read on the forward strand.
GCACTTGGCCCAACGGCGACTTGTCATCAAACCTTCTTTCTCCTCCCGCGTGCGAAGCGTTTCGCAACAAACAACAAAGTTACATTTAATAGCGAACATTTTCCTGCCCCTCTCATCTTCCTGCCCAACCGTAGGTTGCCGGGATACCATCAGCCATCAAGTCGCGTGTTTGCAGCGACTGCGATTCCCACATTCCCTGAAACCAGGAATTTTTCTGTCACACCAATCTTCCTGTCCTTATTTCCCGCATGACCATTTTCTCACGCAGGAACAATACGGCTCTAGAACCAGCGAATTGACTTTCTGCTAGGTACCCTACGAAAATCCCGTTCGTTAAACGCTGTCTGGTATTGGGTAGACAGAAAACACGGTTGCGACGGAACGAGGAGCGTCCCTAGTGCACATTCGTCGGGCTACATATTGCCGCGGTTTTCGAGTCTCTGCTCACGATCGCGATTGCTAAGCAGACTTTCACGCGTGGGCATCGCTACGAACCTGATTGCATCAAGATCGAACGTTGAGAGCCGATGGATGGACGGTCGATAGCGTTTCCCAGTTGCATCGCGACACACCTTTATTAACGCCGCTTCTTTCGTCGATAAATCTCTGCGGTTCGATCAACTCGCATCCAAACCGAAGCATCTATCACAGCAAACCATGCACAGCAAACCATGTCTATCGACCGGCGCACTTGACCAACTATGCGTGGACCATCACAGGAATCCGCACGCACATCCCGGCGTTACATGATAACGCATCCGCAATTCGACAACGTGCAAGTAGCAAACTTTTCCTCAGTCCACTGGACCTGGGTGCAAAACAAGCCCATGCACTCACAAAAAAATTTTTCCAAAACTTGATCCCGATCTAGTGTATAGACCTCTTTTTTTCGCGTCAGCGATCCGTTCCAATTTCTTGTAATCTTCTAAGCATCGTTGCCGACAAGCAATCTTCCAGTGGGTCAAAGCCACTTAGATTGCAAAGACCAATTCGGTAGATGTGCTGAATGTCATCGACCAAGTGGCTATTCAGCAGGCGATTCTTACTTTTCCTTTTTCAGCGTCCCTTTTTCAGGAACAGGCGATGGCGGCAACCCAATCAGTAACAAAGCGGACAAGCAATAGGCGAGCAACCAAGCGGAACCGACGTTGTTTGAACAAACGACTGCGAATGGAAACACTTGAGCAACGCCGACTGCTTGCAGCCGACACGGGACTCACAGGAATTGTTTTTAGCGACGTAAACCAAAACGGCAAACAAGAATCCAGTGAGGTATCGGTCGCGGATACAACCGTGTATTTAGACCTCAACGACAACGGCATGCTCGACAACGCCGAGCCATCGACCACCACCGACGAGTATGGCCAGTACGCGTTCGATGACCTGGATCCTGGAACCTACGTCGTACGTCAAGCACTGCCCCAGGGAGTTGATCAAACGGCTCCACACGATCAAGAAGCCTTTTTGTATGCGTTTGATCGCGCCACCAATCCTGATCAAATCCTGCGACTTGATCCCACCACCGGAAGCCTGTTGTCGACAATCCCTTCGCCCGTCAACTTGGGTGCCAACTACATCGGAATGGCGTTCGACGGCACCTCGCTCTTCATCGCCGATGCACAGACCGACACGCTCTATGAAGTGGATCCCAATACAGGAAGTCTAATTGACTCGGATTATCTAGGCCTCAATATCGACGGAGTCGCGGCGTTAAACGACAAGGTCTACCTTTCCGATCCCACCTTGGACAGAATTTTCGAATTTGACCCGGTCACTGACACCATTACGAACGAGTATTCCGTTTCCGATGGAACAACAACATTCAATCTGGTCGGCGGTTTAGATGCGTTTGAGAACCCAGATCAATTAGTCGCGACCACGGGATCGAATCGCCTCGTCTTTTTTGATCCGGAAACGGGTGCCGTGCAAGACATTTTTGCTCACGGTGGTGAAACCGATATCGCTGCGGCGGTTGTCGGGCAACACCTTCATCTGACCTACGATGGTCCGGAATACTATGGAGCGGTCATTTTCGATCGGAGCGGAGCGTACATCGACTCGTACGTCATCAACAACGGCAACAACAACCTGACCGTGCGTGCTTTGGCGGGCAAGCTTGTCGTCGAGACCTCGCATCGCGTGCAACTCGCCGCAGGGGAAACGGCAACCGGACTTGATTTCGGCCTTTTCGATACTCGGGGTGAAATCGCAGGCAAGCAGTTTATCGATCGTGACGGCAACGGACAATGGGATGCTGGTGAACTTCCAAACAGCGGTGTTACGGTCTACTTGGATCTGAATGACAATGGCGAGCATGACGATGGCGAGCCGACTCAGGTCACGGGTGATGACGGCGAATACGTATTTCAGGACCTATTGCCGGGGAACTACGTCGTTCGCGAAATTCCGCCGGAGCGTTTTGAGCAAACATCGCCGAACAACGAATCAGGGATACTGTTTGGCATTCGCCACGGTGTTAGTCCCGACGAGATCTTTCGCATTGACCCAATCGACGGATCGGTTATCAGTCAAATGAGTCCCGCGTACGACGTCACAATCTTCCGAGTCGGGCTGGCTTTTGATGGCAAGTCGTTGTTTGTCGTTGACGCCAATACCGACACCGTCGTCGAAATCGATCCCGAGACGGGAGCCGAACTCGACCGCGACTCGATTGGTCCCGGCGACTATGACGGAATCGCGTCACTTCGCGGTTTGCTCTACATCTCGGATTACGATGCCGACGATATCAAGATCTTTGATCCGGTCAGCGATACAGTGATCGGCACGCTGGACATCGATGGCCTGAACAATGGAAAAAATATCGTCGGTGGCCTCGGGGCAATCCAAAACCCCGATGCATTGGTAGCCACGACAGGATCGAACGACGTGATCTTCATTGATCCCGTTACCGGCGTGATCGTTTCGCAATTTACGCACAACGGCCAGAATGATCAGGGGGTCGCCGTGCTTGGTGACCAGATTCTGCTGTCGTACACGAGCGCGCTTACCGGCATTGTTGCGTTTGATCGCAGTGGAGCGTTCAAGCGATCATTTCTGACTAACTATCCCTACTACGGGTTGGCTGGCAAAAACGTCAGCGACTCGGCACATCGCGTCTCACTAGGCGTTGCAGACACAATCGCCGGACTCAATTTTGGGAATCTGCCTCTGAACAAGATCCCGGTCCCGGACGCTGGGGGACCATACGTGATTGACGAAGGCGACGGCGTAACGCTAGACGCATCGGCGTCCACTGATGGCGACAATGACGATTTGACCTATCGCTGGGATCTCGATCTCGATGGTGAATTTGACGACGCAATCGGAGTCAGCCCGACCATCGACGCTGAGCAACTTGCCGCCTTCGGCATCGCCGACGACGGAGATTATGACATCGCCGTGTTGGTCGACGACGGTTTCGACACCAGCGTTACGGGGTCGACCATTACCATCCAAAACGTTGCGCCGATGTTGACTGTCGAAACGAACGTCGGTTTGGGAACACGGGCAGAGAAGGCAACGGTGGATGACTCACTTACGATTCGTGGTAGTTTCACCGACGTGGGAATCCTCGACACGCATACAGTCGTCATCGATTGGGGCGAAATCGACGACGCGGCTTCCAACGCAGATGATGACCGGACAGTACTGACGTTCGCACCCGGTCAATCCAATGCGTTCGCGGCTGATCATCAGTACGCTACCGGGGGCATTTTTACGATCACGGTCACGGTAACCGACGATGACGGTGACGCTGCGACCAAGATGGCATCCGAATTATGGGTCAGCGGCGTTCGTGTCGATCCGAATACAGGCGAGCTGCAGATTATCGGCACGAGTGGCAAAGACAAAATCACGGCGCGGATGACCGGCGGTAGCGATGGCGGGTCCGACGGCGGATTGGATGCCCCCAATGTTCAAGTGGTCGCGAAGCTGAAACACGGTGGATCTGATGGGGGCAGTGACGGAGGGTCTGATGGAGACGCCGACGTTTACAACTTCCATCCAGACGCTATCCGAACGGTTCGCATCGTTCTTGATGACGGTGACGACCACGCCGATCTCGGAGGGTCCGATGGCGACGACGATGCATGGTATGAATCATCCGTTATCGAGGGTGACGGTGGTAAAGATCGGCTGACCGGCGGTCGTGGAAACGATCTCTTGATCGGCGGCGACGGCGACGACCAACTTAGCGGCGGCGATGGATTGGACTTGTTGATCGGTGGGCTGGGCAAGGACAAACTGAAAGGTGGCGATGGCGACGATCTCCTTGTCGGCGGCTCTGTCGCCAATGCAGGTAACCATGCCGCGTTGGATGCCGCCATGGCCGACTGGATCAGCGGCGATCTGGCGTCCGCCCTAATCGATCTAGGCGAGTTGACGGACGACCTCGAAAAAGATGATTTGAAGGGAGAAGATGGAGTGGATCATCTGATCGATGGTGCCGGAGACAAGCCAAAGCAATAAAGCTGCCGCATTAGTCGGCCCTTCGAAGCATTCCAATTCGTGCCAAGTCGATCTTGACCAAGTCAAGGTGATGGACGGTGCGGATGCAGGAACGCCGGAGCGCATTTAGCGCATCCAGGGACGCAGCACTTTTATCGGGCATCGCATCCAGGGACGCAGCACACTTTCATGGGGGACGCAGTACTTCCATGGGGCGGTGCGGCACACCCCTGCGGGAGCATGCCCGATAATCTGACGAGATTGGACGAATCAACGAACGCTAAACTTGAAGCGATTTGCTAGCAGCCAAGTGAGCGACCCCACGTATGGGCGGATTGCATTAAGCCTGAAAACAAGCTCTGTCCCTTCCTGAAACGTCAGTCGGATACCATCCCCAAATAGGCTCTGTCCCTGATTAGTTACTGCGATACCCAGAGTCCCCGCATCCAAGCATTTTTCTGTCGCACCAATCTTTCTGTCGTCACTGCTGAGTCCAGGGATGCCGTGCTGAGTCCATGAGTCCAGGCATGAGTCCAGGAACGCAGCACTTTTACGGGGCAACGCTGCCCCCCCCCTTTTTTCGGGGCATGCCCGATAATCCGACGATATTGGACGGTTCAACAAACAAACACGAAGCGATTTGCTAGCGGCCATGCGAGCGCCCCCACGTATGGACGGATTGAATGAAGCCTGAAAACAAGCTCTGTCCTTTCAGAGAACGTCAGGCAAACTCCCCCGTACAGGCTTGTCGGATACCGTCCCAAAACAAGCTCTGTCCCTGATGAGTTCAGCGCCGTGGCCCAAACAATCGTGTCTCCCGGGTTGACCTGATTGGACTGAATCAGCGATTCCAGTTCATCTTCTGAACGAACTGTATGCTCGCTGCCAAATGCTAGCAAGATTGCTAGTGAGACGGAGTACAGAACGCAGACGATGACAAGATTTTGTCGCATGGCGTTTACCGATGTATCGCTGGACGATAACTCGCAACGCTACGATGTTACGCGATCCGTAGTCGGACACGGACTTTCGTCAATTTGTCTGATTGAAGCTTTGCCGATTACGGTTTGAGCGGCCTCCGCCAGATTGGGCCTGTCGTGTTCTCCAAATCACGGATCGTGAACGTCGTACCAGGATCATCGCAACCCGCAAAATGCGCCTTTCGCGGTTCTCCGTCGATGTCCATCTCGACCTCACACGGCTGATCGCTTTGCAAGGTTTTCGAACTCGTGGGGCGGAGTATTCCATCCTCTGCTCGCGTCAGCTTGATCTCGACTCGCTGCATCTCGACCAAATCCGCGCCACGAGTCGCGTCCGCTTGACATTTGTTACCGATCCAATTGAATCTGTCTGGCTTATTTTGAACGCGGAACAATTCCCATTTTCCAGGTAGAAAAACGTTGTGGATAATAAGACACTCCGAAGGCACAACGGTCACGCGTTTGCTGGGACTGACGCCAATTTCCATCGATACTTTGCAGTCGATAAGCGTATTGTGTGCGATTAGTGCATTGGTGACCGGAGCATAGCCATTCAATGGCCCGTCCGGTATTCCATTCATCAAGCAAATCGCTGCACGTTCGGCATCACCGCGTAAACCTTCAAAGTAGTTGTTGGTAACACGATGATCGCTACCGATGATCCGTACGCCCCCGGTTCCCTTTGCTTGATGACCTAAAAAGATATTGCCATCGACTAGGCACCGATGGCCGTGACGTAACGTCAACGCTCCTTGACACCGTTCAAATAGGTTGTGTCGATAGGTATTTTCGCAGGATTTGTTTGAGACAATTTCCGCCTCGCCGTTGCAGCGTTCGAAATAATTCTCTTCGACAATCGTCTTGCTGACGAACTCCGATACATCGCTTGTTCCGATCCGAATCGTCTCGCCGCCGTTTTTACCTAGTTCAGGTCTTGGACCAAAATGGTTATGATCGATCCGGTGCGATCCTGGCGTTTCGGCCACCCACACGACCAGCGTCGTGCCAGCGTTGGACTTACCGGCAAAATAACAGTGGTCGACCCGGTTGCGGGTCCCATACACATTCAACCACCGCGACTCTTTGCTGCTGCCGGATTCAGTCTGTGCGAAGGAACAATCGGTGACTCGACAGTCATGCGCATGGATCGAACTTTTCGTGCGAAAGTCAAAAACGTCACTGGTACCGACGGGATTGACAAACGAGAGTCCTGACACTGTGACGTGGGATCCTGACACGCGGAATTCAATCGCTCCGGTCAACACCACTTCACCTGGTGACTCGGCCCTGATCTGGATCGGCTGATCGCTTGTGCCAGCGAGCGATTCAAATTTTAGTTTTGGATCCGTCCATGTACCGTTAGCAAGCACAATGACATCCCCTGGTGTGACCTGTTTAAGGACGGGTTTCAGATCAGAATCTGGAGTGATGCGGAACTCGCCCGCGAAAACATTGCCCACCGAATAACCGAGCACGACGCAGATCAGTATTCGAGTTAACATCGTGCGAGTTCCGATGGCCGTGTTCCGAGCCGCGAAAGATTGCCAACACACTGCTTTCGCAGAGCCAATGGCGAGATTTGTTAGCATGAGTGATTGTTCCATGAAGGGAAGGATGAAAGGTCATTCAAAAATTCGAACGCGCACTCTAGCTGAGCCAATTGCGTAATACTTGAAGATCACGTCGCAGCGCTTCGATATTAGCCTGCGTGCCCTCTTTGTCGAGATACTCGACGTGCAACGAAATCGGCCCGTTAAATCCATCGGCTTTGACCATTTCGAAAAATTTGGGGTCAACACGTCCCGTTCCCAACGGAACATGTTTGGCCTTGCGACCGTCCCATTGGAAATCTTTGACAAACAAAGCACCGATGTGCGGCTTCACAACATCGTAAAGCACGGGCCAAGATAGACCGGCTTCGACGGTGGCGTGGCGGATATCAAAAGCGAGTCCGACTTGGTCTTTGGGAATGTCCTGCAGCAAACCGAACATGTCCCACAGCGTTGCGCCGACATACTTCGCATCGGAATGGTTTTGATAGAACGCCGTCATCCCTAAATCGCGGTTGAAAGCGGCGAGCTCCTGCACCTGCGGACGGATCTCATCCAACTGAGGAAGAATTCGCTTGTTGAGATCATATTGGTAAAACCCCATTCGGTACGAATTGATTCCCAACGACTTGGCAGTCCGCAATACCTTTTCACTTAGTGGCTCCGACGGATTCAACACGTCCGAGGCCATCGTGGTGACTTCCAAATTGCGTTTCTTCAGCGCCTCTACCAGCTTTGGCAGATCGTCTTCGACACGTTCGGGCAGCACGTGGCCCTTGTTGCGGACCGTTGCCTCGATCCCGACAAAGCCAAGTTCTGCCACCACATCGGCAAGCTCGTCGTAAGACAGATCCTGAAGATATTTCTCAAACACACAAATGCGATAGTCCTTCATCAAGGCATCCGCCGCATTAGCCAGCGGTCCAGCTGAAACGGCGGCGAATCCCGCTAACAACGATCGAGAAATGAATTGTCGACGCCCAAGTTCCGAATGTTCTCTTTGCACAATGATGTTCCTTTTAGATTCAAATCGCCCCCGCAGCATCGTTTTGAATTACGGAGGCCCAAAAATAGGGTGACGGAATGAATAACGTTTGCTCAAACCACTGCTAAACCAAGCTGTATGGCTTTCGATAGTCTTTGTTGAGCCATTGTTCCCCGTCGGCGTCACCCTCGATGGTTTCCGTTTGTGGATTCCAAGTAATTTTCTTCCCAGACCGCACGGCGATGTTTCCTAGATGGCAAACCGTGGCGCTACGATGCCCGATGCTTATGTCTGCCGCCGGAGTCTGGCGTGTTTTGACACAGTCAATGAAGTTTTGAACGTGTGCAATGTTGGCGTACCTCTTTTCTTCGTTTGGCAGCGTCACCACATTGCCATCGCGAACCAGAAGTTCGGGAACGTCGACCGATCTTAATAGGTCGGCAGAACTCGCTTCCAAGCCGCCTCGCCATACAAACAGGCTTCCCTTATCGCCAATAAATTCGGTTCCCTGTTTATTGCTTGGGGTGCCAGGCGTTTGACGACAATTCATCGTCACTCCGTTGGCATACTGGTACTTCATGACGGTTTGATCCGGCGTCTCATACCAACCATTGGGATGATAAACGGCGGTTCCCTCCACACTGATCGGACCACTGTCATCCATTCCCAGTCCCCACTGAGCGATATCAAGATGGTGAGCACCGAAATTCGTCTGCTGACCGCCACTGTAGTCCCAGTAGAATCGGAACAGATAGTGAACGCGATTCTTGTTGTAGGGACGCATCGGAGCAGGGCCTAGCCAGCGGTCAAAATCGAAGTCGCTTGGCGGAACGCTATTGGGCACGGGCGATTTCGCATGATCGATCCAGTTGGGCCCAGGCAGAGTGACGTTGACTTCTTTCACCGTGCCAATCGCTCCCGATTGCACCAACTTCGTCGCCAATTCGAACTCCAGCCCACTTCGCTGCATCGAACCGGTCTGCACAACCCGCCGGTGTTTACGAGCCGCATCGATCATCGGACGGCCTTCGCCGATCACCAAAGTCAGCGGCTTCTCGCAGTAAACGTCTTTTCCAGCTTGGCAGGCCTGGATCGTCATCAGCGCATGCCATTGGTCAGGCACCGTAACGACGACGGCGTCTAAATCTTTAGCATCGAGCAGACGACGGTAATCGTCGGTCATCATCACCGACCTCCCCGTTTGCTTATCTAGATAAGCTGCTGCTTCACCGCGATAATTAGCATCGAGATCACAGATCGCTTCGATGTTGTTCATGAAATAATTCATGTTGTTTCGCGGACCGCCTTGATTGCCAACACCGATCATGCCGACGCGAACACGCTCACTCGGTGCCTCCGCCCCGAACGTTGCGTTGTAACTATTCGCGGAAATCCCCATGAACAGACCCGCGACGGCGGACTTCTTCAAAAACGAACGGCGTGGCAACTTCGACATCAATAAACACTCCGAAAAGGCGGTGCAATAAAACAGAGAAAAATCTTCCAATCGGGCGTCTCGTTCTCAATCGAAAACGAGAAACGTAACCAAGAACTTATCCAACAGCCCGTAGCCTAAGTCGTGAACGGTTTGTCACTTTCGTGACTGGTGCAACGTCAGCGGCCGGGTTTCACTATGGGCCATCCAGCATGCCTCCGGATGGCCAATCGAGGTTCATGCCTAAGCCTAAAGCACTAGAACTCGGTCGAAATCGTTTCTTTGTTGGCGCGAGTACCGAGTGCGCCCCAAAGCCCAAACGGACTGGCTCGACCTGCCCCCAGATACGGACCAGTCCATATGCTGTTGACCCGCTGGACCATTGCACTACTCTGGTCGCCAGCGTCGATCGAGTCGGTAATGAACTTAACGGCACCGTCACCCATCAGCACGTGGCATCCACCTTGGTGACGGCTACCCGCAGGGACGACCCCTGGGCTCGTGTGGGATCCCGCAGAAAGAGTACCACCGGATGTCGCCGACCCCATGCATACTTCTTGGTTGGGTGGACGAATCGTATTGAACTGGGTGTACAGTGGTCGCGAGTAGGCCCACTTATATCCTCGTTTATTTTCAGCTGTGCCGGTAAGCGGTGCCGTGGACGCCCAGAACTGAGGTCGCGTGGGATCGGTAAAGGTCGAGCAACTCAGCGCACCACCGGCGACGGCAAGATCGCCCGTGATGAAGGCCGCATGCGTTCGTTTGTCCTGGTCCCCTAGATCAGTCACAATCTCGCCCATGCAGATCGTGTTGGCTAGTCCGTCCAAAATATCTCGAAATCCCATTGCCGACCGGTGGACAAAGAATCCACGCTGACATGTGCGAACGTCCTCCGAAGTACCACTGCTAGGTATGCCAGTGACGGAATTCGGAATACCAGAGTTGCCCATGAACACTGAATCTCCAGCGCACACGGCATAGTTCGTTCGACCTTGAGCGGGCAAGCCAACGCCGGGATCGCTGGGGCAGCGTAACGAGGCGATGTCGGTTTCAAACGGGGCGTAACTGCCACCCACCGCATTGGTAATGTTACTAATGCTGCGGTTTGGATCGGGCCCCATTGGGTTGAATACCCGCCCGATCGCAGCCCCCGAAGTAACCTGGTACGGATTGACGACTTGCTCCCAAATCGCCTGCTGTTCGAAGAATGGTGTGAGTGCAACCAAGGAAGACAGATTCAGTGCGTTGCGTCCTGCGGGTGCAGTGGAGGTTCCGCTTTCCCATGCAGTGCCGCTGCCACTGTCCAACGTGCCGCCGCCATGGATCGGCAGTCGGTTGTAGGCGGCGTGATAGTTGTGGATTGCCAGTCCAATTTGCTTGAAATTGTTGCTGCAACTCATCCGCCGAGCAGCTTCTCGAGCCGCCTGGACCGCCGGCAACAACAACCCAACAAGAACGCCGATAATTGCGATGACTACCAGCAGCTCGACAAGCGTAAAGGCCTGTCGTTTTGCACGAAAACACATAGAACGAATCCTTACAAAAAGTGAGATAAAAACTGCAGGATGCAACAGTCGCCCCTGAAAATGCGTTGCTTTTAGCCGTTCAATCATTAATCGGGCGGATCCTGGACGTGGATCGCCGCCTCAGGATGTTTTGCAATGTAGGCCTCGTAGTCATTCGCGGCAGGCGTTTTGTTATTCCCTCCGCCATCTCCACAACCGACGACGACAAGAAGAAAACAAGCGAGAAACGCGTGGCCCAGTCGTTTAAACATTGAAGGGAAATTCCTTAGACTCAGCGAAGAAGGAAGGAACCAATTGCAGCGTGTTCCGTGAAAATTGCAGCCAAGCATCCAAACCGTCCGTAACCGACGTCGCTGGCGGATTTGCAAAACGCATCCAACCCATGGAAGGATTCTCGTTGTCCGCATCAACTTGCCGAGCAGCTCGCTACGGTGCTGGTGTGCTCACTAATGTAGTGATAGTGGCACCCGCCCTTCTATTGGCCGATTGGCCAGTATGAAGAAATTTTTTCGGAGGCTACCCTGCGCTGTCGCAACGCGGAGGAATCACGCCGCGATCAAGGACGTCCAAGTTCCACGATTTCCAGGCTGTCTGAGAACCAAAGAGGAACGATCATTCGCAACTTGGGTCGTCACTGAGATTCGTAAAGCGCCGCTCGATTGCAGGGCTGCTCGAATGCATGACGCCCAACTGGTTCATCGCGAGACCAACCATCAAAGCGATCGTCACGGACGTAGCAGACCGAGTTCAAATCCGCGGGCGACGGCGGCCGCCCGGTCGTGTGCCTCGAGCTTCACCAGGATGGCCGCCACATGAGCCTTTGCTGTCCGCGGCGTGATCTGCAGCGTCATCCCAATGTCTGGATTACTCATTCCCTTGCGTAGCAAATGGAGCACCTCTGTCTCTCGAGGTGTCAAGGTAGGCGTGATGGAGCAACACTCTAACTTACGCAACACATGATTTGCAAAAGACTTTTCACCTCGTCCGACGGCCTGGATCGCTACGACCAATTCGCCCGGCAAGGCAGACTTAAGCATGTAGCCGCTAGCCCCCAATTGGATTACCTGACGCATGTCTGATTCAATCTCGGACGAACTCAGTATCAACACCTTAGCGTTTGGGACTTGTTGTTTGATTCGCTTCAAACAGTTGATTCCACCCATGCCAGGCATTGTGATGTCCAGCAGCGTCACATCAGGTGCATGCTGATGATGTAATTCTAGTCCGGTTTCACCATCACCCGCCTCTGCCACCACTTCAAACTCGGGGCGTACATTCAGCATGTTTGCCAATCCCGCTCGCATCACGGAATGATCGTCGATCAGAAGCAGTCGTAGTGGAGTGATTGGTGCAGACGTGGACATAGTGATCTGTTTCGTGCGAGTAAGCCACCGTGTGAATGATCATGGTTCTTTGTCGATTGCGGGATCAAACTCTTTCAAAGGAATCGATACGCGAAGCGTTGTCCCGGCACCTGGCTGACTTTCGATGGCGAATGTGCCACCTAGTCGTCGCACCCGTTGCTCCATGCTCACAACGCCAAAGTGTCCATCGCTGCGACCAAGATGGTCGCTGGTATCAAAACCGACCCCATCATCGATAACGGAAACGGCAACATGATCCGCCCCTGGTGTCCATGATAGCTTAACGTCGACGTTCGTCGCGCTGGCATGTTTGATTGTGTTGTGGATCGCCTCTTGAATGATCAGTAACAAGTTTCCTGCAATAAAATCGGCAAGCACGGGGAAGGGTTCGTCGCACTGGACGTTCACCTGCATGTCTTGTTCGACCCTCTGTTTTCTCGCGAGTTGATTGACTGAATCAACAAACGTGCCGTCCTCAAGCGGCATACAGTGTAGCGCCCAGACAACGTTTCGCAAATCGTTCTGTCCCCTCTGTATCATGTGTCTCGCGGTTCGCAGATATTGATGATCATCTGACGAATTGGCAGTGGCCAGCTGACCGCAAGCATCGATCTGATAGGCAATCCCGGCCAGAGTCTGCAGGACAGTATCGTGCAGATTCGCCGCCAAACGAGTGCGTTCGCGAATCGATGCCTGAAATTCGAGTGAGGCGTCATGACGATCACGCATCTCGCGGGCTAGTCGACTCGTTTGGCGATCCAACGATCTCCGCAGCGTGAACGCCCACAAAAACGCGGACAACGCAGCGATCGTAATCACGGTCAGCGCCGCCAATGTTCGTTGACGCGTCCACCATGACGGTTCTTCTAAAATCGAAATATCGCGTGCGTCCCTCAGCAACAAATCCAATCCGGTCGGCATGGCCAAATTTGCCGATGTGTCAGGTGAAGCGAACGTCATATTGGCGATCCCCGTCATTAGAACCTTCGTTCCGGGACGCAACGGTTTGACCTTACCCGGCAGAAATGCGGTCGTTGTCGATTGACCACAATCAACAACCAATTGATTCTGCCCATTTCCGACCCGAGGTTGAAAGCTAAGAACTTCGCCCTCCAAGTGAACAAGCCGTCCCTCGTAGTTCACGATTTCTTTTGCTTCGCCGGAGACAAATCGAGAGCGTTCGTCAAAGATTTCAGGCAAATCCGCTAATACCGACTCGGTCGCTTCTCCATCGCCGAGCTTTCGTACCGACGCACCGCGAAACCCCGCGAAATAGTGACTGTTGTCGATAAAGCCGGACACTTCCACTCGCTCACCAATCTCGATCGAATCCAGATCACTAACGCTGACCCGAACGCCCACTCCGTCATCCTGAATATACAACAGAGAATCGCCGTCACAATACGTTACTGTCCCCTGGGAACACAGACGATGCAATGGACGTCCCTCGGGCTTAAAGCCATCCAGTTGCGCCAGTGATACCTTGGTAACCGAAAACGGATCGTTGGGGGCTGGTTTCAGGATTTCAACGTGACCACGGTGATCAACGATCATGCGAGGACAAACAAATTCGAATCGCCAGTTCCGAGAGGCGCCAGCAAGACCGGTGATTTGAAGTTCCGCATCAAGCATCCTGTCTGGCCCGTATTGTTCCTCCAGCGGCAATCGCACCAAGAAGTGACCAACGCCGGTCTCGACTCGCAGCAGCCAATAGTTTTTCGTCTCCTTGGTAACGTTTTGGACGACCCCGCGGACGGTGACACGGCGAATATTTTCTGCTCCACCGAGGAATCGCTTCATGTCGGGTACCGTCGCCGCTGGTAAGTGTCCCTCGCCCAATTTCGTGATCCGCATCGGTAGCAACACGGGCGAGAAACCGCCCGCGTCGAGCAGCCCAACGAGTTCAATTTTTGTACCGTAAGAAAGTGACGAAAGAAAACTGGCGTCTTGAAAAAGCTGTTCATCCAAAGCCAGACTGGACCGCACCCAGATTCCACCGGTGGCATCTTCCAAACAAAATGACTTCGCTGCACCAGGGTGAGTTGGCCAAGTAATGATTCCGTCACCCACCGACGAGATTGTCGCCTGGACTCGAACCACCTTGCGTTTTGCCGCCTCGTGCCGAGGTGTATGCAGCAAATCGACGATCTTACTGATCGGTAGGGTTGCTGGCTCGGTGCTATAGACCGGGCCAACCAACGATAGTAGACACCACAGGCATAAACCCCCGAGGCTGCAGCGGCGTATCATCGACACGCCGCTGAAGCTCCAGGAATTGCTGCGGTGGAATGCTTCAAAATTCATGACAAGTCAAAAGAGTGACGTCAAGCAAAGTGACGAGGGATGCGGATCCTTCGGTATCGCTTTGTGGCAGAGGTTCAAGCCGATCACGACACACACGCATCACAACGCTCGGACGCAAACCCGCCGATTACATCCTAGCCTGTACCGCGGAAGCCTGCATCAATATGCACACCAAACGGATTCTCTCACACTGCGTTGATCGTCATACCCTCCTTGACCAACACCATTGGACAGGGACTAACTGGACAGCGACACTTTGTGGCTTGCTGATTTCGTTGGAGCCTCTTCCTGCCGATTCAGAAACCGAATTCGAATTTCGTGATTGTGTGGCGGGCGGTCGCATTTCGCGGTCTTACATCGCTGCGGTTCGTGAAGGAGTCATCGAAGCGCTGTCATGTGGATTGCTTGGCAATTATCCCGTGGTCGGCGTTCGCGTCGTAATACTTGACGGCATGGAGCATGAGAAGGTCACATGACTTGGAAGGGATCTGTCAAATCGAAGCTCAAGTTCCGCTTGTCGAGATGCTTGACGATGCCAACGAATTCGTTCACTGACGCAAGGCAAGGGTACGTTTGCGATAACGCCTGATGGTTATGAAGCGTTGCCCAAACGCATCGCGGATCAAGTCCTGAAATCGGATGCTGCATGAAGCATGAACATCGGATAACGCACAACACCGCAGCCCCTTACAAGGCTGCGGTGTCTTTTTCGGGCACTTATATTTAGGCACTTGCAATTGGGCACGATGTGGTCCGAATCAATTTAGGCAAACTTCGATCCCTCGGCACGGTTCCATGCTCGCATCGACTCAACAAGTATCGCAAACCTAACCATCGGAATGGCCCCGCCTGAGCAATTCGTTTACTTCTCCGCTATGTCGCTTTCTTGCGAGAGACCTTTTTCTGCGACTTGGAATTTTGCCACAGTCGAGTCTCGGCACCGTCGATATTCTCGAGTCCCCACTCGACGATGGACTGGACGAGTGGACGAAGCCGCTCGCCCTCGGCGGTGATCAAGTATTCGAATCGATTGGCATGGTCGCTATACAGCCGCCGCTGGACAAACCCGAGACCTTCCAGTCGTTTGAGCCGATTCGCCAGAATGTTTGTCGAAATCTTTTCTGGACGATCGAGAAACTGCTCGTAGCGAGTCATCCCGAGAAGCAGGTCTCGCACGACAACCAAAGTCCACTTGTCACCAACTAAATCCAGCGTGCGTGATACCGGACAATAAGATCGCCAAGACTGCTGAAGCTGCAACTTTTTTTTCATCGTTCCTATTCTAAAGCGGTCGATTGCAAGTCACAAGTTGCGGAAAAGCTCTCGCCCGTCCTTGGTGATCGACTTGACTTGCCCCCCCTGTCGTCCGCAGACTCGGCACCAATCGTCGATCGCCGCTGCTCGAGTGCTGCTAAGTGAAAACAGATCCATAGTGGGACCGCGAAGCCGGGAATCAGCGACAACGGCAGCTCCCCGAGGATGGTGGTGGCGGGGGTCGATGCAGCCATCCCAAACGTTCCCCGTGCAATCAGCCCACTGCCAACCGCACCGACAAAGTCGAGAAGTCCCAGCAAGTGAAAGCCGACAAATGCGTGGGATCGAATAAAGCGGCGGTCACTTGCAATCGCAGCCGCGGTTGCCGGAGCAAGCACGGCGACCGCGACATCACCCCATCCCGCTGGCCAAGCAAACAGCGATGGCAAATGCCCGAACCACCAGAGAAACAAAAATGCAGCCCCAAGGATTCGCAGCCCTTGTACGGACGTCAGAAACACAGGGCTGAGGTGATGAACGTAATCACGCACCGAACGAGACCCGTTGATCAGTGCGTAAAAAATGATCGGGGGCCCTAGAATCGCCGCCAGCATCAAAAGTGGCGGCTCGCTGGGTCGGGCATGAAATCCGCCTTGGCTGGCCACAAACACGCTGCATGAAAGCCACGCTGATAGAATCAGCAATGCGAACACATGACGAGAAAGCTTCATCGGTCCATTCCTTAATGAGGTTTGGGTGGAAAGAGTAAGGATTTGCTTGAAAGTGACCATGGTTGTCAGCGGAGCGGCACGAGACACTTTGTGTTGCAGCAGGGTCGATCTTCGATTGCGTCCCAAACGCTCGTGCCACTGGGCAACAATCACAGCGGACACTTGGCCGTAACGATAGGGACCGCGTTTGAATCACAACCCCGCCTTCAATGCGTCGTTCGTACGTTGCTCCGCTGGCGATGATTTGGTCACCACTTACCGCGTAAACTCGATTGCTAAAAAAACGCTTCGGTCGCTTGCATTCCGCAAGCCACTTGCTAAAACTATAACTTGTATTCTGCAAGCGACAAGTGCGGCGTGTTCTTTTGTTGGTCTGCGTTGCTGTGGACGGACGCTCGCATTCGTCCTGCAACGACTTTCCTTGAAGGGTTTGTGATGAATGATTTTCTGAAGACCATTGATCAGTACGCAAACGGGCCTGACCGATTGGAATTGGCGGTTTCCGGCACCACACACAAACATCAGCATGCCAAGCCTGGCCCCGGCGATTGGTCGATTCACGAGGTTGTGATCCACCTGGCCGACAGTGATGCCGTCTCGATCGAACGGATGAAACGCATTGTTGCAATGGAGGAACCAAGTCTTTTAAACTTTGACGAAACCGCATTCATTCGCGATCTCAAACCTGAACTTCAATCGATCGAAGACGCGATGTTGCTGTTCCGCATCAATCGACGTCAATGGAGTCGCGTCCTGCGTCAGTTACCGACTCTGGCATTTGACCGCGTGGGGCACCATTCAGTTGCCGGACCAGTCTCGCTTCGGCAGATGGTTTCTCTCTACATCGAACATCTCGAAGGGCACCTTTGTTTCATTCGCCATAAACGCGAGCGGCTGAATTGTCCATTGAGTCCGGAACCATCACCGACAATGAGATTGCAAAAATGATTGCTCCCATTTTGATGCTTACTTTGCTGGTCGCCCCGTATATCATCTGTCGCTTACTTCACCGCATTCACCAACTGCAACACAGTGCAGCGATTGGCGTTGGGATGATGCTGATGTTGACCGGGTCGTCTCACTTTGTTCGCACGCAACAGATGACGCAAATGTTGCCCGAGTTCATGCCGTTGCGATATGAAGCAGTCCTGATAACGGGCATTTTGGAATGGGTGCTGGCCTTGCTGGTCGTATTTCCAGCGACACGACCTACAGCGGCAGTTGCCGTGCTAGTCATGCTGATGGCCTTCCTTCCGGTAAACATCTATAGCGCATGGGTCGAGGCACCAGTTGGCGGGCATCAGTGGGGAATATCCTATTTGATCCTACGCATACCGCTGCAATTGTTCATCGCCGGCTGGGTCTGGTACTGGTTGTTATCGCGCCGCACGACACCGTCATCGACGTTTATCAGGTGAACCTTGTGACAGCTCCACCGTCACGAAAATCGCTCGAGTCGCATTGGCACTGCGAATCAAGACGCTGCAAAAACTTCTTTTGCATGCCGCACGCGACTTTCTCATACGATCGCAGCAGTGCGTCTTTCTACGAGCTCGATGCGAGAGCGTCTCGCCCCGCTATTCACGGCCGCAGCCCTACCGAACGCTTGCGACGACGCGTCGCTTCTGCCATCGTCGTGATGGCGACGTTGATTCGTTGCATCCGTCCGACCTCGCCGAGCCCTGACGCACTGTGAGATAAAATGCGACTGCCGAGAGCTGAGTGAGCCCTGATTGGAATCTAAATCGAGAAACGCTTTTTCGGAGCTTAGCGTTTGCCGTTCTTAACCAGCGACATTAGGTAAAGCATTTCGCTACAGATCTGAGCGGACCGTTCGTCGTACGTTTGACTCTCGAATTGGGTGTCGTCTGCGACTTTGGGGTCTTCATAGCGAATCGGCAAGCGAAGATCACAGCCTAATACAAGCGGACATGCTTCGTCGGCTTGGGAACATGTCATTACCGCGCAATAGTCCCTGCTCGGGTTGGGCGGCGAACTGTACACCTTCGAAAAACAAACCAGCGGAGCGGAGGAATCCCAACGATAGACGCGGTAGCGTGGGTTTGTCCCGCCGCCGTCCTCGGCCACAATCTTCATCCCGCATCGCTGTAGCGCAGCGACCGTGCGTGGGTTCAAAGCGGTCGCCTCGGTGCCGCCTGAGTAGGTTTCGATGCGATCCAAGCCATAATACTCAATCGCTAGCTGTGCCCAAATTTGCGTGAAATGACTGCGACGCGAATTGTGGGTGCAGATGAACGTCAGTTTCGCCGTCTCTGACTTAGCATGACGATCGCAAATGTACTCGGCGACTTTCGCCAGATCATCCTTTCGCTCATCCGGAATCGCATCAAATCGACTCACTCCATCATCGAGGTATTGTTTGAGCAGCGGGTAAAAATCGGCGGACGCTTTTTCCGGTTGGTTCGATGTCATACCTATTTCCTTGATAAGCTCTTGATCTCACGCGAGCAGGCATGATCCTAGCTGCTTGACGCCCATCGCGGTAGCCCCTATCCTTGCATATTGACGCAAGCATGCACTTAATAAAATTGCCATGAATTTAAAGCAAGCCTCGCTGTGTACCGGGCCTATCGACGATTTGCTCGACGCGGATTTATTCAAAGCGCTCGGGGAACCGACACGATTGAAGTTGCTGTCTTGTCTAGCAAAAGGGGGAAGACCGTGTTCGGTCACCGAGCTGACTGAATGCTGTGAAGTCGATTTTTCGGTCGTCTCGCGTCATTTAAGTGTGCTCGAAAAGGCGGGCGTTTTA
This sequence comes from Novipirellula caenicola, assembly GCF_039545035.1. NCBI lineage: Bacteria > Pseudomonadati > Planctomycetota > Planctomycetia > Pirellulales > Pirellulaceae > Novipirellula > Novipirellula caenicola. The sequence continues at coordinate 92,593 of NZ_BAABRO010000012.1, forward strand.
ACTGCCACAAAGCAAGGTCGCACGGTCTTTTATGCGGTGCGATACAAACACCTAAACGAAGTCTTTCGCGAGTTGGCCAAAGCGATCGAAGATTGTCGTCCCAAACGCCGCTCAAAGAAGCCATAGCATCGACGTGCCCGACACCGGGCCTCACCTCGCGACGCACACGCCGCCCCGGCTAGATCCGAGAAAATTGAAACGGAAAGAACATCGAAATGGACAAATCAGCAAACACGGGAATTAGCTTTTTCGAAAAGAATCTCACGATCTGGGTCGCGTTGTGCATGGTGATCGGCGTGTTGATCGGGAAATTCGTGCCGGCAATCCCTGGGGTGCTGGCAAAATTTGAATACGCCAACGTCTCGATCCCGATCGCCATCCTGATTTGGTTGATGATCTACCCGATGATGATGAAGGTCAATTTCGCCAGCGTCAAAAACGTGGGCAAGAACCCCAAAGGCTTGTTCGTCACCTGGATTGTGAATTGGTTGATCAAACCGTTCACGATGTTCGGCATCGCAGCGTTCTTTTTCTATTACGTCTTCCGCCCTTGGATATCACCCGAGTTAGCTAAGGACTACTTAGCAGGCGCGGTATTGCTGGGGGCAGCTCCTTGCACCGCGATGGTGTTTGTATGGAGCCATCTGACGCGAGGCAACGCGGCGTACACGGTCGTCCAAGTGGCGACCAATGACTTGATTATTTTGGTTGCCTTCACGCCGATCGTGGCGTTGCTGTTGGGCATTGGTGGCATCACGATTCCATGGATGACACTGATTGTCTCGGTGATGCTCTTTGTGGTGGTGCCCTTGGTAGGCGGAGTCTTGACGCGACACCTTGTCATCCGCTCGAAAGGGGAAACGTATTTTCAGCATGCCTTTCTGCCTAAGTTCAACAACATCACGATTGCCGGATTGCTGCTCACCTTGGTCTTGATCTTTTCCTTCCAAGGCGAAGTGATCATTAACAATCCATTGCACATTGTCCTGATCGCGATTCCATTGATCTTGCAAACGGTGCTGATTTTTTTTCTGGCCTATGGTGCGTGTTACCGACTGCATTGCCATCATGACATCGCCGCCCCGGCCGGGATGATCGGCGCTTCGAACTTTTTCGAGCTTTCGGTGGCCGTGGCGATCACATTATTCGGAGCTTCGTCGCCAGTGGTCTTAGCAACAATTGTGGGAGTGTTAGTCGAAGTTCCGGTGATGCTGGCCCTGGTCGCCTATGCCAACCGAACACGAGAATCCTTCTCTCGTTTTGAGGCAAATCACGGGGACTCGTAGTCCTCGTCCACTACGGGAACACTACGGGAAATCGCACCGGTATAGTGGAGCGGCGCAAGCAGCCCGGCCAATTTCGAACTTTTTGTCACCGCAACCGGACGAGCTCCGCGCCGTAATCGCTATCTAAAAAACTAGGATGGCGACGTGCTTAGGTCGCAATGCGTTAGTCGGCTTAGCCCCTGAATCCCGGTCGGTGGCTGTAACTGCCATGGGATGATGGCCACGCGACTGGCTTGCTGTTGACTTACTTCGCGAAGGTACTGCTGTTCGTGCTTCTGACGCTGCTTCATCAGCGGATCGGTTAGCGGCAGCGAGCTCAACACCTGATTGACCACCCACGCATACGGCTCGATCTCGGCACGCCGCAGATCTCGCTGCAGTGCAGCCGCTTCGTGGACCGGAGTGGCTTCTGCCAAGGTGACAATGAGCACGCGTGTGAAGTCCGGATCGCGGAGTCGCGGCAGCAGGTTCTCGACCGCTTCGGGCATCTCACTGGATTGCCGGGTGACTTCGCGGTGGTAAGCCAACGCGGAAACGAGCAACAACACCGTATGGCCGGTCGGAGCCGTGTCGAGTACCACAAATTTGTTTGTCCCCGCAGCAACGGCATCCGCAAACGCGCGGAACACCGCAATTTCCTCGGTACATGGAGACCGCAAATCCTCTTGCAGTAACGCCTTGCCCTGCTCGTCCAAATTCGCGCCAGCGCTGCTCAAGACTTCCTCCGAGTAGCGGGCGGTTTCAGCAGCGGGATCAATCCGCGTGATCGACAAGTTGGGTAAGCGTTCGTCGTTCATCGCCGCTTCGAGATGGGCAGCGGGGTCCGTGGTGGAAAGATGAACGTCATAGCCACGCTGGGCGATCGCGACCGCAACGGCGGCCGCGACGGTCGTTTTGCCAACGCCCCCTTTGCCCATCGCCAAGATGACACCGTGACCAGGTGCTACCAAATCATCAATCAAGCCCGACAGGGGTGCTAGTTCATCGTCCCCAGAGACGCTTTCGTCGGCGACATCGGTCGCCACAGCGCTATCGAGCGTGCCAAGTCGGCGAAGCGAATCGATCCCCAAAATTACACCGGGGCACAGAGGAACGGTGGTCTGCGGAAACGCGTTGAGCCCCGCCGGAATCTCGTCAATTGCCGCGGCGCCTCGCTGTTGCAGGGCGACGGCATAAGGATCCGTCGTGTCGACGGCTTGGAACACACCATTGATGACAAGATGTTGATTCCCAACGCCGAGTTCTGCCAGTTCTTCGCTAGTGCGTGCCGCTTCTCGCAGCGCACTGCTTTCCGTTCGAGCCACCAACACCAACGTGGTCGTGGCCGCGTCACAAAGTGCTCGCACCGATTGTTGATAAAGCTTTTGCTGCTCCTGTAGACCAGCAAGTGGTCCGAGACAACTGGTACCCGTCGTATTTTGTGACATGAAACCATCCCAAGCCGATGGCAGGGTTAGCAGTCGCAGCGTGTGCCCGGTCGGAGCGGTATCGAAGATCACATGGTCAAACTCGGCCGTAACCGCCGGGTCGCCTAACAACCGTGAAAACTCGTCGAATGCCGCAATCTCGAGCGTGCAAGATCCCGAGAATTGTTCCTCCATGCTCTTAATCGCCGCATCAGGCAGCAGCCCTCGATACGGCCCCACCATCCGCTCGCGATACTCAGCTGCCGATTTCTCTGGATCCAAGTTCATCGCCGAGAGCGTAGGAATCGCAGAAATCGGCGTCGGGTGGTTTTCCAGCGAAACATCAAACACCTCATCCAGATTGGATGCCGGATCGGTCGAAACCAGCAAGACTTTTTTTCCTGAGTCGGCCAGCTTCACTGCGGTCGCACAAGCCACCGATGTTTTGCCAACGCCGCCTTTGCCGGTGAAGAACAAGTTGCGGGATGGATGATCTAAGAATTTCATGGTTCAAGTTCCTCGTGTTGGTTGTATTTCGCGGGCGAAAGGCCAACGCCATCGACATTTTGGGGAGCGATTGCGGCGAGGGGCCCGCCCGGTTGCGGCGAATAACACGTTCGAATCAGACCGGGCGGGCCCAGCGTTACTCCGCTAACAAAATCCCCCGTGAACTCCCAAAGCAAATGGCATTGGCTGAAAAGTTCGGCTTGGTGTGTGGTCGCTAGCAGCAGCCGCTCGATCCGCAGCAGCCACCACCGGATTGAGCCACCGGCAATGTGGGCTTGGCGGCTGCCCCGGCAAACCAACCGGCAAAGTCTTCTCGCGACGGATACACCGCTTTGCTGACGATTTGGCCATCGATGACCACCACGGGCAAACAGTCCGTTCCGGCGGTACTAAGCAGATGATGAATCGACTTGTTCTCGATAAACGCCTGTGGCTGCTGTCCCAAGTTGTAACGCTCGACATGATGGCCTTGTTCTTTGAGCCAATCGAGATCCGCTGCAAACTTTGGCAGCACGGGGTCCACATCTGGCCCACACACGCCGGTCGAGCAGCACATTGGTTTGTCGTAGATTTGTACGGTCTTCATCTTGTTCTCCTGTGAAAACGAATGGGATTTGGATTGGGAATTGGATTCGTTCATTGGTGTTGATGTTGACTTGAGCGCATGCACGCGAACGCTTGCGGCATACGCATTGGCGTCAAAGGATTGCATGACCGAGGCTAGTCCGTCATGCAGCGATTGCGGCTCAGCAGCGGCTGCCGCTTCGTCAGCCTCTGAGTTGCACGAGCCACTGCCACAGCAACCGCCATCACTTGCCATCGCATAAGCATTCAAATCGGCTGCCGTGTCGGTCACCACGACCGACTCGAATCCAGCTTGTTCAAGCAGGCGGCGATACTCGTCGACAAGAATCGCGCCGGAGATGCAACCGACATAGGCTTCGACGCTTTGTTTGACATCCGCGGGCAGTTCTTGTTTCAGCGCAATGTCGCTTAATGCCACGCGGCCACCCGGCTTGAGAACCCGCAGGATTTCGCGAAACACAGCCGACTTGTCCGGCACGAGATTGATCACACAATTGCTGATCACGCAGTCGACCGAGTTGTCCGCTAGCGGCAACTGATCAATCGTCGCCTGATGAAACTCGACATTGGTCAGTCCGAGTTTCTGCTGGCCCGCGCGAGCCCGCTGGAGCATCTCGGTGGTCATGTCGATTCCAATCACGCGGCCGGTTGCCCCGACTTTACGAGCGGCCAAGAACACGTCCATCCCGCCGCCGCATCCGAGGTCCACGACGACTTCGCCGTCGCGAATCCCAGCCAACGCCAAAGGATTACCGCACGACAGCCCCATGTTGGCTTCGGCGGGCAATTGATTCAGTTCGTCCTCGGTGTAACCAAACGCCGACGCGATCGACCGGACTGCCGTTGTTTCGTTGGTCAGCTCGCCTCGAGCAACGCTGGCATATTGGTCTCGCACGTCATCCACAATCATTCGTTCATTAGTTCGCGGCTGCATTTTCTGCTCCTTTCAATCAATCGCCTATCGCCGAATAACGATAGGCTTTGTTAAAATTTTTTGCTCTGTTCGATGCGGTTCCCTTGCCGGTTTCTCAAGCCAAGCAGGGTGACCGCGAATCTCTATAGGTCTGCGATAAACTTCTTTAGCCGTGCCATCGCATCGGGGTTGATGCAGTAGCAAACGCGAGGGCCGTCAATTTCGCCCTGCACCAAGCCGGTTTCTTTCAAAATCTTCAGGTGCTGGGACACCGTCGACTGTGCCAGCGGCATCTCTTCGACGATTTCGCCGCACATGCATGACGTCCGGTTCCGTAGCAGCCGAACGATACGCACGCGCGCCGGATGCGCCAGTGCCCACGCCAGCTTGGCCAAATCCTCAGCCCCAGCGACATCGGGCAACGCCAGCTTTTCGTCGCTGCTGCAGCACTTTTCCGCTTCTGCCTTGGATCGCCCCATCGTTTTTCGCCTTAGAGGTTTTGCCTAAAGAAACCCAACTAAATTGCTTATCGTCGATTAACGATATATCAAATTAGGTTATCTGTCAAGAAAGCCGTTTGTCTTTTTACGGGGCTGTTCGGAAGGAGCGAACGACTGGAATACGGCCGGTGCCCTCGAAGTTCGTCTCAATCGAGTGGTTTTCGGCGGCGCTGCGCAAGCGGTCCGGTCAAAATCGAACGTTCCACTCGCTGCAAGCGAGCGGGCCCCGTGCCGTGTGCTACCCAAAAGTAGATGGCATTCGCCGTAAGGCACCGGGCTGTGCGGGGGCCGCTGGCGCGCGAGCGGCTTAATATTTCCAAAAGCCGTTGACGGGCTGTTGAATTAGTCGCAGGACGGACTTCCTAGTCCGTCCAATACATCATTGACGGACTAGGAAGTCCATCATACACCCGTTGCCGCAGGAAACGTCAATAGATCAACGAGCCGTTGACGACGTCCGCTACACGTTCCGCAGCGTCGCTCGTCAATGCATGGACGAGCGTGGATCGTTGCCGTGCAAATCCCAATTACCATCCAGACAGCGAAGGTTGCTGTCCGTGCACCACCCGTTTTTGAGCGACTTTTCTCGGATGCACCGCGCCGTGACACGGCTCAATCGATTTTCAGCACGTAAGCGAACTCGCACGGCTCTTTCGCAGGCAGGTTGACGTGTAAGCCGCTTGCATCACGACGCCACTTGATTTCATCCTGGGATCCGAGCAACTTGACCGAGTGAACGTCGATGGATTCATCGCCAGCCTGCTCGGCGAGCGATTGGATCGAGATCTGATTCGATTCGGGCCAATCGAGCAGGATCGCATAGAGCGTGTCGCCCTTCCGAGTAAAGCGAATGTCTTTGGCTGTAAAGGGTTGATCTTTGTGTTCGGCAAGGTGTCCGGTAGTCGTCTTGGTAGGACCTTCGCCGAAACTTTTCCAATAAGTGGTCCCGTAGATCGCTTCGCCATTGATCTGTAGCCACTGGCCGATGCTGAGCAAGATCTCGCGATCTTTTTCGGGGATGGTCCCATCGGCACGAGGCCCAACGTTTAGCAGTAAACAACCATTTTTCGAGACGATGTCGACAAGGTCATCGACCAACCGCCCCGCCGATTTGTACTTTTGGTTTTCGGTGTAGCCCCACGAACTGCTGCTGATCGCGGTGTCGGTCTGCCAAAACGGAACGCGGATCGCATCCATCTTAGAACGTTCAAGATCAAGGACCGCAGCGCCTTCGGGAAAGGCTTGCCATTTGTAATTGATGATGCCGAGGTCGCCCTGCCGCTTCGCCGTCGCGTTGTAGTAATACGCCGCGAAACGCTGCAAGTAGGGTGAATAGTGATTGTCCGAGAAATGCGTGTCGTGGTTGGCGGTAATGCCGAAATCGAACCAGACCAAATCGGGATCGTACTTGTCGACAATCTCGCACGTCCGTGCCAACCAATCCTCTTTGAACTGCTTGTCCTGAGGTTCAAACCGCGATTGGTAATCCGCGGCATCTTCTTTGAATAAAAACGGCATCGGCCGGCCATACAGCCCGGCGTACTTAGGATCGGCGTTATCGAAATCGGGCCGCCGGACGTAATACTTCCAATTGAACGCACGATGGCTGCTCAGTCCAAGCCGCATGCCTCGATCGCGAATCGCCGATCCCAATTCACCGATGATGTCACGCTTCGGTCCCATCTCCGTTGCGTCCCACTCCGTGAAACTGCAGTCGTACATGGGAAACCCATCGTGATGTTCGGCCACGGGCACGACATACTTGGCCCCGGCCTGCTGAAACAGATCGGCCCAGGCGTGCGGATCAAATTTTTCGGCTTTGAATTTCGGAATGAAATCCTTATAGCCAAACTTTGACTGCGGGCCATACGTCGCAATGTGATGTTCGAAAAAATTGTCGCCGCGCCGCTTGGTATCGATATACATTTGCCGCGGATACCACTCGCTACCAAAGGCAGGCACGCTATACACCCCCCAGTGAATGAAAATTCCAAACTTGGCATCCTTGTACCACTGCGGAATCTCGTACTCTTCGAGCGAGTCCCAGGTCGGAGCAAACGGGCCATCACTCACCACCTGATCAATTTGTTCCAGTGCCGCAGGTACCTTGGGATGGGGTGCCAATGGATCAGCGGCCGACAACCGAACCGTCATGCCTTGCGATGCAATGACAAAGGCAATCAGGATCACGACGGACAAAATGGTTTTTGGAATCGTTTGTCGAAACATTTGCACGTTGACTCGTTGTTGTTGGGAAGGACTTGTACTGAATTCATGAACGTCGCAGCATTTGCGTCGCATCACTAAGTGTCGCAGCAATGACGGTCGCGGGAATGATTGTCGTGGGGAAAACCGTGATCGTCATCTGGAACTCGACATCACGCCGTCACCTCAATCATCGCCTTGATGACTCCTGACTTGGGATCGATCCACGAGTCGAACACGTTGGGCACCTCTGCAAACGGCGCGTGGTGTGTGATCCATGGCCCCGTGTTGATCTTGCCCTCTTGGATCAGACGAATGATTCGCTGGAAATCCCGCGGCAATGCATTGCGGCTAGCCAACAACGTCAACTCGCGACGATGAAAGACGGCTGCATGAGGAAATTGTAAATCATTTTGAGTGATGCCAACGTAAGCAACGCGCCCCGCAAAGGCAGCGAACTCAAACGCACGCACCATGCTGTGATTGTTTCCAGTGGCGTCCACGATCACGTCTGCTAAGCGTCCGTCGCCCAGCTGCCGGATCGCTTCGACGTCTTGATCGTTTCCTTTTAACAGCACCGTTTTGGTAACGCCCATTGAATTGGCGACGAAATCGAGTCGCTGCTGATTGATGTCCGCCACGATCACGTTGGCGTCCGCGAGCTTTGCGAATTCCAATGCCGACAATCCAATCGGTCCGGCACCCAGGATCAACGCGTTTTCCCCAGCCTTCGGGGCGCCCCGGTCAACCGCGTGACAGCCGATCGCCAATGTCTCGACCAATGCGGCTTGCTCGTAGGTAAGCGAATCAACCGGGTGCAGTTTTCTCGCCGGCAAGATCACTTGGTCAGTCAGACCGCCATCACACATCACGCCAAAGGTTTGATTGTGTTCGCAACAATTGGTATGTCCTCGCACGCACGAATCGCATTGGCCGCAATTCAAATAGGGCTCGACACAACATCGGTCGCCGGGTTTGACATTGCTCACCCCTGCGCCGACCGCGACAACCTCGACCCCCAGTTCATGTCCTGGGATTCGCGGAAACGCAAAGAACGGGAACTTTCCTAGATAGCAGCCGACGTCGGTGCCGCACACGCCCATGCGGTGAACGCGAACCAACGCCTCCCCCGCCCCCGGGTCACCCGGCTCTGGAATATCGATCTGCTTCCATGTACGTACGTCGCTGATTTGTAACGCTTTCATCGTTAGTTATTCTCCGCTAGCCCTTCACGATGGCTGATATTGTGGACGGGTTCAAATAGTTTCAAAACGTCTGCGAGCAGTTCTTCGTCGATCGGTTGGCTAATCCAATCAGCCCACTTGCGAATGTTCTCGGGATTGGCGCTGCCAGCCACGGTCGTCGCCAAATCGGGATGACTGCACGAAAATTGAAGTGCAAGCTTCGCGATATCAACGCCTCGCTGTTCACAAAGCTCAGCGGCACGACGCGCGGCCTGGCGAACTTCTTGCGAATCTTTATGCCAACTCGGCAGCGGTGCGTTGGTCAACAACCGCGCCGCAAAAGGCCCCGCGTTCATGATCCCGACCCCCTTCGGCCTCAACGCCGGCAACACGTCATCGACAAGCCGTGTGTTCTGCAGCGTGTATTGGTTGTACGACATGATGCAGTCGAGGTCTGCTTGGGCGGCGACTTCGTTAAACGCCTTCATCGGATAGCCGCTGATCCCGACGCAGCGGACCTTGCCTTCGGCTTGCGCCTTCCTGACGGCCGGAAGCGTCTCTTCGATAATTTGTCCGAGCGGCACAAACTCGATGTCATGGCAAAGCACAATGTCGAGATGGTCGGTCCGCAATCGATGCAAGCTGACGTCGATGCTTTCGGCCACCCGCTTTGCCGAAAAATCGAAATGGTTCACGTCGTAGCGGCCTAACTTCGTACAAAGCATGTACTGGTCACGAGGAATATCTTTGAGTGCAACGCCCAACATGACTTCCGACATCCCGCGACCATAGTAGGGCGACGTATCGATCAAGTTCATGCCAAGTTCGAGCGCCGCGTGGACGCTGGCGAAAACCTCAGATATTTCAACGTTGCGAAACTCGGCCCCGAGCGATGACGCTCCGAAGCTAAGGATCGGCAACTCGAGTCCAGTATTGCCAAGGGGACGTGTGGGAAGCGCTGCGACACTCATAAATTTCTCCGGTATTATTGACGACAACTTAACGAAATGTTTCAACAAGTCGTCCGACCTGCGAGTCGGTCTGACCCAATGCGTCTGTATCAGTGTGCCTGTCTCGGTCCACTATCCAGGAACCTGTTTTCACGTCGACCACGGTAGCAACCAGCCGCGACGAACGAACTCTCACGATGCCGCCCTATTGCGTCCCTACGTCCGACCGTCGGTGCGACGTTGGACGCCATCGAATCAAACCATGGGGATCGCAACGGTTCTGCCTCGCTCCTGCAAAATGCGTTTCCGTCCCGCTGTCAATTGCACCCGGCAAATGCGCGTTATTGCGCCATGCTATGATAAAAACGACAGTCCGCGACGCAGGGCAATATGTAATATCCGCAGTGAAGCATTCGCATTTCGTTGGCGATTCACGTATCATTCTAGGTTCCTCCTCGACGCGTCCCATAGCCAAACCTGAACCGCACATGTCATTTCTTAACCTAGACGCATGACCAACGATCCCGACTTTGTCTCGCGCCAAACGCACGACGCGAGACGCTTTTACCTGAACCTGCAGCCGTCAGAGAAACACCCCTTGTCGCTGGTATGTGGCGGCGTCGAGCGGATGAACGCTGACTACGTTGTCCAGCGAACCGATTTTCCCTACTACGCGATCGAGTGGGTCAGCGAAGGCCGCGGGCTACTCAGCATGGGCGGGAAAGAACACGAGTTGGCGATCGGGTCGCTTTTCGTTTACGGTCCCGGCATGCCGCATCGGATCCTCAATTTAGCCCCCGACAATATGCGGAAATATTATCTGGATATCGCGGGGACCGAAGCAGCACAGCGATTAGAGGAACTCGGATTGTTAGAAGGGCGACCGGTCACGATCGGGCGACCGCATGAGTTCGTCGAGCTTTGGAATTTGATTGATCGCGAGGCGCGTGACGCGGGGGATCATGCGGATGCAATCTGTGAAATGTTGATTCGTGTCGTTTTACAGAAGATTCGACAGCGGATGGTTTCTTCGAGACCCGGAGAGTCGTCCGAAGCGTTCCAAACCTTCGAAATGGCACGCCAATTGATCGAAGAGCGATTTCTCGAATTCCGCACCGTTGAAGAGGTTGCCGCCGAGATTGGATTCTCTCCCATCTACCTGTCGCGGCTGTTCAAGCGATTTGCAGGCTCTGGTGCCTACCGCTACCTACTGCGTTTGCGGATGAACTACGCGGCGGAACTGATTCTCGAACGTGGGCTCAAAGTCAACGCCGTCGCCGAACGCCTTCGTTATGCGGATGCGTTTCAATTTTCACGGGCCTTCAAGCGTGTTTACGGAGTCCCACCGAGCTCGCTTTCAAAAACATTTTCCGCCAGCCCGCGGCGATAGACGTTCATCACGCTCGACGAAAACAACGAGATCACATTCACCCTGGCATCAACCGCGTGCTCATTCGCGTATCGGAGTCGCTGCACGAAGTTTACCGTTTCGAATCTGGCCGGTCGTTTTGCCGGGGTTGAACTGCGGATTGGGCGTCGGCAGTTGCGCGCCGACCGATTTTCGCCAGGCAACCAATTTCTTGTACAGCAGTTTTGCTTTTTCCGGTTTCTCATCCACAAGGTTGGTATCCTCGTGAATGTCGCTGCTCAGATCGTACAGCTCTAATGGTTGCCTCCCGAAAACTTCGATCAACTTCCAGTTGCCTGAACGGATCGCGCTGTAGGGCTGAGCTCCCATCGAGTGGTAATGAGGGTAATGCCAAAACAGATCGTCTCGCATCGACGCCATCTGCGGAACCTTCAAATACGGCCGCAGCGATACACCGTCCTGCACGCTCGCAACCTCGCTGGGCAACGTGATTCCCAGCACATCACAAATCGTCGGCACGAGATCCATCGTGATGGCCGGACGATCGCAAAGCACATTGGTCGCTCCCTCGCCGGGCAATCGAATGATCAAAGGGACACGGACTCCGCCCTCGTAGATCCCTCCCTTGCCTTGACGAAGCGGTGCATTGTCAGTCGCCGCCGGTTTCAGCCCGCCATTGTCGCTGGTAAAGATGACTAACGTCTCGTCCCAGATGTCATGTTCTCGCAGCTTCGCAACGATTCGTCCGACGGCCTCATCGACACTCTCAACCATTGCCGCGTAGCGAACGTTGGTATGCGTTCGGTGCGGATTCGCCTGGAGCTTCGCTTCGTATTTTTTTATCAGATCGGGGCGTCCCATCAGCGGCGTGTGCACGTTGTAGAACGAAAAATTCATGAAGAACGGCTTCTTCGCTTTGGCCAACCGATCAATCAACAATTCTGCTTCGGTGGCCAAACGATCGGTCAAGTACTCGCCTTTTCGTTCCTCGTCCGAGCGGCCGCCTTTAGGAAGCGTTTCATAGATCGAATTCTTCTTTTGTTCAGCTAATCCCTTTCCTTTCCCATAAGGCCAAAAATAGCTCGGCGGTGCCCCTTTTTCGCAGCCACCCACATTGACATCGAAACCATGGGCTTGTGGGTAAAAATCGGGATCCGGACTGTCTTCCTTTCCGGTGGTGTAACCGTCACGATGGGCTAAGTGCCACTTGCCGAGGTGCACGCAGGTGTATCCATACGGTTCGAGCATCTCCGGCAAAGTAACATGTTCTTTCTCGAGCACCTGGGTCCACGATGGAATCGTCATGGGGGTGTTCACGAAAGAGTGACCAGGAATGAAGTCGGTCACATGCAACCGCGCCGGCGACTGGCCCGTCATCAGTGCGGCCCGACTCGGCGAACAAACCGTACACGCAGCGTAGCCATTGGTAAAACGCACGCCGCTTTGGGCGAGCGCATCGATATTGGGTGTTTCATAGAAATCGCTGCCGGTGCATCCTAGGTCTGTCCATCCCATGTCGTCGACAAAAAACAACACGACGTGACGCGGAGCCGCCTTCGCAGAAACCGATCCCCAAAACAGACAGACGAAGGCAATCAACAAAACTCGGCTTGTCAGTTTCATGGGGATCTCCATTGGTATGCAACAGGCGGGGCGAAGCAACGCTCAAAGTCTATAGACGCACGGTGAAAACGCAAGCCGCAGCGGAGACATGCGAGGAATTGACGGCAGTGACGTCAGGACAAGTCTTACTAGCGAACACGGGCCGACAAATCGCCAATTCCATCACAGGCGAGCATCCACGACTCCGATGTCACGGAGTCACCGCAGACCAATGAATTCGATCTTCTCAAAATATTCCACATCCCCGGTAAGTGATTTATCCACTCCGTGCGAAAAGATTCCGCTATCCCCCCGTCAAATCGAAAAACACTGAATAGAATGGCAGCTTGATATTGTATTTGATTTCCAAAGCCCCCCCGATTTTCTCTGGCTCCCTGGTTCTGGGAGCGTCAGAGTCGCGGGGGCCTGCAAAATCGCTAGAAACCTAAGTCGCGTCGTTTTGTATCCGCTGGGAGCATCCCTTGAAGAAGCTGTTGTTTGTGTTTTTGCTTTTTGCCAATTTGGCACACGCGGAACGATCAAATTTTGACGAAGGCTGGAAATTCCAGCTTGGCGACGATTCCAAAGCAGCGGAAACCGCGTTTGACGATCGTCCGTGGCGCACTTTGGATGTGCCACACGACTGGAGCATCGAAGGCGAGTATCGCAAGGACAATCCGATGGGTGGTACAAGCGGATACCTTCCCGCCGGCATCGGCTGGTACCGCAAGACGATTTCGATTCCCAACGATTGGAAGGGAAAGCATGTCGAGATCGCCTTTGACGGGGTCTACATGAACAGCACCGTGTGGGCCAACGGGCAAAAACTTGGCACGCGGCCCTATGGATGGAGCTCGTTTGCTTACAACCTCAGCGACATTGTCGACGCTGCGGATCACCTCACCATCGCGGTCCGCGTGGACAATGAAAAACAACCATCCGCACGTTGGTATACCGGGAGCGGGATTTATGCCCATACGTGGATCGATGTAAAGAATCAAGTTCATGTCGCCCGCGATGGTGTCTTCGTCCGCACCTCTGCAGACACCGTCAACATCGATGCAGAAATCCGCAATACCGGTGACACAACTAAAACGGTCGATGTTGAGGTTGCAATTGTTGATCCATCCGGCCAAACGGTGCAGACCCAAACCAAGTCGCTGGGCGTTGCCCCGACGGAACTTCAAGAGTCCAACTTCGAGTTGGAAGTGCCCAACCCTCAGCGCTGGGACATTGATTCGCCACAGCTCTATCAGGCCATTGTCAAACTGTCCGCCAATGGACAAACGCTCGATACATCCACAACCCGGTTCGGATTTCGCGATGTTCAGTGGAAGCCCGAAACCGGCATGTGGCTGAACGGAAGAAACGTCAAACTGCGTGGCGTGTGCAATCATCAAGACGCCGGCGCACTCGGCGCTGCAGTGCCAGACAAAATACTGCGTTTTCGCATCGAGCAACTCAAGGCAATGGGTTGTAACGCCATCCGCACCTCGCACAACCCGCAAACGCCGCTGTTCTATGACATCTGTGACGAAGTCGGCATGCTGGTGATGGACGAGATATTTGACGGTTGGAAAAAGAAGGCCCAACACGACTACGGTCGCTACTTTTTTCGAGAATGGTGGCGACGTGATCTGAGCGACTGGATTCGCCGCGACCGTAACCATCCCTCCGTGGTGATTTGGAGCGTCGGGAATGAGACGGGCGGATCAGTCGGAGCCGATTTGGTCGCCCTTTGCCACGAACTTGATCCCACGCGTCCTGTCACCTCAGGCCACTCCGGATCGCAGTGGATGGATGTACTCGGGGTCAACGGCAGCAGCGAAAAGGTGGGGTGGTTCGACCAATTGGAAGACGACCGAGTCTTCATCGGAACCGAAAACACGCATACGTGGCAAGTGCGTGGCTATTACCGCACCAAAACTTGGTATCGTGATGGCGGCCCGGACGTCAACAAGGCTGTCCACGAAATTCCCGACCTCACCGAAACCGAAGTCTTTACTCACGATTGGATTCGAGAAGCGGAGCGAGGAAATCGCAAACAAGTCTTCAATTCCAGCTACGACAATGCAACCGTTCGCACCACGGCTCGCCATAACATCGAACAACTTCGCGACATCCCGAAATTTGCAGGATCGTTCCGCTGGACCGGTCACGACTATATCGGCGAAGCCTCGTACGTGCACGGCGGTTGGCCTTTCAAAGCCTTCATGGGTGGCGCGATCGACCTCGCCAATTTTGAAAAGGACTTGTACTATCTTTACCAGAGCCAGTGGACCGACGAGCCGATGGTGCACATCCTGCCCCACTGGACGCATCCAAAGGTAGAACCGGAAACGGAGATCCCCGTGTGGGTCTATTCCAACTGTTCCGAAGTCGAACTGTTCTTCGCAGGCCAATCGCTTGGCAAACAGAAACCGGGACGAAAATGGAATGAAATGCAGTGCCAGTGGATGGTCCCGTGGAAACCGGGCGAATTGAAGGCGGTCGGATACAATGACAACCAACCGATCGTCGAAACGACCGTCCGTACCGCGGATGCTCCGGCCAAGATTGCACTGTCGATCGACGGCGAGCCGCTGTCCAGCACCGGCAAAGACATCGTGCAGATACGCGTGACCGCCACCGACAACAAAGGTGAGATGTATCCCTACGGTGAAAACCGCACCTTTTTCCGGGTGATCGGTCCCGCGCGGATCCGTGCCCTGGACAACGGCAGTCCCGTGGATGTCGAGAAACATGTCCAAACGGATAACCGCATCGCCTTCAACGGACTAACACGAGGCTATGTCGAGGCGACTGGCGATTCCGGCGATATTGCACTGGTGGCCAGCTGCATCCTCGGCGAAAAGAAACAAGTCACTTCGAACGTCGTCAACATCGACACTCAGGTACTGGGGCTCCGCGGCAACACTCCGCAGCTTGACATCGAAGTCTTCTACACCACCGACGGGTCAACACCGACGCGAACTTCCACGCCCTACACCGGAGCTTTCCCGGTGCCGCTTGACACCACCGTCAAAGCACTCGTCACGGTCAATGGCGAACCGTTCCAGACATTGCAAGAACGGTTTGTGCTGGACGAGGGCTTTGTGTGGAACGATCCATCGGATGCTCCGGCTGCGTCCCAGCCCGGAAGCGAACAGGCCGAAGACGCCGCACTGAGCGGAGCGAAGATCAAATCACAAGGCAACGGATTCCACGGCAAAGGATACGTGGATTTCGGCCAATCGCAGGGTGGTTATGTGCAGTGGTATCAAGAAAACGACGGCGATGTCCGACAAGCAGAGTTGGTGATCCGCTACAGTGGAAAGCATCCGAAACGCCCGGGGCGTTTTATCAAAGTGACCGTGAACGGCCAAGTCGTCAAGGATCGCCTGCTGCTACCAAACGCCCAGAATTGGGGGCAAGATTGGAAAACCGTCAGTGTGCCCATCCGGCTCGGACGGGGTGCAAACACAATCCGGTTGACGACGGTCGAAAACGGCGGCATGTATATCGATGAAATCTCGATCAAATGATGCGGGAATCGGTGGCCGTGGTATATAGCGACAGCAAGTTGCGGCCGCACCGATGACCGCGGCCGTTTGCCTTTGCCGTTGTGGTCGCATTAGCCTGCCAACGCGACTGCATGCCTACTGCGGTGAAGGAGTCCATCCGATTTTTTGCTTCATAGTCGATCGGGCCAAGGCTTCGCACCGGTGACGCCAGCTTGTACATTGGGTGCTAAATCCGTTAACAACGCCGTCGACCTTGGCTTACCGCGAAATGAATTGCGGATTAACAACCGGTCGCACTCGTCCCTTATCAAACGACAACCGAAAGATTGCTGGAATGAAACGAATCGAGAGCAGCATTTTAATTACACTATTTTGGGTAGTAATGATCGGACACGCAGCTGCGGACGACGGAATGCGAATCCGTCTGCTGATCGACTCGGACGCCAACAACGAAACCGATGACCAACACGCCATCGCCTATGCGTTACTGAGTCGTGATAAGTTCGAGGTTGAGGGGATCACGGTCAACAAGACGCACAACGGCGGCGACGTCGACGAGCAAATGGCCGAAGCCGAGCGTGTTGTCAAACTTTGCGGTTTCTATCCGCAGTTACCCGTGTTCAAAGGGGCCAATGGCAGTTTCGCAGAGATTCTGCCGCATCTCGATGAACCGGTTTATGATGGCAAGGAAGCGGTCGACTTCATCATCAAGCAAGCCAAAAAACAATGCGACCGCAAACTGGTGCTATTGCCGATTGGAAAACTAACCAACATCGCGCTGGCGCTGGCAAAGGATCCTTCGATCATCCCCAACATCCGAATTGTGTGGCTCGGCTCGAACTACCCTCGGCCTGGCGAGTACAACCTGACTGCGGACCTGACCTGTATCGACTACGTTCTATCGCTTCCGGTCGACTTTGAAATGGTGACAGTTCGCTACGATGACCCGTCGGGAAGCTGGGGTGTGAAGGCCTACCAACAAGACATTTTTGACAAGATGCCTGGAATGGGACCCCAGGTCGATGTCCGCGTCGAAGGTCGTCACGGCGGCACCTTCACCACGTTTGGCGACTATTCGGTCAGCCTGTACCGGCATGCACCGCAGCATGGCGATCCTCCGTTCCGCTCCTTCTTCGACGCAACGGCGGTGGCCGTCCTGAAAGACCCCAAACTTGGCAAGGCCATCGAGGTACCGCGGCCGGCACTGAACGGTCGAGGCTGGGTGGAACGCCCGAAAAACCCGCTGAAGATGGTACTATGGCAGGACTTTGACGGACCGGCCATCATGCAAGACTTCTTCAACGTGATCGACGCCGCCACAGCGGAGTGATCGCCAAACGTACGGCCGTCGTGGTAAAGCGTTTTTCCGCCCAGGCGGTACAAGGTTAGCGTAGCGGAAGTCGTCAACGGCTTGTTGTTTTAGTCGTACGATGGACTTCCTAGTCCGTCGAATCCACCATTGACGGACTAGGAAGTCCATCCTACACCCCGTGCCGCAGGAACCTTCACTAATCCAACAAACCGCCAAGACTTTCATCCCACGACGTATCCCTCTCGAAACGCTTGGCGGCTTGCTAATCCAATCCAATCGCGAATCGCAACACTGAGCCGCGGGCCGTCAGGCACCGGATACCGCGTGGGACCCGGCCGCTGACGCGTCACGGCTCACTAAATCAACAAACCGATTGACAACGTACGGATTTATCCCTTGCGCTAAGCTAGATGGAGCAATAACAGAAACGCCACTGCAAGCATCGCGACAACTTGGACGATATTAAAGCCCCGAGGTAGTCGCTGCCTCTCAATAAGGCACAGCAATTGCTGATAGAGAAACGAAGTTAACCATTTCTTGACTTCAACTTCCTTCTCCGTTTGACGTCCGCAATTATGTTCGCATTCTTCTCCAACCGACTCGGCTGCATTGGCTCGATAATCGTTTCCTTGATTGGGACCGCCGTCCTGTTTTTACTGATGGGATGGTTGTAAAGCATGCAGTGACGGGGGAAACAGGTGCAGGTTGCCGCCCGCCATCTCGGTTCGGTCAATCGCGGTTGCGGCGACATACGCCATCCACCATCCCAGCGCGACCTGTGACGGGTAGTGATCGTCATCATTGACTCGCGACAGCGGGCCGAGCAACGAACCTGCGTAGAAGGTTGCTTTTAAAAAAAGGACGATCGGTCATCTTGGCCGCATTGATGAAGGGCAGCGACGACATAAAGGCATGACCGCTGACGCCATTGTTGTCTTGAAACGGAAGCCAACGAGAACCGCGAACCTTTTCACCGGGCCGCGAACCTCCGGTCAGCCGCTGAGCCAGTATCAATGGCGGCGCCCCGACCAGGAATGATCTCATCGAACGCTCGCCCCATCGTCCAGTCATCACCATCATTGGCGATTCATCAAAATAGCCGCCCGCTGCCCAGGCCGCTGCGAAAATGGGTAGCGTATAGCGACCATTGCCTAGCTCCTTGCTGCTGTGCAGTCCCTCGAACCAATCATCACTCGTCGCGCCGCGAACGATGGTTTGAAAATGATCCTGTATCTCTTGATCTAGCTGGGTATTGGCGACGGCCGCACCAATCAAAAAACTGCCGGCAATCAGTTTCAGTGAACCGATGTCATAATAGTTTCGCTGATCTGAAATGATCCGCTGCCACAGTGTGCCGCGGTCGATCGCAGACCGCGCGGCACTCTGCGTTTCACATTCGATCAGGTAAGGTTCAATTAGGGTAGGGTCATTAATCGCGACCATGGGCGAGTCGCCGGAAGCCGTCAGCGATTCCACTGCTTGCTCACCCGAAGCGTCCGTCGCCAACGAAAACGATGGCATCTGCACGAACGCCGACAAGTCGTCGGCGCGAGAATCCGTCGACCAGGCCATGATGACCACCGCGACGAAGGGACAAAAAGCGACTGCGAAAAAACGAAACCAACGCGTCAGCAAATCGATCATCGTGGGCTCTCTCTCCTTGCGGACACGTCGTGATGGTGATGTAGCATATGGTGCCCGCGTACAGTCGCTCACTAAGCCTGTTCGGCAACCACTCACCGCTAACCGCACAGCTTTCAACGGAGACTCGCCCGGCGATTGCGACGGTGGACCATGAGTTCTCGGGAGTCCCCTTCTATCTGGACCGCAACGACATTCAAAACTTTCTGGATTTTCACGATCATGGACTGAGCGACTTTGTGACGGCCAACCGCTCTGCTGTGCTCATCGTCGATCATCGAATCGCACCAGAAGAACTGCGGAAACAGTTACCCGAGGAAACGAGCCTTACCGAGATCGGCCATCGTGCGTCCGCGTGTATTTACAGAGCGAAAGTAAGCCCGCAAGTTCCCAAGATCGCAAACGCGGCAAGCGCTTCGTCGAATCAATTGACACCGCAGCGAAATCGACAATGAAATCGGTGCGAATTGGATAGCTCGCTTTCTGAGCGGCTCGCGGCGAGTCGTCCGGTTTGTGGCGGATTATCGTTCGACAAACCCGTCAACATCTTCTAAGTGGATTCGCTTCCTCTCGTCCGGGGCACGTGTTTCCAGTTGAACGTTGTCGAAATGAATGTTCTTGGCATGACGGATGTAGGCACCCCAAGCCGGCAGTACGCCAAAGAAGAACTGTTCTGGATAGCGATCAACGTCTTCAGACACCGTGCGTTGAACATCTTCCTTCGTCCCGTGTCCAGGAAACGAGATTCTGATATTTCGCAACGTGACATCCTCGACGAAGTGACCGGGGATGCCCGTAATCATAATCGGTCCGGCTTTGGACTTCTCGGCGTCAGTGATTTGTGAACTCTCCTTCGCTTTGACGTTCTTGTAGCTTGCCCGTTCCGCACGCTCTCTATCCTCAATCGTGACGGATGCAATGACGTCGCTGATTCGAATGTTTTTCAGCGTTCCAACGGGTGGTTTTTCTTTATCGTTATCGTCGAAGGTGTTTCCCCGGTCTCCCAACCGTATAAAAATCGGGCACCCGACATCTTCCATCGTGATTCTTGAGATTGCGACGTTTTCCATTCGTCCGCCGTCGACCAATTGAAGCTTAATGGCCCCCATTGGACTATCGTAGAAAAAGCAATTGGTCACTTTCACATCGACAAAGCCGCCCCGTGACGACGTCCCGAATTTCAGCGGAGCTGTGTTGCTGGACACCTTGCACTGACGCACGACGATGTTCCGGCATGGATACTTAGAACTCTTCAAACAGATCGCGTCATCGCCGGAATCAATATCGCAGTTTTCAATCAGAACGTTCTCGCATCCGTCCAGATCGATTCCGTCGTTGTTGAAGTTGTTGTTGCGAAATCGGATGGTCAATGAGTCGAAATGAATGTTCTTACAGTCAATCAGGTGCAATCCCCAGAATGCCGGTCGCTTCCACGTCACCCCCGAGAACTTCAGCCCGTCGCAGTTGACCATCCGCAGTAGCCGCGGACGAACCCCTCGATTCTTGCCACCCGAGCGAAGTCGAGGGAAGTTCTCTGGAGTCCCTCTGCCATCAATAACCCCCAAGCCTTCAATTGCAATGTTGGTTGCCCCATTTGCATAAATCAGACAATGCGGGGA
The DNA here is from genome assembly GCF_039545035.1 of Novipirellula caenicola. NCBI lineage: Bacteria > Pseudomonadati > Planctomycetota > Planctomycetia > Pirellulales > Pirellulaceae > Novipirellula > Novipirellula caenicola. The sequence goes on from NZ_BAABRO010000012.1 coordinate 113,175, forward strand.
TCCTTCCCTCGGTTGATCGATGTTTTCGGTCCTATAGTCCGCTTGGTTCGTACTGCCAAGTAGATTGGCGCCATGGTCGAGCGAAAGGGTGACGTTGCTCTTCAATTCGACCGTGCCAATCTGATAATCGCCTGCAGGCACGCGTACGATCCCGCCACCTGAGTCATGACAGATGTCAATGGACTCCTGAATCGCATCGGTTTCCAACGCAACTCCATCACCGATCGCACCAAAGTCCTTGATGTTGACCATCTTGGTGAACGTCGTTGCGCCGTCATCGGCAACCACACTCTCCGAATTACACAAATGCGATGAAACGACTCCCAGCAGCACTGCTGCCGCGATCAACATGACTGGCGATTGTCGGTTCATCTGCATTTCTCCAGATTTCAGTTCGAAACGGTTTCAATTCTACCAGCCAGTAGGCATGCTACATGGCTTTGCATAAACGAATACACTAAACCTCCGATATCGTAATCGAGTTGTCAGTAGTCGTGTCGGTTTCGATCTCAAATAGGTGCAGCGTGATGACGTCGAGGTTTGCGGCGTGTCGCTGAATGACTGATGGTTCGACCGCGAATGTTGCAACACAGTATGGTCATCTCGTTGTAAATTATTAGAAATCCGCAATCACTAACATCGATTGGCTGTTCTAAAACTTCCCCCCTTCGTATCCCATCGGATACTTGGTTTTCACGTTACGACCAATCATACCCCCGCATGTCCCATCTCTCTTCGAGCCAGTTGCCGTCGAATTTACCACGGCGTTTTGAATCGACGCGATGGTCGATCGTGGCCGACGCTCGCCACGGTACGCCGGCCAGTGCACGGGTTGCGCTTCAGGAGCTGTGCCGAGCCTATTGGTACCCGATTTATTCTTTCGTCCGTCGCAAGGGGCTGGCGCCGGAATCCGCCCAGGATGTCACTCAGTCGTTCTTCGTGCGGGTCTTGGAGCGTGATTTTTTCGATGCGGCAAATCCGCACCGCGGGCGTCTGCGATCCTTTCTGCTAAAGGCTGCACAAAACCATCTCATTTCTTGCCAACGATCCGACGCCGCGTTGAAACGCTCGCCGCAGCGAGCGATCCTATCGCTGAATCAATTAGAATCCGAAGCCCGCTTTCAGCTCGAACCGAGCGACGTCCAGACTGCCGAACGCAGTTTTGAACGACAGTGGGCGTTGACGGTGATCCAACGTGCGATGGACCGATTGGCAACAGAATTGACGGATAAACTGGGGTCGCAACATGCCGCGCGTCTGATGCAGTTGTTGACGGGCCAAGCCGAGGACGTCTCGCTGGCCGCCGCCGCCACCGAACTGCAGACGACCGAAGCGGCAATGAAAGTTCGCATGCACCGAATTCGTGGGCGGTATCGCCAGATCTTGCGTTTGGAAGTCGCCGATACGGTCAGCGAAACGGTCGATGTTGACGAGGAATTAAGAAATTTGCTGGATGCCCTGTAACTTGGTCTGGCATTTTGCGTAGTTGAGGTTAGAGACCGCCTCACACACGTTGTGAAGAATTTTCAGCCGGCACATGTCCGCATTTCCGTTCGCTAGCAACGCTCGCCACAGAGTCGATCGCGGACTTGCAGTGCGGACCGCCACCTGCTGGCGAAGGGAACGATCCGAGAAAAATCTTCACCGCGTTGCCCCCCTCACGCTACCTTGCTGCCGGACGGTGTAGCCATGACCGACGACTCAACCCCCGAACCGCAAAATCCCGAACCGCAAAATCTGGATTCCCAATCATCGGACGCCGCCGCTTCGACCACGGCGAATCGATGTCCACAGTGCGCTGCCGATTTGCCAGCCGACGCGCCGGCCGGACTGTGTCCGCGCTGTCTGCTTAAACTCGGGTTCGATAGCCAACGCGAGGCCTCATCGGCAACCGATCCCTACCGGGCTCCCTTTGTCGCTCCGCTGCCAGAACATCTGGCACCCCATTTTCCACAACTCGAAATCATCGAGCAAATCGGCCATGGTGGCATGGGCGTCGTCTATCGTGCCAAGCAGTTGAATCTGGATCGTCTAGTCGCCTTAAAAATCCTGCGTCCCGACGTCGACACCGATCCCACATTTGCCGAACGATTTGAACGCGAAGCCAAACTGCTCGGCCGGCTGAATCATCCGCATATTGTCGGTATCCACGATTACGGCAAAGCTGGTTCGTTGTTTTACTTGATCATGGAGTATGTCGATGGTCAGAACCTACGCCAGATCGAACACGCTGGCCAGCTTACTGCGGCTGAATCACTGGCAATCGTTCCGCAAATCTGCGAGGCACTGCAGTACGCTCATGGTCAGGGTGTCGTGCATCGCGATATCAAGCCGGAAAACATATTGATCAATAAGTCGGGACACGTGAAAATTGCTGATTTTGGAATCGCCAAACTGACCGAACTCGACGACGAATGGGGATTGACCGGACAGTGGCAGGTCATGGGCACGCCGCACTACATGGCGCCCGAACAGATCGAACATCCATCGGAAGTCGATCATCGCGCGGACATCTATTCGCTTGGCGTGGTGCTCTATGAAATGTTGACAGGCGAATTGCCGCTAGGCCGATTCGGCGTCCCGTCGATGCGTGCTAAGGTTGATGTGCGATTGGACGAAGTGGTGCTAAGGTCGTTAGAAAAAGAGCCACAGCGACGCTACCAACACGTGACGGATGTGCAAACCGATTTGGAACACGTCCGAGATACTCCTACCGACGAATCCCGAAGAACCTCTGCCATCCATTCGCTGCATCGGCGGCTCGCCGCGATCAAGCAACAATGGTTTGGGGGTGATACGAGCGCAACGACTTGGCCCGCGCGAGGATTAGTCGCCGCAGGCGGATTGGAACTCGCGTTCGCCGCATTGATGCTGTTGATCGCCCCACTGCAAGGCCGTGAGTCCGTAAACTTTTTAGGGATTGCGTTCACCAGCCTGTGCTTCGGTCTGATCACAGCGGTAACTGGATTGTTGCTCCAGAAACGAGAGTATCCGCTGGGCACAATGATCGGTTTGGGGATCACGTTGATTCCATGTTCGTTCGGTTGGGTATTGCGAGGTCCATTGGCGCTGTGGGCGTTCTGGACGATCCGCAATCCAGAAACGAGAGCGGCATTCCGCTCACCGGCTTGGAATCAATCACAGAGCTATCGAATATTGTCCGGAGTGGCGGTCGATGCCGCCGACACTGCCCGGTCGACGGCATCGACCGCCCGGCAAATGACCATGCGAGGTGCGGTGCTGGCGAGCGGCGTGGCCGGTTTGAGAAGTGTTCAAGCAATCGTAAGCGGGCTTTTGCTCGCTACGACCTGGACGCTGCTTTGCATCGCCGTCGCGGCGCTGTTGCAAATCGGATGGAGCGAGGTTTTCCTGCCACAGCGATGGCAATTGACAGATCGCACGGCTCAGCGAATCGAAAATCGCCTGGGACTATCGCAATTCTCGATCACCGGCACGGGGACCAGTTGGCAACCCTCACTGCCCGAACAACAGCCGTTGGTGCTAAAGCATGTTCAATTTGCAATCGCCCCTGAACGAAATCGACTGGACCGCTTGTCGATCGACTTGGACCATGAGGTCCCTCTTTGCTCCGATCCTTCCTCTTCCACACGCGTTCCATTCACTCAAGATCGCTTGGATGCTTGGCTATCGGCCGTCCAGCCGTTGGAAATGCCACCGTCGGATAAAAACGCAACCACTCTGCAAACACACCAGCAGAGTCGCGACAATCTGTTTCAACTAGTTCAACAGTTACACCAGCAAGCACAAGCATCCGAATCAACAGATATCCCGATCACTCACTGGTTTGAAACTCCCCGTGTTGGATCGTCCTCGATCATCAGCCTTCTGGATCGTTCACTGTTCAAACCGACGAAGTCCGAACCGCAAAGCAAGCGACGGATCGACAGCGAGGGCACGCTGCTAAGCGGTACCCTTTCGGTCATGGTTTGGCTGTTCGGTTTGGTGATAGTCGTCGTACGGTCGGTGCAACCGTGGACGAATCGGCAAGACGCGACGACCGACCGATACTCCATCGCACAGCTCTTACTAGGCGTCACTGCATTCGCCGCCTTGTTGATGGCATCAGTCAGCTACTTAGCCAGCGAGCTGTACCGGCAAGGCTACCTCGAATCGTACGCTTGGTTAGGCAATCAGCAATCGCTGTCGTTGCGATTTGTTTTGTTGTGGGCATTGGTATTGACCGCGATCGTGTGCGTATCGGCAGCTTTGACTCTGCGACGGCCGAGGCTTGCGCGGGCGACGCGGTGGACGCTGCTACCGATCTTTCTAAGCGTTTCCGTGGGGCTGACCGCCCTGCTTGCCGCGCAGTATCCATGGTGGCACGACTGGCCGATGTTATTGCCGTTGTGGCTAGCTGTATTGGCGGCCGTGGTCGCCGTCGTCCAGAATCGACGTCCCCGACAACTCTGAAAAAACGTCGACACAATTTCTCTCGCGCGACGAGATGTACGATAGGATGGTTCAATTCTCGACAACGTCTTCCGGAGTAAGCACATTGAGTTTCCGCAGCATGTTGATTCTTGTCGCCTTGATGGTATTTGCAGCCAAGGGCGTCGCAGACGACCATCGACCTCGATTGTTCATTCTGACGGACATCGGCGGTGATCCCGATGACCAACAATCGCTCGTTCGTCTGATGGTGTATTCCAACGAGTTCCGTATCGAAGGGCTCGTCGCCACCGCGTCGGGAACTCCGGGCGAACTGGAGGTCGCGACGACAAGGCCCGACTTGATTCGCGAAATCGTCTCCGCCTATGGAACAGTGCGTGGCAACCTTGTTCGTCATGCCGACGGATGGCCAGAAGTGGATTCGCTGATGAAGGTCATCGTGTCAGGAAATCCACAACGCGGTCGTGGGAACATTGGTGATGGATGCGACACCGAAGGCTCAAAGTTGTTGATCCAACGAGTTGACGAGGGCTCGGCCGTCTCACCGCTTAACATCGCGATCTGGGGCGGCCAGACGGATCTTGCTCAGGCTCTGTGGCGAGTACGAAACGACCGCGGCGCAGACGGGCTGGCTGAATTCGTCAAACGGTTCCGCGTTTATGACATTGCCGATCAGGACGGCATCGCGAATTGGATTCAATCCGAGTTTGGGGGCATGTACTACATTCTTAGCAAAGCCAAGGCCGGAACCGACAAACGCAATGCGTCATTTCGTGGCATGTATTTGACGGGCGACGCGTCGTTGACTTCGTCCGATTGGATCGAGGCGAATGTGCGATCCAAAGGACCGCTCGGTCAGCTTTATCCAACGAAAACATGGACTTCGCCCAACCCTCACGGCTGTATGAAAGAAGGCGATACGCCATCGTGGTTCTTCTTTCTTCCTCAAGGAGGCAATGATCCCGCCGATCCGAGCAAACCCGGATGGGGCGGCCAGTTCTATCGATCCGATGACGGGTGGTATCGCGACGATCAGATAAAGACAGACCCTCGTAAGTCCGTCAGTCGATGGCGGCCCGATTTTCAGAGAGACTTCGCACTCCGCATGACATGGTGTACCAATCAATGAACCCAATCGTTTTTATTTGTGCTGCGTTGCTGCGTCCGATTTTTCAAACCGAGGCGTACGACTCACTGTAGGCGGTTTCCGGGATGCGGAACGTTCGTCGGTAAACATTGGGCAGGTCGAGACGATGTGGTGGTAACGAGGCAGCATGCAGGGAGTGACAATGGTAGGGTGAGCAGCGACACAGCACTTCATCGGGGTGCCGCCCGCCTTCGCCATCGCACTGGCTTGGTACACCACCGAACCGGTCGTCACCTTTGCGAGACCACTAGAGGTAAAAGGCTGCGAGTAAATCGATCGGTCAGTGGATCGAAGTTCTTTTAACCGACAGTACGCCGTTTCAAGGCGTTTCACTTCCAGCCATAAACATGCTCGGTTCTTCCTTCCCACTATTGGCAAAAAGATGGTTGGCAAAAAGATGAAGAAACCGGAGACACTCCGCGGTACCCCATCTTTTTGCCCTACATCTTTTTGCCAAGATCAGCATCCGAAATTGCTCGCAGTGATACGTAACAGCAGCTAGCTCGAATTGGTAGTCCACCTTGACCACCAATCACCGGTCGACCGGCGCGCAGGAACATGGGGAGGGCAGGAAAATACGAAAGCAGTATCTCACTGCGGTATCCCATTTTTCTGCCCCTTACATTTTCCTGCCCATCCAGTGACCAACGTTGCCTTCGATGACATCACGCCGCTGCTCACTCGACTCGCCCATCCAACATCTCGGCTCGGCCCCGCTCCGGTCATTGGCAAAAAGATGGTTGGCAAAAACATCAATAAATCGGAAACACGCTGCAGTGACCCATCTTTTTGCCCGGCATCTTTTTGCCAAGATCAGCGACCAACATTGCCCGCAGTGAAACGTAACAGCAGCTAGCTCGAATTGGTAGTCCACCTTGACCACCAAGCGCCGGTCGACCGGCGGGCAGGAACATGAGGAGGGCAGGAAAATAAGAAAGCAGAATCACACTGCGGCATCCCATCTTTTTGCCAAGATCAGCATCCGACATTGCCCACAGTGATACGATGCGGCCGCTCGCTCCAATCAGAAGTCCGCACGATTATTAAGCGCCGGCCGACCGGCGGGCAGGAACATGGGGAGGGCAGGAAAATACGAAAGCAGTATCACACTGCGGCATCCCATTTTTCTGCCCAGTACATTTTCCTGCCCCATCCAGTGACCAATGTTACCCTCGGTGACATTACGCCGCTGCTCCATCGACTCGCCCATCCAACATCTCGGCTTGGCCCCGTTCCGATCATTGGCAAAAAGATGGTTGGCAAAAAGATGAAGAAACGGGAAACACTCCGCGGTACCCCATCTTTTTGCCCTACATCTTTTTGCCAAGATCAGCATCCGACATTGCCCACAGTGATACGAAGCAGCCGCTAGCTCGAATTAGTAGTCCGACTTGACCACCAATCACCGGTCGACCGGCGGGCAGGAACATGAGGAGGGCAGGAAAATAAGAAAGCAGAATCACACTGCGGCATCCCATTTTTCTGCCCCCTACATTTTCCTGCCCATCCAGTGACCAATGTTGCCCTCGGTGACATCACGCCGCTGCTCCATCGACTCGCCCATCCAACATCTCGGCTCGGCCCCGCTCCGGTAAATGGCAAAAATATGGATGGCAAAAACATCAATAAATCGGAAACACGCTGCAGTGTCCCATCTTTTTGCCCTACATCTTTTTGCCAAGATCAGCGACCAACATTGCCCGCAGTGATACGAAGCAGCCGCTCAATCAAAGCAGAAATCCAACACAACTATCGAACGCCCTGTGATGGATGCTACCGCTTTCCATGCGCTTTGAGCTTGCCAAACTTGGATCGGATCGTTGCGAGAACAATTGATGCGATGGGGCTCACTCACTTGAACCCGCAGTCGGTGCAATCAAGATCGCGCAACCGCTTCCGGAACTCATCGTGGCTGTCAGCGAACTACTCGATGTGACCTGACGTGATTCGATCGTGACGAGATTTTTGTCGTCGGGATGCTCGGCATAGATTGTCGCCGTGAACTCGCCTGGGCCGAGGAAGTCCAGCGGAATGTCGAGGCTGCGAGCTTCATTGACAATCGTTCCCACAAACCAGCGGTCGCCTTTCCGTCGGGCCACCGTCATGTAGCTGCCGATCGATCCGTTGACCACCTTGGAATCATCCCAAGTCGTCGGCATCTCCTTCCAAAACTCCAGCTCAGGAAACGATTTGCCGGCATACCGATCCGCCTGGTCGTACCAATGCAGATACTGCAGCGGACTGTAGAACACGACTCCCAACGCCAGCTGAAACGATCGGCTGACGACTCGTCCATTCAGGTAGCAAGGCGTGAAATCACCCGCTCCCGCGATCATCCGTGCAAAGGAAGTGGTCAGGACATTCTTCGGTGGGTTCCCTCGGTTCGCCGGTTCTTCGTTGCCCAGAATGCCTTCGACCGTTAACACATTGGGGTAGGATCGTTCGATCCCAGTAAGCCGAAAATTGTCGTGGATATCAACCACCAATTTGTATTTCGCCGCGGTCTTGATCGCAGCGAACAAAAACTCCATGTCGGATTGGCTCTTCCAGTCGACGAAACCGAACTTCACTCCACGAATGCCCCATTGATGGTACGTGCGAAACGTCTTGTCCAGGTCGTATCGCGACATCGCAATCTTGTTGATGTAGCAGATCAACCCGATTCCATGTTCGTCCGCGTAGCGAATCGTCTCTTTCCTGTCGATCGAGTCGATGACGGTCAACGGGTTCGAATCGGCGGCCCGTTCCGGTCCATACCAGCCCGCGTCATAATGCACGTATTGGTAGTTGTTGGCGGCGGCGTAGTCGATGATCGCCTTGGCGGCGTCTGTCGACAGATTGCTTCGCCAAACCTTGCCCGGCGTGATCCAAGCGGTATCGTCGAGCACACAGGGTGGCGAAAGATTTTGCAGCAGGTAGTGATGTTCGACGAGTGTACCAGGGTGCTCGGCAACCATGATCACTCGCCATGGAGTCGTTAGAGAATCGGCGGCCGTCACCGTTCCGCTACGGAACCGCGTTTCCAACTGCAGATTGCCGGATCGATTCAGCATCATCGGCGCGTAATGTTCGAGATCCCCTGCTTCAGCGATCGCCACAAAATGCGATCCGGTTTCCAGCAGTAGCGGCCGGATGGCCTGGTCCGGCATCTCGGAGAGCCGCACCTTGGAATACTCTGCTTGCGGATAGTCGTCCCAGTAGACGAAGTGATCGTCAGTGAATTGGAATTGACTGTCTTCCGAAACGAGCTTGATGTTTGCGACGCCTTTCTGCGGTGGAATCGTGTAGCGAAAGGCCACTCCTTCGTCGTACGCCCGAAACGTGAGGTCGAGGCGTCGCTTCGCTTCCGATGCTTCCCGCAGCTGGACAATGCATTCGTTGTACGCATCCGGGTACGAACTCTTCGATCCGACCACGGGAACCCAGCTGCCCGACTGTGAATCGGTCCGTGTCCTCTCGACCACGAAGCGGTCACTCCACGGGTCGCCCTCGATATTCAACGAGAGTGAGGAATCCGAAAGGATCGTCTTGCCTTGGTAGGAGACACGGTAGTGTGGCACTCCATCCCGCAGTGAAAACTGAATCACATGGTTTCCCGATGGCGAGGAGACGGTCGCCTCTTCAGCCGACAAACCGCGATCAGGCAACGCGAGCATCAACAAGCAAACAGTCAAGAAGGAGGAGGGCTTTCGTATCGATGTCACTGTTGGTAATTCCAGTTGTTCGGGGGCGGTTTTCTAAATTTGATCAGACGGTTCATTCCGTGCATCAATTATGCACCAAAACCCGAGTCCTTGTAGAACGCTTCCCCACTTGGTTGCAGAACTTGTCGAGAGCCGTAGCGGAACTCGTCAAGAGTTTCGAGGCGATCATCATCATCCGATCCGCCCCCCGAAAGTCTTGACGGCTTGTTGATTTAGTGAAGGTTTCTGCGGCCAGGGGTGTAGGATGGACTTCCTAGTCCGCCAATGGTGGATTCGACGGACTAGGAAGTCCATCGTACGACGAAAACAACAAGCCGCCCGCGACTTCCGCTACGACGATGCCTCGGATACGTAGCGTTCATTGCGTTTTTTCGCCGATTTACATCTGCCTTCGCCAACTGCCTCTTCTGTAGAAATTCACTTAAGGAAAGATAGCGATTTGATTGCTAAACAAGCATTTCTGCGGTCATTCATCGTTTTGGCTTCCGCCGAACGCAAAATTATATTTACACGTTTCCATTGACCGAACGGCCATTACCTGTACCATACAGGCATGCGACTTGGGATCGAGGAAGCTGGATCTCATGCCTCAAGCGAATTTGACCAGGCTCATACACTCCGACCTCGGACAACCGGTTCGCATCACGTCCTGTGAAAGACGCTGAACAATCTCACGAACGATCTCGCAAAGGATTAAACACGATGAATAAGAACACCTTTCCACATCTACTTTCGCAGCTCACGGCAAGCACGATAAAGTTCGGTCTTTTGATCCTTCTCGTGCTGACCGCCGCCCCCGCCCGCGGTCAAACGCAAGTCGACCCTGAAACCGCTCTGCGAATGCTGAATTCACAGCAGCACCAATTCGAGAAGGGAGTGATCAAGGTCGCCGACAACGTTTTCACCGCGGTGGGTTTCCATGGCGCCAACACCTCAATGATCGTCGGCACCGACGGGGTCATTATCATCGATACGCTTTTTGGGCCGGCGAGTGCAACGAAAGCAGCGGAGGCGTTCCGGCAATACAGCGACAAACCGGTCAAGGCGATCATCTATACTCACAGCCATGGTGATCACATCGGTGGAGCCAGTGCTTTTATCCGCGACGAGCAGCCCGACATCTATGCAACGGAACGTTTCGGATCAGCCGAAGGCGTCAACAAGGCGGTCGACCCGGTCAAAGCCAAGCGAAACGTGCGTCAGTTCGGTCGAAAATTGTCAGCGGCCGAAAGTACAAATCGAGGCGTCGCACCGGCGGGGACCGAAGACGGCGACCGCGGCGAAGGGTTTCTGTCACCGACCGTCACCGTCCCCAGCAGTGGACTGAAAACAACGATTGCGGGTGTCGAAATTGAACTCCACTTTGCACCGGGGGAAACCGATGATGCTCTGTTCATCTGGCTGCCCAAAGAGAAGGTCTTGTTCGCAGGCGACAATTTTTACAGTTCCTTTCCCAATCTGTATGCAATTCGCGGCACCGCCTATCGCGATGTACTGAATTGGTCCCAAAGTGTTGGAAAGATGGCTGAGTTCCAACCGCATGCGGTGGTTCCTGGCCATACAATGCCAATCCAAGGCCAGGAAGCAGCTACGACGGCACTGAAGGACTACAGCGAAGCGATTCGCAGCGTGTACGACCAAACGGTGCGAGGTATCAACGCGGGCAAGGGGCCCGATCAACTCGCACACGAAGTCGAGCTTCCGGAGCATCTCAAGGACAAACCGTATCTGATCCAGTTCTATGGTTCGGTGCCTCATGCTGTCCGCGCCATCTATACAGGGCTGCTGGGTTGGTACGATGGCAATCCAACAACGCTGAATCCGCTTGAGCCTAAAATCAAAGCCCAAAAGATGGCCGAGTTGGCTGGCGGAACCCAACCGCTGACCGAGCAGATGCAATCCGCCTTGGCCGATCACGACTATCAATGGGCATTGGAATTGAGCGACCACGTCAAATGGTTGGACGACGCCGACCGACAACTCGCTCGCAAAGTGAAGATTGCGGCACTGCGAGGGCTGGCAGCACGAGAATACAACGCGCCCAATCGCAACTACTACCTCAGCTACGCGAACGAACTTGAATCAGGTCAACTCAGCGAAATCTGGTTCTAGTTAATTCTCACGGCAACCTGTACCACGAAATCGAGGAAACGATGTCTAACGGCAACACCATCGCAGTCGCGGCAGCCAGCGGTCAGCTTGGCGCCGCCATTGTTCAAGCCACCGTCGACATCGTCGGCGCCGAGAACGTTGTGGGTCTGGCGCGAACTCCGGCGAATACCGCATCGCTTGGTGTGGAAGTTCGGCCCGGAGACTATGCCAAGCGTGATCCACTGACAAAGTCGCTCGAGGGCGTCGACACGCTATTGCTAGTTTCTGGCATGGACACGCCAGACAAGCGGATCGACCAACATCGCAATGTCATCGAAGCCGCCAAGACCGCTGGCGTCAGCAAGATTGTCTACACCAGTATCCAGGGGGCGGAAGCGGGCACGTCATTCTCGCCGATCGTGCAGAGCAATCGGCAAACTGAACAGGACGTTCGCAACAGCGGGCTGCAATGGGTGATTGGACGCAACGGAATCTACATCGAACCGGATGTCGAGTACATCGATACCTACAAAAAACGAGGTGAGATTGCCAATTGTGCGGGCGACGCCAAGTGCGGGTACACAACCCGACCCGAGCTAGCCTACGCCTACGCGAGGATGTTGACCGAGTCAAAGCACGACGGCCAGACTTACAATCTGCACGGCACATCGATCACGCAGCCGCAATTGGCCGACTATCTAAATCTCGCATTCGGCACGCATTTGACCTACCGATCGATGTCGGTCGCCGAGTATCGCGAGGAGCGCATCGCCGACCTGGGCGAGTTTCTGGGGACGATCATCGCTGGCATCTACGAAGGCATCCGCGATGGTGCCGCGGACAACGAAAGCCACTTCGCCCAAGCCGCCGGCCGCCCTCATCAAAGTTGGGAAGCGTACTTCAGCCAACTGGCTCACGACAACCATTGATCGAGATCGCGATGAACAACACCACAAGCAGCCAGGAACCACGCTCTCCAGAGCGCAAATTCGGCAAGCAAACGTTCGGCAATGACTTCGACATTTCAAAATGTTTCCCGAATGACACAAACCCTCCGTTGGCGTTTGGGTCGTTCCGCAAGAGCTTTACCGCAATGCGCGTAGCTCGCCCGTCAGCAGTTAAGGTAGTGAACGAAGCGACGAGTCCCTGCTCGGGGGTAGTGGACGAGGCGACGAGTCCCTGCGACTGAGTGACACGACGGGACTCGTTGCCTCGTCCACTACAGAGAAATCCTTCACCCGCGTGACTCGTCGGACAATCACAAAGCCAACGAAACACGCAACATTTAATCTTTCTGTCGCATCCATCTTTCTGTCCGTCATCCACTCTCCTCGGAGGCTTGCGAACAGGCAGCGGAGACTGACTTTTTTGTATCCAGAACTTGATCTAGTCGTTGGCGGCGCGAGTTCCCAATGCGCCCCAGGCTCCGAAGCGGCTGGGACTGCCCGGGGCGAGGTCACCTTCCATTCCTAGCCGAATGGTCCCACCCCAAAGGTCTCCGCAATCGATCGCGTCGGAAATGAACTTGGTTGAGCCGTCGGCGAGCAAAACGTAAACACCACCTTTGTGATAGCTGTCGGCGGGTACGATATCGAGTTCAGACGCCATCGCACTCACGGTCATTGTCATGTTCGATTGACCACTCGCGTGCCAGACATCGCCGACGAGGACATCGTTGACCACGATTGTCTGCTCGCCGTTTTCGACTCGCAGACGCCTCCCTTCGGACGCAGTTTTTAGCGGTTTGAGCGTGACAGACCATGCCCCATCCTGAGCCGCATCGGTCGTTTCTGTCTGGTCAGCAAATGTGACGGTCACCCTGTCACCTGCGTCCGCCCAACCCCAGATTTGAATCGGCTGCTCTCGTTGCAGAACCATATGGTCGGCAAAAATGATCGCCAGCCGCATCTCGGCCGACGCGTTGCGCTCGCCAACCGCGATGATGAAAACAGCAAGCATCAGAGCGAAGCTGTATTTCATTTTGGAAAACCTATGTTCGACTTTCGCAGGTTTCAGGCGACGTTCGTAGGCTACTGTAAAACAATGGTCCCCATTGTTCTGTCCGCAACGAAGCTCTCGTTCCCAGACTCCTGCCAGGGAACGCACTACACCTGAGGCTCCGCCTCTTCCATCATGTTTTCTCAGTCGGATCCTGCAAGACAGTGGGTTGCCAGGCGAGAATCAGGGAAACAGAAAACAATAGGGACGGAAGCATGAGGCATCATGGTCCCCGCCCTCAGATCGTGATCCTCGGCGGGCTGCAACCCCGCCTTGCGTGGGCCTTCGCAAGCACTCACATTGCAGAATCCAAGGCAACTTTAAGCCGTTTTCAGACAAAGCCGAGCATTCTAATGCCGTCTAGGAGACGAATTACAGGATTCGTCCGCCATCCGCCAGTTGTGGACTGACGGAGTTTTTTGAAACCGCGTGGCGGACTCTTTCTTTCGCCCTCGTGACCGCTGGAGGCGGCCGTCACTGGAAGGATTTAGAACCGCAGTAACGCGGAATACGTAAAGCCATCACCGCTGAATGGTGCTGCCGCTGGAATCGAGGTCGCAAAGTAGCCTGCCTGCATCTCGACTCGATCACTATATTTCCAAGAGCCGCCTACTTGGTAGCCCCACCCCCAGCCTTCCTCGAGCACATCAATCGCTTCCCCTTGTGCGTCGAGCGACAATCGTTGAGTCAGCGGAATCGAGTGTTCGGTGATCAACCGAATCAAATCAAAACTGTCGGGGCTGAAGTAGGTCGCCGTCTGATCAGCAAAACTCAAATCCTCGTACTTGACCCGCAGGTACCAATCTCGACAAAGATTTGGTCGGTACGAAAGTTGGGCCATTCCGAAACGCCGCTCGTTGCCGTCATAGTAATCGGAGTAGCTGAAGGATCCTTGGGTTGACCAATGCTTATTGAAATCGATGTCATAGCCGGTGGCGTAGTTATCCATCCGGATGTTGAATTGAGGAATGCTGATGTCGGTCAGGTAGGCGGATTCGCCCCACGCGGCTGACGCGTACAAGTCGATCGCAGCGACGGGAGTGTACTTCATCGCCAGTGATCCTGCTTGGTCAGAATCGCGGTGTGAGTAATCGAAGTTCAGGAAACGGGCGTTGAGCTGCAGATGGCGGTTAAGGTGATATTCCCACTCCACTGCCACATCGGTTCGCTGTAGATCGATGACTCCTTGCTCATAATCCCAGAGGTGGACGCTTGTCGTCAGGTATCCGCGGTCTGAAAGAGCCATTCTCAGTCCACCACCGAAGACCGATCGGCGAAAACCAAAGTTGTCTAGGAATTGATAACCGTCGGTGGTCGCGACATAAGCTTGCGTCGTGGCAATCTCTTCCAAACCTTGTCGCCCAGCACGTCCTGCCGGGTCGGCAACGGCCGCACGATGATACATGCCGGCTGCACCGCTGAGATTCCAATCCCAGCGATAGAGGTCCCCTAAAAGACTCAGTGCTTCGGAGTTATCCGGTTGTTCGGATACCAAACGCTCGACACGGCAGATGGGACGATCGCTGAGTCCACGCCAACCTTCCACTTCGGCAATGCCCAAGCGTGCGTTGAAATTGACGGGGTCGCGACAGAGTACCTGATCGTAAATGGCGAGAGCTGGAGCAAAGCTGCCGGCTTGCGCATAGGCTCGGCCGAGGTTGACCAACATCCACAAGTCGTCGGGATCGCGACGCAGGACACTCTTGAACCGTTGGATCGCTTCGCACGTTTTACCGGTTCGCAATGCAGCCAACGCCATCAATTTATTCGTATCCAGATTGTCCGGCTGAATCCTCAACGCCACGCATAGGCGATGATACGCTTGCTCGGGTTGGCCAAGTTTTTCAAGTAGCACATAACCGATCGTCTGGTTCAACGTGTGGCTGTTCGGTTCAATTTCCAAAGCCGTATAAAGACGTTCAATCGCTCTATGGAAGCACGAAAGGCAACGCGAAGCATCACCTTCGGCGATCAATCGCCCCGCTTCTAGCAACAATTCGAGGGCTTCGGCGGTTTGGACATCGGAATTGGGGGGCAGCATATCATCGATTGCCGCGTCGCGTGCCTCGGCGAGATCACTCCGTAGTTCCTGCGCTCGTTTATTTTCGGGGTATTGAGACAAGACCTCATCCAGCACGGCTTGGGATGCATCCCATCGTTTCGCACCTAGTAGTGCCGCCGCAAAATTTAGTTGAATCGTCGAGTCTTCGGGAATCTGATCGGCAAGTTGTCGATAGAGTTGGACTGCGTCTTCGAACCGTCCCATTTCCAATCGCGCTCTAGCGAGCAGCAAACGTGTTTCTTCGTCCTGAGGTGACACGGCATGGGCTCGCTCTAACAGCGGCAATGCATCCTGTGGCTGTTGTAGTTTGTCGAGAAACAGAAATCCGAGTGTCCGATTTACGGGAACGAGCTCGGGAGCCAATTCCGCAGCCCGGCTTAGTCGATTGGCAACTCCGCGATAGTCTTCCGCCAATCCCGACTGTTCAGCATCTGCGTACATGGGAGCGATGCTTTGGTAGATTTCGATCGCGTCGGCGGTCGTGCTAAGCCCAAGTGCGTCTTGCTGCGCTGGTGGCATCGAGCGGATTGTCTGCAACGCATCGTCCAATCGCCCGGCCAAAACCTGAGCTCGTCCCAGCGTTGCCGCGATTGCATCGTCCCCTGGCGCAATGGCTTTGGCGCTCGAGGCTGCCTGCAGTGCTTCGACAGGTTCGCGGGCTTGGATTGCCGCTTCGGCCCAATCCAGCAGCAATGCAACGTCGCGTGGATTTTCGGCCGCTGCCTTGCGGGCTGCCTGGAGATCCGGTTGAGTGGTCTGCGCGACGAGTGTTGTCGCAAATCCAATTGCGACGAGATGCGCGGCGAAGTGACGCAAGATAAAGCGAATCATTGTGAGCTTCTCAGCAACTTGTCCTCTCGGGTGAAGCCATTGCTTCAGCTGCCCCCCCGACGATTCCGAGTCATCCATTGCTCGGACATCAGTATTGGTTATCGTCGCCGCGGTCGATGCTCCTTATCTAGCTAGCCAGCTCCGGAAGATCCCTGACAGACGACCGAAGCATTACAGCACCAACATCCGATGAAATCGGATCTATCGATCTGCTCATTAGAATCGCGCTGCCTCCCCCCCCCAAGGAAAACGGTTGATAAAGTTGGCCGTTTTGAATGACGCTGAGAAGCTCTTCTTGTTCTTGCGTCTTCACCTGAAGGTGGTGATTCGCACTTAGGCGGCAACTAACAACGCTAACCCACGCTTTGGCGAGCGCCGCTACAGATTGTGAATGCCGCTCTGAATCAGCACTCTCCAAGGCTAATCGGGGATGGACAAGTTGAGAGGGGTTACCAGGGAACCCCCGACGGCAAGTCGAGCGATTTCTGTACGAGAGTAACGGCACCAATCGAGAGACCCGTCAGAAGGGCCAGGAAAGGGAGGTAGAGGAAAGGCCTCATCAGCCAATGATTCCACCGTACCCGGCTAAGAAATGGAGCGAGCAGGATCGCCACGGCGAAGGAGAAGAGAACAATGTTCAGCGTGGCGATACACATCACCGCCAGTACCACGCCCAGGCTCAATTCAAGCAGCAGCGCAACGTCGTCTTCTTTCAGCCGGAATCGACTCCGATTCGAGGCGGCGGGGGCCGCTGTTTTTTTTCCTGCCGTGCGATCGCCGGTGGCGGTAAACGTCGCGGTTCGGAACAGTAGATAGCCGATGATTGCTACCGAGGACATCACCAATAGTGACATATACGGTGCCGCCGCCAACCAAATGGTGCGTACTCCTCGAACCGGATGCTGTGCCATCAGCCAAAATCCGCCTAGCGTCGGCGCCAACGTGCAGAACCCTGTGATGACGAAATAGTCCAGTGCAAGCCCAAGATCGAAAAACCGCTCGGACAATAAAAATATCGGGAAAAGCACTTCGGTCTCGCCGACGCTGATTGCAAACAGGTTGTGAACACCGAAAAGAAATGGCATGACCACACTGTACAAGACAATGAAGCTGAGGAAGAACAGGGGCATCAACAGACCGCCGCATGTCAATAGCGTGTCCACCTTCTCGAACCAAGGGACATTCGAACTCTTTAAATAGGGCCAAAGATCGTAGTGGATATATTGGCAAATTCCTTGGACATAGCGTCGCTGCTGTTTTCGAAACGCGGTGTAGGTCTCGGGAAACTCTTCAAAACTTTTGACCTGTGGAACAAATCGGCCGCGATATCCCAGTCGCCTGGCACGATGACTGAGTCCAAGATCCTCCGAAATCAGCGGAGGAAAACCGCCGATTTCCTTCCAGACGTCGTAACGAATGATCCCCCCATGCCCGAGGAAGATGACGGATCCGTATCGGTTCCGCGCCGGTGCAAAGACCTTCCACATGCTTTTAATTTGGAGCCCCAGGTCGCGAGAATAGGACGAACTAGGGTTAGGGTCCGGTTCGAAACCGCCTTGCACAAAACCGACACGCGGGTCATTCGCGAAATACGGCAGCAGTTCGGCAATGAAATAGGGCGGAAAGATACTGTCGGCGTCCGCGAGGGCAAAGTAATCGTAGCCGTGGACATGATTTTCTAATGCGTTGTTGACGTTCCCCGCTTTATAACCCACTCGATCCGTCCGCCGCACCACGGTCACATCGTCGGGATATCGCTGAGCAAATTCGTCCACCACCTGCTTTGCGTCTTCGTTCTTGCTATCGTCAAGGATGAACGTATGACAATTCTCATACCTTTGATTGATGCACGACAGGACCGCTTTCTCCTGAAAATCGTGCATCGTTGTGTAGAGGATCGCCACTCGCGGGCCCGCAAGAACGCGTGGTGTAATATTGACCTTGGATCTCGATAGCGAACTAAAGACCGCTTGTGCAGCAAAGAACCCTCCGTAGAGCCAGAATATGTGCGTCTGCAGGATGAACAAACCGATTGCAAATTTACCAGCGATACCGCTAGCCTCGTCAAACAGGCTGATCATCCGTGGAGTAAATGCGATAGCGCAAAGTGCGTACAGAATGAGCACTACCAGGATCATCGTTGGGCGTTTGCGTTCGAGTCCAGGCACATCCGGCGATCCTAGCGACTCCGGCGGTGTTGTCGTCTGGTCTTGTTGATACTCACGGGGCGAGCGAGCAAGGACATCAATCGTGTTTACGTTTCTGATGATGTTTTCCATTAATTCAACCGATTCCTGTAGGTTGACCTAGGGTGTGTTACCGGCATTGATTTGCACCGGTCCGCTGAAACTAGAGCGAGGCTGATCCGCTAACGCGAGATCGAGAGGCCACGTAATGGATCTTTCAAGGCAGCCTGCAGAAGCCGGGTCTCTTCCGCTCGTGGCATGATTCCTTGCGGGCTTCGGTATGGCGATCGCAAGGGGCCGAGCGAATGAACCGAGCGGCAAAGGTACCGGCCCAAAACTTCCTGTATCCATAGTGCGTTGGTGGGATCGTCGTAGCCGCGGTTGTCAGACTGCTCCGCTGCATCTGCCCATCGATCGCTCTGAAGTCGTGATCCGTTGATTGGATCGCAGCCAGCGATCGCATACGGATGCTGTCCAGAGAGAGTCGCTAACTGGTCTGGCTCGAGAAAAGTCGCGGTGGACGATTCGTACCAGCGGTTATGGATATAGTGCAGGTCGGTTTGGGAGTCGTAAAACGCTCCTTTGAATCGGAACGGAAGTTCCACGTCCGCATCGGGGCCGGCGATTACATTTCCAAAACAATCGGTTTGCGGCGAGCTAACGATTTGGCCCTCCGTATCGGTAATTTCGCTGACATTGCCAATCGCATCCTGCCAACAGTAATGCCAAGTGGCGTCGCGTCGCATGGCTACCAGTTCGCGGTCGCTTGGTTCCGCAGTATGCAAGCGAGGAGCCCAAACATACAGCCGAGGGTCGTTCCCGCCGTTGTTTTCAGAGTAGACAATGCGGTCGCCATCCCAGAAAAAGTGGGTGACTTGGCTGCCGATAGTTCTCGAAGCCAACCTTCCTAGCGGATCGTATTGATACGAGACAACCACTTGGTTCGGCAGCCTCACTCGCACAAGGCGACCGAGCGAGTCGTGCTCATAGGCCGTTTTCTTATCGGCTTGCAGCACTGCATTCAGATTTCCATCAAGGTCGTAAAACCGCGTGCTATCCCCTGTGCTGGAATACTGGTTTAGTACATTGGCTTTCACTGGTTTGGTGCTCAGAGCCGTACGATTGTTGACTGCGTCATAGGCAATGGACAGCCGGTCCTCATCGCCATTTTTCACCGTGACTAACCGGCCCGCCGAATCATAGGCGAACGACTTTGATTGGCCGCCTCGAATGGCAACCTTGGTGATGCGGCTAAGATTGTCGTACTCATAATCTCGTGCGGCCAGAGTTTGTTTTGACGGCGATTCACTTACCACCGACTTGACTTGACCGAGACGGTCGTATTCAAACTGATGAAGCACACCGTTGGCAGTGCGACGGCTTTTCAGGCCAACCTCGTCGTAGACATACTCGGCCAATTGCATCTCATCCGCTAGGGCCAATGTGCGCAAACGTCCTGCAGGATCATACGAGTAAACAAGTTGTCCCCCAGGACTAGCCAACGACTCTTTGCGGCCCAGTCGATCATAGGTGTAAACCAGTGACTTGCCATTGGGATACTTGCATGCAGTCAAGCGGCCCGATTCGTCGTATTCGAAGCTTAGCGTTCCCCACCCGTTTGTAGCCTGAGTCAAATTCCCAACCGCATCGTACTGATAAACGACCTTGGGTTGCCGATTGATTTGCATCGACTGCAGCAATCCGCGTTTATCAAACCAATACTGGACCTTCTGGCCACTTCGCAATTCACGCTGTATGGAAGTGCCATCATCCTCTTTGAAATAGCGGCGAACCTCTGTTAAACCGTCTGGATATTGGATGTGAGTCAATTGACCATCCTCGAGGTAACGTAGCGTAGTACTTATGCCGTTGGCATCTGTAACGATGGTCGCCGACTGCTCCGGTACCTTTTTCCACGTCATCTCTGCGCCACCTGGAAACGTCAACTGCGTTTGCGAATCTTCGGGAACGGATTTCCAAACCGTGTTGTCCAGACCGGTCAGTTTACAAAGCGTGAATTGGTCGTCGTACTCGAATTGGACTGCGTGGCTATCAGCTCCGATACCGCGTGAAAGTACACGGCCATCCGATGCAATTTTCTCACTCAGAATCTCGCCGGCCGAACCCTTGATGGTTCTCGCCCCCGCCCCAATCGCATTTATCGAATAGTCGAGCTCGAGGACTTCGCTCTCGCCTTTAATACTTCGAACGAGACCGTCGTCATAGTAGGCGAGCTCCCTTTGGATCGTATCATTCCGCGTAATATTCGAGAGCCGTTGTTGGTCGTCGTAAACGTAGGCGATTTCCTCGCCCGCAGGACGAGTAACTAGGACAAGGTTTTGGTTTTGATCGTATTGAAATTGGACCGTCCGTCCTGCCGAATCGGACACGGACTCGACAAGTTCGTCTGCATAATTGAACTGTAGGAACTGCCCCGATAGATCGGAAACCTTTACCAGTCGATCCTCTTCGTACTGCAGCGACACACGGTGTCCTTGGCCATCGTCGACCTCTAATGGCGTCAGCGATGCATCAAATCGCCAGATGAGGTGATCGTCGGTGATCAGTTGGAAGGAACCATCGGGATCACGCACCACCTTGTGGGCCAAACCGGTAACTTCGCGGTAGACGCCTGTTTCCGTTTTGACGAAGTGAGGCCCATGTGGTCCCACACCCAGCAGTTCGATCGAGCCGTCGGTATGCTCGACCAACCGCAAACCATACGCATGGGTCCAGCCGCGACCGAATTCAGAAATGTCTGGCTCGGCAAACGCGCTATAGCGATATTGTCTTGCAACCTGCAGGTCTAAATCCCAGTACGGCAGCGAAAGGTCGATGAACTCCGCTAGAACCGGCAACTCTCTCGCCCGAGCGATCAAACTGACCTGCACCTTGTTTTTTGTGATCTCGACGGCCGGACTCGGTTCAGGCGTTGCTTCTTCGAGCGACTCTCCGTCCGCCGCCGCAGTTTCGTTCGATGCTGCCACAGATTCGTCAAGCTCGAGTGACTCCACATCGGTTTCGCTCGCGTCTACCGAAGCAACTAAATCAGACACGCTTGCGATCAAACGATCTGCCAGCAAAACAGTCGACGCATTCGAGGTTACCGTGGTCTTCGTATCAGCGGGCGAAGAATCATCTTCGGTCGCCTGATCTTCGCGCGCCTCATCCACGGGCGATTCTGCCTCTAGCGATGCCAAACTCTTTTGCAACTGCACCTCGATCACGTAGTCATTGGCAGGCAACAGTCCCGCCGTGTTCCAGTGGTAATACAACGATCGTCCATGGGATGCGTGATACAGTTTGCATTCGCCAGAGTCGTAGCCAGCCGCCTGGGAAGTGATCCTGACACTTCCCTCGTTGACATTCAGTGGCAGAAAAGTGTCCGCTACGACGATCGACGATACTCCTCCAATGACCACCGGCATTTGATTGTCTGCGTTGACGTTGATCTCAACCGTAGACAAACCTTGGGCTCGCTTTTGAATCGCTTCAAAGTCCCCACGATCGAGTTTGCTGTTCTGAGAAACGTCGGCACAATCCGGGTTAGGGACTCGGAAATACTGCGATGTCAGTGAGCGATCGAGGCTTCGTGCATCCCAGATATCGACGCTCCCATTACCATCGACGTCTCCCGGTAAATTGGTCCCCGCGATCCGCATGGTCGTGGGTAATTCACATCCGATTCCTGCTAAAAGACACAGAAACAGTCCTAAAAGATGGCCATGGCGGCGCAACTGGAAGCAGTGGAACATAGTTGCAAGTCACGTTGAGAAACAAAGTTACAGATGTACTAGTCGCACGGGTTGTGCGGCTTGGTGGGGCCGGATGCAAACGTTGTGCCATATACGCACATGCCCAAACGCATCGAACGACCAGCGAGCTTTGCGGGATGCCCCCTTTTTGGACGGTGTCCAATTTAGGCGAGTTGCAGACGCCCCAAAGTGAGCGCAAGGTTGAGCCGAACTACATTCGAAAGCCGACTGATGCAATCAAGCAATAAATGAAAGTCGTGAGATTCTGCGGCGTTCATAGACTGGTGGCGTGCGTGATGATTCTAGTGCCATCTGCCTGCACGCTCTTCGAGCAGGTTTAGGGAACCGATGGTGCAGAAACAGACAGTGATGACATGTAGAATGTTGAAGCACCGATGCAACTACTAGCCAAGCATCAGCTAGTCAGCGGTTCATGATTGCGATACCGTGACGAGAGACATTTGTTGGTGCCGCACGTTGTCGGCCGCCATTAGCCTCTTTTAACGTATGAGATACGAGACATGAGCCCAACGCAGATCACTTACGGATTGATCACCCCGGTTCTCATCAGTTGCTGGTTTTGCGCGGTCCCCATAGCAGCATTGCACGCCGAGGAAAGCGGCTGGCATTTGGTGTGGTCAGATGAGTTTGACGGCGAGCGATTGGACTATTCGAAATGGGGTGTCGAAGTCAACGCATTTGGCGGCGGAAACGAAGAGTTGCAACTCTACACCGACCGGCCCGAAAACGTTCGCGTTGTCGATGGAAATTTGATCATCGAAGCACGTGCGGATCGACCGAACATCTCTGGAACAACTCGCGACTATTCGTCAGGCAAAGTGCGAACGAAGCATCGCGGCGATTGGACGTACGGCAGATTTGAAGTACGAGCTCAAATGCCAGCGGGGCAAGGAATCTGGCCCGCCATTTGGATGTTGCCTAGCGAAGAAAGCTACGGTGCCTGGGCAGCAAGTGGAGAGATTGATATCGCCGAGTACAAGGGACAAGAACCCAGTCGCGTTCACGGGACGTTGCATTTTGGCGACCAGTGGCCAAAGAACGCGTCGCATACAAAGCACTATGAATTACCCATAGGAACCTTCGCGGACCGATTTCATGTCTTTACGCTCGAATGGGAACCCGACCAGATTCGTTGGTATATCGATGGGGATCTCTACCAATCGCAAGATCATTGGCATTCCGCCGGGCAGCCCTTTCCCGCTCCTTTTAATAAACCCTTTCACTTGCTTCTTAACTTGGCAGTCGGAGGGCGGTTTGTAGGGGCACCGGATAGCAATACGACCTTTCCACTGCAACTGAGGGTCGATTATGTGCGAGTCTACCAGAAGTCTTGATTCAAAACGGTAAACCGGTCGTCGTATGGCGAGCCGACAAAGCGATCTGTAAATACGCCAGCCCGGTGGCGGTCAATGGCGAGGCATACTTCTTAAGCAAGGCAAACGTGCTGCACTGTCTGAATATCGAAAGCGGCGAAGTTGCTTACCGCCAGCGACTCGATGGTGACTGCGGGCCAACGCCGATCGTCGCCAACGGCAAGCTCAATTTTTTTTTGCAAGAACGGCCAGTGTCATGTGGTCGCTGCGGGCCGCAAGTTTAAACAATTGTCGAGCAATCAACTTTGGACCCCAGACGCCCCGCCCACTCCACAGTCGCATGCCGAGTTTTCAGGCGACGCCACTTCCTCTCATGGACATGGTAACGAGCATGGTGGTAAGCCGGGCAGCAGCATGGCAGACGACTCAAAGCAGGTGATTTGAATGGCGATGGCGTGCTCGAAAGCGACGAAGTCCTTGAGATGTTCTGAGCCATGATTGCTCGCATCGACACCAATGGCGACAGAAAACTGGATGAGCAAGAGATTGACTCGATGGCCAAAAGTTTTACGGAGCGACGCAAGGATTCTGCGGCCTCGTCGCGTGACCCGATCGTTTACGGTGTCGCTGCATTGGTCGGACGAATCATCGTCCGCACCGGCACGCGACTGTACGCGATCGCCGACTGACTCTGCTGAGCATCATTCATTTGATCGATTCGACTTTAGCTGCAACATCACGCTGCGGCAGCTCCTGTGGTGGTTTGTGCAGGCACACCCCATTTTTTGAGTGGCAATGCCTATTCCCTATTAAAATCGATCAAGAGAATTAAGAAACGGTAGCGACCCATTAAGTGACGGCACTCGCATGCATCGGAGTCTGAAATGTGACGTGTGACGTGCCGTTGGATTGAGCCAAAAGTTGAAGGGCGACTCGTCACCACAAGATCAGAGGCCGATACACTGACCGAGAGTGTGTCGCCCTCCGCGCTTTGTTCGAGCAACACCTCACATTGAGACGGGGCGGACGCAGGTTGGGAAAATGCGATGTATTGACTTCGGCCATTCCCCAAGTCGCGTGTCATCGGTTTCCCATCCAACAAAATGCTCTGGTCCTCGGGGCTCTCTTTCGCTAACCTCCCCGACGAAGTAGGGAGGCAAGGTTCGCTTCCGATGGGCGTATTAGATTGGTGTGGGATGCGAAACTGGAGCGTTAAAACGGCGATGAAGTGTTGGGTGCCGTGAGGGCTATTGAGCTTCATTGTGATGGTTTCGGGGTGTCGCTCTACAACCAACCCCAGCCCGGAAATTGCTTCCGAATTGGCCCCTCCGGTTGCCGAAACAGCGAAATCGAAACCAATCACGTTTGTCGACCTTCCTGAACTTCAATCTGGAACGGGGGCAATGGATGTGGGTGAAGCACCCGAGTTCTCGATGACGGACTCAGGATTGAAGTATCGGATCCTGCGAAAGTCCGACGGCAAGAAGCCGAAAGCCGACAGCACCGTAACGGTCCACTATCGCGGCTGGCTCAATAGTGGAAAAGTGTTCGACAGCTCCTACGAACGAGGCGAAACGACAACGTTTCCATTGCAGAACGTTATCGCTGGCTGGACCGAAGGATTGCAACTCGTCGGTGAGGGAGGGATGATCGAATTGGCGATGCCATCACGGCTCGGCTACGGCGAACGCGGTTCCCCAGGCTCCATTCCTGCTCACTCAAGCCTTCACTTCATCGTCGAACTCGTGAATGTCGATTAGTGCGCCATGCTAGACAATCGATTGCGTCGATCCGCGTGAACGTCTACTGAACGTCCCCCAACTGACGGCCGCTGTTAGCGATTCAAATACTGATCCAAAAACTCTTGCTGCGAATCGTCGCTGCCGATCACGATCATTTCCCCGTCCGCGGGCAGCGGCGTGTTGGGATCGGGATTGGCTTGGACTCCAGCGTCGGTGCGAATGGCGATGACACTGCAACCGGTCTTTTGGCGGATCGCAGCTTCGGTCAACGTCTTGCCAGCCAGCGACAAGGGGATCTTTACTTTAAACACGTCCAGCCCCTCGGCCAGCAGCAGCACGTCGCTGCGACGAAGTAGATTAAAGATCGCGTTCGCTCCCATCGATGCTTCGGAGATCACGAAATCGGCTCCGGCGCGGTGTAGGGTGTGAACATTGCGTTCGAGCGTCGCTCGGCTGATGATCTGAATGTCGGCGCGAAGCCGCCGGCAATAGAGCGTCAAGTAGACGTTCAACGCGTCGTCATGTGTGGTAATCACGACGGCAGACGACTCCATGATTCCGGCTTGCTTGATGATTTCTAAATCGGCGGCGTCGCCAACGATCAGTTTGCCGTCCTCTGCCTTTTGTTTGGCATTTTTTTCGACGATGCGATAGTCGATCGACTGCCGAGCAAGTTCACGCGCGGTCGCCGATCCGACTCGGCCAAAACCGAGAATCACAATCGGCACCTCGCTGGTGCGATAGATACAGAACAGCGCGTCGTATTCATCGAGTTGTTCGCGTGTTCCCGCCAGCACCAAAACGGTGTTATCGGTAATCAGTGTCTCAGGCCCGGCGTTCTGATACCGGCCTCGTTCCCAAACGCCCGAAACGGTAAGGTTGACGTGATCCCGCAATCGAATTTCTCGGAGTGTTCTGCCGACAAGCGGTGTGCCTGCGGCGCTCGCCTCGGCAATCAACAACTCATCAAATTGCCCGATGACATGTGTCTTGGCATCGCGACCGATCACACGCCGGGCCAACGTTCGCCCCATCATCTCGGCCAACTCCAGGACTCGGGTGCAACCCGCTAGTTCGAGGACGTCGACTGACGCGACATCGGCTGCGGTGGCAACAATCGGGACGTTTTCGGCGACTTCACGCGCGGTGAAGGCGACGTTGGTGTTGATGACATCGGTACCCACCGTCGCGACCAACGCGGCCTTGTCGGTACGCAACCGCCGATAGGTCTCGGGATCGTCTAATTCGCCCACCACGACTTGGATGTCCAGATCATGAAGCCGCAGCGCTTCATCGACTTCCGGGACCAACACGACGTAGGGGTATTGGTACTGTGTCAATTGTTTAATCAAAGCAGCGTCGACGGGGCCGTAGTGAGTCAAGATCACGTGCCCTTCGGTGTTTGCCGGTAACTCGCGAGGAGCACGCGCAGCCTCCTGGGCTTGGATCCATGGCGCATAGAAGAATTGGATGAAGGTAAAGGGCAGCAGGATCAGCATGAACATCGTTCCGCTCATCAAAACCAGCATCGAAAACAGTCGGCCAAGGTCGGTGTGAAACGTGATGTCGCCGAAGCCCAACGTCGACATCACCGTGAGCGTCCAATAGATGCCGGTAATCCACGTGTGGTGATGTCCCTCCCACAGCATCAGGTAATGAAAGATGACACTGTAGACGAGTATCATCGCAACCAAAAAAAGGAAGAATTGAGCGAGCACCCGCAAGTTGCGGCGGCTGGCGCGGTCTCGCATAAAATGCAGGTACAGCGTTGTAAAGGACTTCATTGCGTCTCCTCAGGCATGTCCCGCATTCTAGCCGCGATTCCGACCGCTGTGGCGAAACTTCAATGGGTAGGGCCCGTTCCCTGCGGCCGATTCGATGCGATCGCAACGCCGGCCGTCCCCAAAAATATCGGCCGCGATTGGTTCGCAGAAACCTGGGCCAACGCTGGACCGCTAAAACGATGGGCTTGTTGTGATTTTTGGTTGCGCAGGCTTTCTGCCACCTCTCCACCAACTTCGTTGGGGGAGAGGTAACTGCACGATCAGCCGGAAGAGAAAGTCAGCTCCAAAATCCGACGTCCATACCAACTTTTTAACGGATTAGGCTAACGCCCAAGCCGCCGATTGGTGATCCCCTTTTAGGGAACGCAAATGTGTAGCATGTACTCGTAGCTACCTTCGCCAGAAGGTGGTGATTCGAAATGGCAGGCAATCATCCACGCTCTGGCGAGCGTAGCTACGGATCGCAAATGTGTAGCATCTACTCGTAGCTACCTTCGCCAGAAGGTGGTGATTCGAATCGGCAGGCAATCATCCACGCTCTGGCGAGCGCAGCTACGGATTGCAACGCAACCCCCCCGGGCGTCACTGCATGCGCAGTCGTTGTGTATAGGCTTCCAGCAACGATAATCAGCGGGTAGCATCCGGGGATGAAAGAAAATCATTGGCGTACATACAAGACGATCTCGCTAGCGGCGTTGGCCTTCGCTGCGATGTTACCTGTTTGCGGCGTTTCGTTTGCAGCGGAATCGATTCCCGAGGACATACAATACATTGTTCTGGAGGGTGGTGGACCTGACCAGGGGCCTGGTCGAGATGTCGCCGCCAATTTTCGCTCGGTCGCTCGTCGATTCGGCGCCATGCCCGCCTCCTCGCGTCGCATGGTGGCCTATGGTGTGCAACAACTTCGCATTCTGTCGCGTTCTCCCGAGGTCGTCCGGCGTGATGTCGAGCAGGCACTGGATCTCGCCGAACGCACCGGCGTCCCCGTTTTTTTGCATGTCGATTCCTGCTACGGTTGGGGCGCCGAGGACACGACCAATCCAGAGGACGCTCCGCCAACACGTTTTTGGCAACACCCCGAGATGCGAGAGTGGGATCGTTTTCCCGATGCGGAAAAACTGCCCGAACGCGTTCCGCGGCCCTGGTTCAACTGGGGGCCATGGTGTTCTCCCGCCCCGGCAATCCCCGCCTTTGGATCACCAGCGTTGACCGCCTTTGCCTCGTCGCAGCTCGACAAGGGAGTGCTAACGCCCTTGGTCACACGGCTTCAGCAGTGGCGGAATCGTGATCGGGAACATCTGTTTGCCGGAATCAATATCGGCTGGGAAGTCCACGTGCCTGACTTTGGCGATCCGACCCTGCTTCGCTTGATCAATCGCGAAAACGGCGTCGTGCGAGCCGAGGCTCCGCGATCAGCCCGAGGCATCGAGATGGACCGCTCGTTCATTGGCAAGCAGCTGGGTTACGCCTCTTTGCACTGGCGTGGTTGGAACGAAGCACGGTTGTTGCAGGCAGCTAAACAGGAAGGCATTTCGCGTGACGCAAAGTTTCGCCAACTGTGTTACGAGTCGATTCACGATTACATGGAAACGCTGGCCAAAGCCTGTCACGACCGCGGCATCCCATCGGATCACGTCTACACACACATTGTTGCACTTGCGACCGTTAAACCGGCCAACACCACGCGTCCGCCGATCTGGACTGCGGTCAATCGCTACTCGACCGCCGGGTTCACGATGGACAATCGCGGCGGAGCACGTTTCGACTTGCACGAACTTGTCAAGCAAATCCGCGAGGCGAGTGGTGAAGAAGACGTGCGCTTCGGAATGGTCGAATCCTACTTTCGTCTCGGCGATCAGATCTACGTTGACGATCCCGAACAATGCCGCCAGGAACTGGAGTCCATGTTCGCAGCGGGGGCAACCATCCAGGCTTTCTATGGTGGTTTCCCACTGGCCAACCGAACCCCCGAAGCCGCAATCTCAGCGATTCAAGCGTGGCTTGATGCGGAGTAAATCCTCCTTGATCTGAATCGGGGGGACTGCAAACACGCAAGTATTGGCGTCGAATATTGCGAGTGAATCAGTTCAACGCTGTCACCTCTGCACCGACGAAGAAGTCTGATGATTTACTGGCATTGATGACAAGCCGGAGGCCGACACACTCTCGGTCAGTGTGTCGGCCTCTGGCATTACGGCGACGGGTCGCCCCTAAACCGTTGGCTCACGCCAACGGCAGGTCATGTTTCGGTCTCCGGCCTATTCGCTTGCTGCCTTGGTGAAGCGGCAGCAGAAAGATTGCGACTCCAATCATCGCGTCCTGCGAAAATTTTTGCAGTTCAACCTGTCCCCCCTAGATGCAACCCATTGCACTCCACGCGGCGGCTTGCGGATGAGCTAGAACGACAGTTCGCCGTCCCTGTCGTTGCAATCGCAGTGTCCAGGGGGGACACATCTCGCTCGTCGGCAGGTGAGTATTCGCCGGTCGCCCACCTGAAACGCAGGGTTTGCCGCTTTGGTGTGGACGTTGGCGAAAAATCGAAAGGCCGGTTTTTACTCCGCAGGACAAGGTTGCGAAGAACTGCCCCCCATAGCCGCAGTAAGCCCGACTTTCACGAGCCAAATCACTTAATCAACTTGTTGATTTCTTGTATAGATTTAGACTGTGTGGACAAACCGGTGCCCGGTCGCTACGGGCCATTTTGCAAGTAAGGCGGCAAATCAAGAGGTTGTTTTTCTATGCGGTCGCCCTGTTGCACCCCACGATGGACCTGCGTTCTGTTGACCTTGGCCTTCATCACATGGGGGCTGTTTCGCGTTGTCACGATCGATGGTGGTCTGAAGGTTGCAGCAGCTGCCGAATCAAAAACAACCGCTGCCGGCCCTGAAAGCGACGGTGGTCGTGTCTCCGAATCGACGCTGCCGAGCGCTGCGTCGTTGAGCGAACTCAAAACATTGGGGGCCGAGAAATCCGCCTACCTCGAACCGTCGCACATCGCGGTCGATCAGCCTCTGAAGCGAGATGCCGCCATCTTTGATCAAAAGATCAAACCGATTCTGAATCAGGCATGCACCGATTGTCATGGCCCTTACGGCGCCGAAGCGAACTTTGACATCACCGCGATCGATCCCGACATGGTCAACGGTGGCGATGCCGAGTGGTGGGAAGAGGTCTTGGCGGCGCTCAACAACGGCGAGATGCCGCCTCCTGACGAAATGGAGATGGAGGATCAGGATCGTGCAACGGTCGTAGAGTGGCTGAGCAACGAGATTCACTATGCCTCCATCGCACGTCGCGCACGCGAGTCCAATACGTCGTTCCGTCGATTGACGAAGTATGAATACAACTACGCGTTACAAGACCTGCTTGGCCAACCCTGGGACTTCGCCAAAGACCTTCCACCCGAGTCGGTGTCAGAGGACGGCTTTCAAAATAGTTCGGACTCGCTGCATCTCTCGGTTTCCCAATTCGAAACGTATCGGCAACTTGCACGACGTGCACTGGATCGCGTGACCGTACGAGGCCCGCATCCAGACCTCGTTCGCTGGCATCACCGTATGTCGGATGCGGCGGCGATCGAAGAACGAATGTATCAAGCGAAGATCAAAAGGCTTGAGAAACGTTTCGCTGACGACACCGAAAAACGCGAAAAACAAATCAGCACGACTACGCGGCTGTATCGGAATCCAGGCGACGGGCCTTACTATCTGAACGTCGCAACCGGAGAAAAGGCCCGCGCGAAATGGGAATACAATGGAGCTCAGTATGCGATTGAGCCTGTTGCCCCCGCCGAAACGGCTTCCCCAAAAGCCACCAACGTCGAGCCCACTCATGTCGCGGTGCTCCCAGCGGGTAGAAATTCGAATCTGACAATCGAACTGGGCAATCAAATTCCCGATGAAGGCTTGCTGCGTGTGCGTGTCCGCGCATCACGTGGCCCCGACCAAAAACGAATCCCGAGCATGCAGTTGGTGTTCGGCTGGCGCGCGACCAACGAGGGCCGCGCCGACGTGCGAGTCAGCCAACAAGATACAGAGGTAACGGCCGCAGCCGGATCGACCGAAACGTATGAATGGTTGATTCCACTTGGCGAAATCGACCCGCGAAACGCCGAACGCAAAACGTCGACGATGGGGCAATATCCCAGCCCATCGGAATACATTCGGCTGGTCAATAGTTCCGT
This sequence comes from Novipirellula caenicola, assembly GCF_039545035.1. NCBI lineage: Bacteria > Pseudomonadati > Planctomycetota > Planctomycetia > Pirellulales > Pirellulaceae > Novipirellula > Novipirellula caenicola. Next base: position 144,402 of record NZ_BAABRO010000012.1, read on the forward strand.
TCCCAAAGGCCGTGACAAACCCGCCGATATCGTGATCGAGTCGGTCGAGGTCGTCGCGCCGATTTACCACGAGTGGCCGCCAAAATCACACCAACAGATTTTTGTTGGCAATCGAAACAACGAGGGTCTGTCACGCCAGCAAGAAGTCGCTTATGCACGCGAGATCCTGACTGGCTTCATGCCCCGTGCATGGCGATCGCCGGTCGATTCCGCTGCGGTCGAAAAGAAAGTCGCTCTCTTCGAAGCGGTGCGTGACGGCTGTGATGACTTTCAGGATGCGATGCTCGAAGTGCTTGCCACCGTACTGACTTCTCCAAAGTTCCTGTACGTTGCTCCCGAGCCAATCACGCCGGCGGAAGATTTCGTTGATGGCGAACCGGTGACAAAAGCCTCACCGGCGAATCGGCGATTGTCCGACGGCGACCTCGCCACGCGGCTGTCGTTATTCCTATGGTGCAGTGTGCCGGACGAGCGATTGGTGGAATTGGCCGCCTCGGGGACTCTACATCAGCCAGAGGTGCTGCGTGCAGAGGTCGACCGGATGCTTGCCGATCCTCGTCATGAACGTTTCGTCCAGCATTTTGTAGGGCAGTGGCTTGGTATGCGAGCGTTATCCTACTTGGCGGTCGACAAGAGCTTCACCGAATTCGATCCGTCGTTGAAAGAGGCGATGCAACAAGAGCCTCGTGCGTTTTTCGCAGAGTTGCTGCGGACCAACGCCAGCGTGCTAGATATCATTCACGCCGACTACGCCACGGTGAACGAGCGATTGGCGGTCCACTACGGAATCGCGGGTGTCGAAGGCAACCAGTTTCAACGGGTCTCGTTAAGCGACGAAGCGTCGCGGGGCGGAATCTTGACGCAAGCGGGCTTGTTGGCAATGAACTCCGACGGAGAGCACTCGCATCCGCTGAAGCGAGGCGTCTGGATACTGAACTGTTTGCTGAACGATCCGCCGCCACCACCACCGGCAGCGGTTCCCGAGATCGATTTGGCAGACCCCGAGATTGCCAAGCTGACCTTGAAACAACGTATCGAAGACCATCGCAATCAAGCGGCCTGTATGTCTTGCCATAAAAAGATTGACCCGTGGGGGATCGCCTTCGAAAACTACGACGCCATCGGACAGTGGAGAGACGAGGTCAATGGAACACCGGTCGACGCCAGTTCCGCGTTGTACAACGATCAGGTCCTGGACGGCATCGATGGTCTGAAACGCTATTTGCTGACCAGTCGCCAAGATCAATTCGTTCGCGCGATGGTTGAAAAGCTCGCCATCTTTGCCTTGGGTCGACCATTGGCCTTCAGCGACAACGCGGCGGTTGACGAGGTAACACGTACGGTGCGGCAAAAGGGCGATGGACTGAAAACCCTGGTGCACTGCCTTGTGACCAGCGACCTGTTTCTAGCCCCGTGACGCTGGCCGTCTGACGCTTGCTTCCCGACGCGCACCTTTGTCGTGTGCGACTGACTCGTTTTTACCGATACACACTCCACCACTCGATTTGAAACCGCATTCTGCGAACGCCTTGTCCCCGCAGTAGGAACGACACTATGAAATTGAATCTGGATTCATTGGACCGCCGGCGTTTTCTGCGTGGAGCCGGGGTCGCGCTCGCCTTGCCCGTTTTCGGCTCTGCGGTGAACCTGAGTGCTGGCACCGCGTCCGAGGCTCTGGCAGCCACTGGGCAGTCCGGGACAAACGGAGATTCGCCACGGAAGGTGAAGCGATTAGGCTGTTTTTACTTTCCCGATGGTGTCCCCATGCCATTGCCCGAGGACCCTGCCTATCAAGATTGGTCATGGTTTCCCCACGGCAACGGCACCGATTTCACCTACACCAAGTGCATGGAGGTGTTTCAGCCGCTGAGAGATCACGTCACCGTGTTGTCGGGGTTTTCCCATCCCGCGGTGCGTCAAGTTCACGGTCACTCCAACGCCGACCAATTCTTGACGGCGGCCGCCACCGGATCGGATGGCCCCTATAAAAATTCGATCTCGCTTGACCAAGTTTACGCAAACCACATTGGTGATCAGACGCGGTTCTCGTCTTTGGTGTTGTCGACCGACGGGGGCACCGGAACGCCGCGTGGCACGCATACGATTTCGTTCAGTCGTACCGGGCGAGCGATTCCAGCGGAGCACCGGCCCAAGCGGGTCTTTGACATGCTATTTGTCAAACGCGATGCCGATGCCGCTCGACGCTTGGCGTTAAGCAAAAGTGCGTTGGATGAATTGTTAGCCGACGCCAAAACACTGCGTCGTGACTTGGCAAGCGATGACCGCGAGCGGTTGGACGAGTATCTCGATTCGGTCCGGCAAGCCGAGCAACGCGTTGAAAAAGCCAAACGCTGGGTCAACACGCCGTTGCCAACCGTCGAATCAGGCGGCCTCGACCTGGACGTGTCACCCGAGGATCCGCAACGTTATGTTCAGACGATGTTCGAGCTGGTCTACCTCGCATTCCGCACCGATTCGACGCGGGTCGCGACTTACCAGATCGGTCGCGAAAATGCATTTGGAATCAGTGACCGCTTGGCTCGCGCCGTCGGGTTCAATTTGGCGCACGCGCTGTCGCACGAAACCAAACAGCCTGGCGGTTGGGAGAGGTTTTCGACCTATTGCGGATTCCTCAACCGCGAATTCTATCGATTCGCATCTCGGCTTCACGACACCCCCGAACCCGCCGGCGAAGGGACGATGCTCGACAACACCCTGCTGCTGTTCGGATCCGCGTCCAGCGCGTTCCACCTATCACAAAACTATCCGATCATTTTGGCCGGTGGAAAGGCGATGGGTTTCAAACACGGACAATTCGTGAACCATGCCGGTTCTAGCGCGGTCGGCGGTTTGTTCGACGGGGTGCCCGAACCGTGGATGCGAGAACCGGCCAAGGACGACCAACCGCTGACGAAGGTATTTGTCACGATGTTACAGCAGCTGGGCCTCGAGGCCGAAAGCTTTGCCGGACAGACCGGTGGACTGTCGGAATTGGTCTAACGAAGGCAGGCTTCAGGCTTCAGTTAGCAATGACTCGTCTGACCTCCAGGATGTCTAACGCGTGCATCGCGATATGTCTTGCTCAATCTGAGAAATCCTGTCGCAAGCGATAGCGATGCTTGCCCTCCATCACAAACACGATATCGGTTCCAATTACGGAGCCACGAACGCCCCCATCTTCGGGATTCATTACTGCAAGAGCTTCAAAACCCTCTTCAGGAACGACATTGAATTCACCGTCGCAGGGCACGGCTTGGACAAATGCAGGACTAAGTCTGAATCCGTCCGATTCTACCTCGCCAACAGATTGACCATCGCCTTGCCCATCGCTTCGCCGACGTTCATATAGGTCTCAGCATTGCCGCCGTAATGGCTGTTGGAGCTGCCACCCATGCTCAGTGGATGGGTGTAGACACTCGCAACGCTGCCTTCGAACTCCGGGTACTTGCTGCTGGCGACGGAAAGCTGGGCGTCGAGGATGAGTCGTTCGTTGCCTTCGGCGTCCCTTTCGGTTTGGCCCAGCGTGGCACAGACAAACTTTGCGTTGGGCGAATCAAAATCCTTCCGCAGCTGTTTGATCAGTCGTACAAGATTCTGCTCGTACCGGCTGGCATGGGCGGTGTTGTAACGATCCTTGTCGCCCTGCCAAAAGAAGAACCCCGCGACCTCGTAGCGTTTTGCTCCCGGGTAAACCTTGTCGAGATCGGCTAACACCTTCTTCGCATTGGCGATGTCGCCGTCGTATTGCATACCAGCGTACCAACTGATCGGCTGCGGCTCGGTACCTTTCTCCCATTTGGCGGGCGAGTCCTTATAGCCAGCATAGACGAACGTCTTTGTTTCGCCGGTTTTCTTATCCGTCTCGTCAACCTCGTAACGCTCGCTGCCGGGCGGCAGCAAGTCCCAGCCGAGGCTGCGGTTGCCGATGCAACTTTTCAGGATCAGCACAGGGGCGTCGGTGGCGTTCCCGACATAATGTCCGATACCATGCTCGGGACCAATCTTACCACCTTCAATGGTCATCCAATCGTTGTTGAATTGCCGCATCGCCCCGGTGCCGCTTCCCATCACACGCACGTATCGAACATCCTTGCGAACCGTCCAATTGCCTTCGTCGTCGACGAGGTAGGGATACTTTTGTTTCTCCTGCACCGCATAGGTTAACGAGCCTTCCTTGTCACCCGTGACCTTGCCAGCTCCCAACATATTGGATTGCCCCAGCAGAATGTAGACTTGCACAGGCTTGGACATGTCGGCCGGCTTGCCATCAGGATCCGGTAACGGAGCGGCAACCTCGGCGGCGAAGCCAGGGACGGCGAGCATCGTCATCACAACGGCGGTACTAGCCAGCAACAAACGAGCTGGAAGACGGAAGTTCATGAAAGGCCCCTTTAGAGTTGATCATGCAAATGGACAGCAAAGCCGGACGACGTCGTCAAAACGTTCGCTCCGTCATGTACTCCTCGCGAAACATTTTAGTGTAGCGGAAGTCGAGAAGACTTTCGTCCCAACACGCATGTCCCCAAAACTCTTGGCGAGTTTCGCTACGAAATATGCCCACGTGTCAGCCGTTTGGGGCAACGCGGTGCAGCATCTCCTATTGCGTCCTTCGCAATCCCCTGCCGATTCCTGAGCCGCGGCGCGTAAGCGGCCGTGTCCCACGCGGTACCAAATCCGTAGCGCAAGCCGTCAACGGCTTTTTGATCTAATGAAGTTTACTACGGCAAGGGGCGATTGATGGACTTCCTAGTCCGTCAATCGCGTATTGGACGGACTAGGAAGTCCGTCCTACGACTAAATAAACGAGTCGAGAAGACTTTCGTTCCACGACGCACGCCTTCCCCGAAACTCTTGGCGAGTTTCGCTACGACATTAAAGCACCCTTGATCGCCTACGTGGCGAACAAGGGTGTTTCGTGAATCAGGTCGTCTCAAGCAGGCTTGATTTTGTATCACACCTGGGCGCTAAAGTGGTCGCGTTGCAATCGCTTGCTTACTCAACCGGCACCAACTCTTCCTCGGGCGTGGTTTGGTCACCATGTTCGTCCAAGTAGGCACTCAGTTCATCCTGGTCCGCGGTCGGACCTGTGTTGCCAGCGCCACATCCCATCATTGGGACCATCAAAAACAAAGCTGCAGAGAAAGCTGCCAATCGGTTCATCGAAAACACCTAGACTTAATAATGGAGTTTACAAAAACAACAGCTTTCGCTTCATCACGATCGAAACGGAAGCTCGCGAAAAATCAAACGATCGACTAAAGTTCTTCGTCGATGACTTCCTTGGAAGCACGCGTACCCAATGCTCCCCAAAAACCATAAGGGCTTGGCGCGCCGGGAACGGATTGCGGGTCGTCGTGGTTGGCTTGGTTTCCAACCTGACCACGCTCCAAATTGCCTGTGTCAATTGAATCGGTAATGAACTTGACCGCGCCATCGGCCATCAACACATGGCACCCGCCTTGGTGTCGGCTGCCTGGCGGGACGATGCCTTGCGATTCGTGATTTGATCCCATGCATATTTCACCGTTCGGCGGCAAGATCGTGGTCATTTGGGTATACAGCGGACGAGAAAATGCCCACTTGTAACCTCGGCGTTCTTCGCCACCACCAGTCAACGTTGCACCACTGACCCAGAATTGAGGTCGCTGGGGATCACGCATTGCATCGCAGGTGCGATTGTTTCCCATGCGAACGATCGGGGTCGAACCACTGTTGCCCGCATGCGTGCGAACATCGCGGTCACCCAAATCGGTAACAATCTCGCCCGCACAGATGGTGTTGGCCAAGCCGTCCAGGATGTCGCGAAATTTCATCGCCTGTCGATGGACAAACACACCTCGCTGGGCCGCTCGAACGCGTTGGGCATATTGTGGATTCCCATCGCTATCGACAGGCCCATCGGCCCCCATGTCGATAGAGTCGCCGGAACAAACGGCGTAGTTCGTGCGTCCTTGAGCCGGCAGCCCAACACCAGGATCGCTTGGGCAACGGTACGATGCAATGTTGGTCAACCACGGCTCATAACGTCCGTTGTTGTTGTGGTGCGACAACGATCGGTGCGGGCTTGGCCCCATCGACTGGACATCGACCGTTCCATCACTGTTCAAATCTCGGGGAGTGGAAATCTGCTCCCACAACGCTTGTTGCTCGATAAACGGCGTCAAACCGACCAAGCAACTCAGGTCGCGTCGCGTGTTGCCACGCATGTTGAATCCGTCATACGCCGCATTGGAAATATTGTCAGTTCCGCCACCGTGAATCGGCAGCTGTTTATAGGCGGAATGGTAATTGTGTAATCCCAAGCCGATTTGCTTGAAATTGTTGCTGCAACTCATCCGTCGCGCAGCCTCGCGAGCCGCTTGAACTGCTGGCAACAACAATCCCACGAGAACGCCGATGATTGCAATCACAACGAGAAGCTCAACCAGCGTGAAGCCTCTTCGATAACTAGTGCGATACATAAAGTACTCCTTGTACGCAGATGATAAGAATGAGAATTTTTGACGAGTTAGGAGGCATGCGTTAGCAGCGCAGCCTCAGCAAATCACCTCAGGGTGATTACCGACGAGCGTCCTGCGGGATTTTGGAACAGCCGCATCACAGGACTTTCCAGCAACGGCGCAACGGACTTACACCGCTGCCCCAATCGCACTCTCCCAAAACGAAAAAGAAATCTGTCGTGATCAACTGATTTGTGTTGATCCGTACACCGTTTCGTCGGTTTCTATAGACTATCAACACAGCGGAAGCAATTCTAACACAAGCGGTTGCATTCTGGCAACACTCCAGGGGTACCGTAATGCACCACCGGCGTTCTGCAAACACTAGACAATCGAGCGGAGCGATTGGAAATACAGAAACGTTGCGGTGCCTAGGCTGGCTGTGTCAGCGGAGTACAAAAATGGCGAATCTCCGTTTCACCCTGTTTTTCAAGGGATAAAGCGAACGAGACGAACAATCCTCCGCCCCCCCTTGACACGATCGACGTGCGTCATGTCATCAGACCTCGCTGTGACCGGTTGATTACCAGACGCTGCGTGCGAGCCAAGACGCGTCAAAACACCTCACTGGATTCGGTTGGACACTCGGTAATAAATCACTCAGCTCAGTCGCGGTTCAATGCCTCTGGACCTCGCCAGCAAGCAAATCCTCATCAACGATCATAGCCACGCGATGCGAACGCTCTCACCAAAAGCGAAACCGAATTCGCCTGTGCGGAGAACGCTTGCATTTCGCACGCGTGGAGTCGACCGGATCGCGCCGCCCAGTGTCGGACAATCCGAGACAGCAGCGTATCGAATCGCACCACGTGACCATCCGAACAGAAGAACGTTTTGACAACAACACCCGCAGTGAGAGTTCATCGAGCCCCCGCGAAACACGCTTCGGATGTCGTCGAAACGACGGCGGTAGGCCAATGCCGTTTACTTTGGGTAGCGGTGCGGCGAGGGGCCCGTCCGGTTGCAGCGAGTAAAACGTTCCATTTTCACCGGGCGGCTCGCGTCGCTCCGCAATCCAATCCGAATCGAGCCAGGATCGTTAGTGACGAATACCGAACCGGCGATCACCGAACCGATGCGTGTCGGAAGTGTCTAGGTCATCAATGAAAATCACATCGATCGATTCAAACTTGCTTGCCGAAATTGAGTTTTCGAATGCTGGACGCGGGCCCGGCGACTTCGATAACGACATCGTTGCGGTGCACCGTGGCTACGTGGACTCATTACCCGACGGAACCGCCGCGATCGTCGTCACCGCCGACCTGCAAGGCCGCGAGACGTTTGCGTCGGCTGCCGGACGGCCTCTGCGACTACTTGGCGAAGTCCTTCCGGGGATGCTGCAAACCGATGTCCTGCCGCACCTCGGCCTGCCACCGGGTGACATCGGTGTTTGGCTTGCGGGCGACTTCTACACCGTCCCAGCACTCGACAAACGCGGCGGCTCGGGCGACGTGCGCCCCGTATGGAACGCTTTCGCGGCCGCATTCGACTGGGTCGTGGGTGTCGCTGGAAACCACGACACATTTGAAAACGGGGCGAACCGGCCAAGATGGACTAGCCCCGTCCATTTTCTCGATAACGACCAAGTCACGATTGGCGGCGTGACGATCGCCGGGTTGAGCGGAATCCCTGGCAACCCAAAACGCCGTTTGCGACGCACCGAAGACGACTATGCCGAGACGCTTCGTATGCTGTTGCGCGACGAACCGGCGATCACACTATTGCACGATGGTCCTGACGTTCCCAAGAGTGGCTTCCGAGGATTACCGCGTATCCGAGAAATCTTCGAGCGATCCGCTCATACGCTTGTTGTCCGAGGCCATTCCCATTGGCCGGAACCGCTCGCCGAACTCGCTTGCGGAACGCAAGTTCTTAATGTAGACGCGCGAGTCGTTATTCTGACAGAAAGCAGTCGTTCGCCTCGCCCCTCGTGAATCTTCCATGCCCATTGCCTGCATCGACGTCGGCTACACCGAGTCAGCATCGGGATGGCTACGCTTCGACAGTGGTGGACTAAGTAAAATCGGATCAATCACGGACGACGGTCGTGGATTGCTGGGAACGTCACATGGAGTGATCGAGACAATCTCGCAACGAACACGCAAAGATCGCGGAGCGATCAGCGACGTTGATGCTAAACTTAGTTGCGCTAAATTTAGTTGTAATGTGGATGTGTAATGGTGAAGGAGATTCAATGAATAGGCTGCGGTTCACTGGTTGTGTTGATTCGGATGCATTGGCTCGCAAAAATCGACGTGCCCTTGAGATTCGTCACGAGATCGCTGAATCGCTCGGTCGATCCGCACTCGAAGCAATCGATCAAGGCCAATACCTGACCGACCATGGCCTGGTCGATTGGTCGGCACAGATCAACGCGGCTGCAGCGGCGAAAATTTCGATACCACCCAATATGGTCCTTCCGACTGCGGCTGCACGACCTGATGGGGATGGAGATGCCGAGACGCAAGTGACCGTCGCTAACGAAACCACGCTGGCCGCCGCTCACGCCATGGTCGCAGAGGGACATCGTCCGTTGGCACTCAATTTTGCCAACGGCGTTGAACCAGGTGGTGGATTCTTGCGAGGTGCGACCGCGCAAGAGGAAACACTGTGCCGATCCAGTGCATTGTACGCCACGCTGTTTGGCGATCCGATGTACGACTTCCATCGTGACCATGATCCGGCCGCCTCGAGTGACTGGGCGATCTTGTCGCCCAATGTCCCCGTGTTCCGCGATGATGTGGGAGTTGAATGCGCCCCACCGTGGTCGCTAGACTTTCTAACCTGTGCCGCCCCCTACGCTCCCGCGATCGGCCGGATGGATGCCGAACCGATGCTCCGCAAACGGATTCATCGTGTTCTAGCGATCGCTCGTGCTTACCAGTACGAATCGCTTATCCTCGGCGCGTGGGGATGTGGAGCGTTTGCCAACGACCCGCTACAAACGGCGAAGGATTTTCGCGATGCACTGGAGGGTGATTTCGCCGGTGTTTTCCAGCGAATCGTATTCGCGATCACCGATTGGTCGGACCAGCGAAGGTTTCTGCGGCCATTCTGCGAAGTCTTTTCGGATCCGTGAGGAACGAACGCGACTCCGCCTCACCTTATTGCATCTCACGTGCAAAAGGGTTTGCCGGCAAACCATGACTCACACGTCGTCATCTGGCTTGACGGGTGGCAACGACTTCCATCAATCAACTCAATTCATCTTCGATGTCGTCTGGCTGGGCAACCGTGTCAGCGATCGAGCGGCGAAGGATCTCGCCATAACGTTTTCGCATACGGTGCAGTGACATCGCCACCGCTTCGGCACTCATTCCCAACTGTTTTCCAATCACATCACGAGGCAGCCCGCCGGCCAAGTATGGCGACAACGCATCGAACAGCGCCGTTTTCTCTGCCCTCTGTTAATCGGCCCGCTGTTCGCACACGACGTTGGTCAACAACGCGTCGACCCGACAGCGATCAAACAACAACTCCGGCGTGCAGGTGTCACTCAACGATTCCTGGTACTGCTGCTCGAAATCATCGGCATTGATCGTTAATGTTTTGACGTGCCCGCCGCGACGCTGAGTTGTCTTGTGACGCCAGTCATTGGCCATGAAGTTCTTCAGCGTGGCCAACAGAAACGCTCGGAAACGTCCTTTGTCCTGGTCATCCGCCACCAGCAAACGCTTTTCTAATAGGTGGGCAAAGAATCCTTGGATCAGGTCCACGCATCTTCTCGCTGGTGTCCGCGTCGTCGCGCGAACGCATACAGCGGGTACCAGTAGATGCTGCACAGATTGTCCAGTGCCTCGCGTGACTCTGGCAGGTCGTGATCCCCGGCGCGAAGCACCATGCTCCACTGAGTGCTTTCGAACACCGCGTGGGACGGGCAGGCGATTTTCGAGCAAGAGTTCATGGATGTTAGCAGCGTAAGACGAGTCGAGCCTTTATGGGCAGTTTACTCCGCTGGAAAACGAAGGCCAATTCACCGCGTCGACGAATCTTTGGCAATCTTCACAAAATCGTACAAAAAGCTTGTTACAGAATCGTGGGAACCGGTTTAAGCAAGTCGCGGAGGAGTTTTCTGACTCTGCCCCCAACTCCACTTTATCGGACCGATCCCATGAAACTCATCGAAAAACGCCCCCATCGCCGAAGCCGCCCCGGACGTCACAAGTATGAGCGTCCCCGTTCACGACGAGTCCTTCTAGAGTCACTCGAACCGCGCAACCTGCTGCCCACGATCACGGTCACCAGCCTGGACGACAATCTGATCGAGGACGGCAAGGTCACTCTTCGTGAAGCCTTACCCTGTCATTCAAACAGCTTTCGCTCCGCTAACCGAAGTAGATGGCATCCCGAGGACGTTGGTACGTGATCAGCAACGCCATCCGCTGACCGCAAGAGAAACATTGGTGCCAGGACTTGGCTGGCAAACCACCGGCAAACGATTTGATCACGGAAGCGTCGCAGCCAAAAGCATCAAACTTGGTTTGGCATCTCCGGCGAAATCGCACTTTAGACAGGCCGCGATGATTCGCCGCTGATCTGTCGGATGCAATTATCAATGTCCCAGTGATCTCGAACCGAGACGATACGACCGTCCTGGACCGTCGCCTGCGAAGCTCCCTTGACCTCAACCCAGCGACCTGTTGCGGCGATTCCCAAAAACTCGCCGACATGCTTTTTGCGGACGCACCAATACGCCGCAAACGCATTGCCCTGAGTGATCATGCTTTCCACTGTGAGGGTCAGTGGGTTGAACGCCGAAAGCACGTGAGAGACACGATGGCGAATGACGTCACGACCGTGGCGAACCTCGCCCTCCGAAAGAATCTCAACATCCTCGGACATCATCTCGTCAATGAGTGCTAGATTTCGATGATTGTAGACTCCGTCGAACCAGCGGCGGCAGAATGCGGTAAGATCGTCTTTAGGTTCGCTGCAAACGTACGCGGAAACTGGAAGCTCAATCACAGGGTCTCGCTGGTTGTATGTTTCGACCACGTCGCCGAGCGTTTGCATCAGGACCGGTCCTCCCTGCTCGAGTTTTCGGATCACTCGATCACTGTAGCCCGCAAGTTTGGCAGCGGCTTCCTGCGTTAGGCCCAGTCGCGTTCGTCGATCCTTCAATGCTTTCCCGTCTACGGGCAAACCGCGGTTGCTGCTAGATGCTTTGCTGTCCATGACCTTCATTAGTTCGAGTGACGTTTGCGAAATTCGAAGCAGGTAGGTGCCTTTCAGTAGTTTAGCCGTTTTGACCAACGCCATGAAGCATTTCGGAGCCGCGTTTTTGCCAGTGCAACACAAGCCGATGCGTCAGCGAGGGAATCTCGATCATGACTCGCTCTCTTGCTGACGCGTCGGGTTGGGATTGGTGATCACAACCATGACGTCGTCCCGGCCGCTCACGCGTCGCGGCTCAAGGGATGTTTGGCCTGAGCCGTATGCCGTAAGGCATCGGGTCTAGCTTGTAAGTTGCTGCTGAGGTTCAATGGAACCCGGCCGCTCACGCGTCGCGGCTCAACGGATGTTTGGCCTGCGCCGTATGCCGTAAGGCATCGGGGTTAGCTTGCACGTTGCTGTTGAGGTTCAATGGGACCCGGCCGCTCACGCGTCGCGGCTCAAGGGATGATAGGTCTGAGCCGTATGCCGTAAGGCATCGGGTCTAGCTTGTACGTTGCTGTTAGGATTCAATGGGACCCGGCCGCTCACGCGTCGCGGCTCAGGGAATGTTTGGTCTGAGCCGTATGCCGTAAGGCATCGGGTCTAGCTTGCACGTTGCTGTTGAGGTTCAATGGGACCCGACCGCTCACGCGTCGCGGCTCAGGGGATGTTTGGTCTGAGCCGTTTGCCGTAAGGCATCGGGTCTAGCTTGCACGTTGCTGTTGAGGTTCAAAGGGACCCGGCCGCTCACGCGTCGCGGCTCAGGGATGATTGGCCTGAGCCGTATGCCGTAAGGCATCGGGTCTAGCTTGCACGTTGCTGTTGAGGTTCAATGGGACCCGGCCGCTCACGCGTCGCGGCTCAGGGACGATTGGCCTGAGCCGTATGCCGTAAGGCATCGGGTCTAGCTTGCACGTTGCAGTTAGGGTTCACCGGGGACCCGACCGCTCACGCGCTTCGAGGTTGCGACTCTATCACACTCATAACGTCGTTCCTGCCGCGGCCAACTTCCTCGATTGCAGTTTCCCCTTCCGACGACTTGAACAACTCCGTTCACCGCCAGCCTGCCGCTCTTCGATCCCCTGCGGGGCCTCGTCATGCCGTTTCACGACAGCCTCTCGCGTTTCGGTGCCGTCAGTGCAGCGGTGGATGCTGCGGTCGCTTGGCAGCAATGTTTGCTTCTGCCGCCGAACCGAGGCACGCAAACACCGCGATTCGCCGAGTGCGACCGATTTTCAGCGGAGTAAAAGTGGCATTGTCTATCCCAAGTCAAACGTGCGAATGACGCGACTATCGAGCCCACGCCAACGTCGCGTCTCAAGTAAGTGACACAATGAAAGCAACGCTTCCCGAATGACGGACTTTCAAATATTCCCTGTTTTCGCTAACCTGCCCAACGAAGAGTTGGGAACCGGCGACGAATGCAGGCCCCAACGAGGAATTTGGAGGCAGGGTTCGCTTCCGATGGTCATTTTGGATTGACGCGAGACTGGAGCGCTGGAACGACGATGAAGAGTTGGTTGCCATGGTGTCTATCGAGCGTCGTGTTTTTGTTTCCGGGTTGTCGCTCTACCGAGAAACCCACCCCAAGCATTTCTCCAGCGTTGACATCTCCGGATGCCGCAAAGGCGAGATATCGACAAATCTCGTTTGTCGACAGTCCCGAACTGCGATCCGGAACGGGGGCAATGGATGAGGATGCCGACCTTGAATTCTCTGCGACCGGTTCAGGACTGAAGTATCGGATTCTACGCAAATCCGACGGCGTGAAACCGACCGCCGACGACACCGTGACCGTTCACTATCGTGGCTGGCTCAACAGTGGCAAAGTGTTTGACAGCTCCTACGAGCGAGGCAAACCAACCACCTTTCCGTTGCAAAATGTCATCGCAGGTTGGACCGAAGGCGTGCAGCTCGTTGGCGAAGGCGGCATGATCGAACTGTGGGTGCCATCGAAGCTCGGCTACGGCGAACGCGGTTCTCCAGGCTCCATTCCCGCTCACTCGAACCTTCACTTCATCGTCGAACTCGTCGACGTCGACTGATGCTGCATCACAGCCAAGTATGAGGGTTGGTGGTAGCGGAAGTCGCGGGCGACTTGTTGATTTAGTGTACGATGGACTTCCTAGTCCGTCGAATCCACCATTGACGGACTAGGAAGTCCATCCTACACCCTTTGCCGCAGGAAACTTCACTAAATCAACAAGCCGTCAAGACTTTCGTCGTGTTCACCCGCCGCCCCGAATCTCGTCAGCAACAGCGGATCGATTGAGCCGCGACGCATCAGTTTTGAAGTTGCTGTTTTTGTGCCGGAGGCACTTTCTGCAATAGCCTTAAACTTTAGTCCAAGGTAATCGGTTCTGAAATTGGCACCCCGTCGCGGAGCGACGTTCTGTGGCGAACGATCAGTCACAAAGTGACGACAGGCTGTAGCCACGGACGTGAGTCCGTGAAAGAGGACGCACCCCGGCGCACAAAGTCGCGAAGCGACGGCAGGTGTTGCGGCCACAGTGCAACGTACCTGAGTTGCAGCGAAACAGTTAAAAGATGAGAGATTAAAAAATGGAGATAACGCCGGAAATCCGTTCTGTCGAGAACCGTGTTGTCCGTCACATTTTTCTGTCGCATCAATTTTTCTGTCGCCCCATCGTCCGGGCCCACCGAATCGGACCGCAGATTCTCAGTCCATCCCGTTCGATTGTGCAAGCGCGCTAAGGCCATATGTAAGGACAGAAAGATTGGTGCGACAGAAAGATTCAAAAACCTGAACACTGAACTATCTATCCTGGTGCCAACCATCCATCCAGTGCTACCCGTCGCAACGCGCCGACAAGCTATAGCCACGGACGTGAGTCCGTGGAAGAGGACGCACCCCGGCGCACAAAGTCGCGAAGCGACGGCAGGTGTTGCGGCCATAGTGCAACGTACCTGAGTTGCAGCGAAACGGTTAAAAGATGAGAGATTAAAAAATGGAGACAACGCCGGAAATCGCGTTCTGTCTCGAACCGTGATGTCCGTCACATTTTTCTGTCGCACCAATATTCCTGTCGACCCATCGTCCGCGTGCACCGAATCGAACCGCAGATTCTCAGTCCATCCCGTTCGATTGTGCAAGCTCGCTAAGGCCACATGTAAGGACAGAAAGATTCAAAAACCTGAACACCGAACTATCTATCCTGATGCCAACCATCCAACCAGTGCTACCAGTCGCAACGCGACGACAGGCTATAGCCACGGACGTGAGCCCGTGGAAGAGGACGCCCCCGGCGCACAAAGTCGCGAAGCGACGGCAGGTGTTGCGGCCACAGTGCAACGTACCTGAGCTGCAGCGAAACGGTTAAAAGATGAGAGACAAAAAAATGGAGACAACGCCGGAAATCGTGTTCTGTCACGAACCGTGATGTCCGTCACATTTTTCTGTCGCATCAATTTTTCTGTCGCCCCATCGTCCGGGCACACCGAATCGAACCGCAGATTCTCAGTCCATCCCGTTCGATTGTGCAAGCGCGCTAAGGCCACATGTAAGGACAGAAAGATTGGTGCGACAGAAAGATTCAAAAACCTGAACACCGAACTATCTATCCTGGTGCCAACCATCCAACCAGTGCTACCAGTCGCAACGCGACGACATGAAACGTTTCTGCCGGATGCGTGTTCTGATTAGTGACACTATGTGATGGCTTGATTCAGCCTTTCGATGAGCCTTGATGCGGCTAATAGGATCGCTGTCGGCAGTTCATTCATTAGCTTCCGTTAAGTCGGCCGCCTCCTGTACTGCTTCGTCGGCGTCCTGCTTGTCGCCGGCGTCCAACTGGGGTGCTTCTTGGTTTGATTCAGCCTCCGGTTCATGACTGAGCTCAATCAGCAATGGGAAATGGTCCGAGCCTATGAACTCAAGCGTTCTCAACTCGGCGACTCGGAAGTCGTCGGAGTGAAACAGGTAGTCAAGTGGATAACGCAAATACCAAGAGGTCGCATCGTAGGTCGAATACATGCCGCGTCCCTTTCGAGGATCGAGCAAGCCACTGACCTCCTGAAACAAGTTAGTCGTTCGTGACCAGCCGACATCGTTCATGTCGCCCAGCACGATGGCGGATTTATCCTTCGCAACTTCGCGACCGACAAGCACCAATTCGGCATCGCGTTTCACGGTACTCTCGCCAGGTCTTGGTGGATTGGGGTGAACGGCAAACAACCGCAATACTTGCCTGTTTCGCAAACGCAGGGTGGCATCGATGGAAGGAATCTCGTGTTTCACCATTGACCGAACGCGACAGGAATCCACCTGCAAATTGCAGTAAAACGCAATTCCATAGCCATTCTCAAGAGGATGCTTTTTGGCGAAATCGAATTGTTCGTCAAGCGCCGCAAGCGAATCGAGCCACCGCGAGTTGACCTCGCAAAGCACCAGTACGTCTGGCTTTTCTCTTCGCACAATTTCCAAGACCGCCGCTGCGTTGTCGTTCTCTTGGAGGACGTTCATTGAAATAATTCGCAGTCGTGCCGCTGGATCTTGCTGCTGCGCCCACTGGACACTTTTTGGCGCGAACGGCATGTAGGGAAAGATCCAGTACCCTTGAATGGCGCAGGCTACCAGCAACCCCGCGGCCAGCCACTTTGTAGGACGATGTCGACGAACAAGCAGCATCACGGCAAGCGTCACAAGGTAAACGCAGAGAAGTTGGACCCGCGGATAATCGCCAACGCGGACCCACCACCAATTGACCGGAATCAGCGGCGCAACGGCAGTGACGATCAGTAGCCCACACCAAACACTCCACAGTATCCATTGCCAACTTCGTTCTTTGACACCGTCGTTGTTCATGGCTGTTCCGAGGTAATTGCGTAATCGGCGGTTACAAATTCGGCCCCAATATTGCGAACCGCTGATTTGCCTCGACAGGTCAGGTCGCTGATGAAGGCGAATTGATCACGAAGGTCAAATGGATACGCTTTGACTTTATAATGGGTGCCCCATGGCTCATCCGCTAACATCACCAAGACCGGTTCGCTGTATTCTAAATAGGCGCTCGTATGACTAAATCAACCGGCCGTTGACGACCTCCGCTACGGTTTTCAGACAGAGCCTAGGCCGTGGGGGCCTGCAAGGTCCGTGAGTCGTTGTGCGACGAACCTGCCACCGATCGTCTCATCCATCCCGCGATCCGGGACGGACATCGGTCAGTCGCAATCGATCTTAATGAACCAATTAGGCACATGTTGTGCCGTTGCCAATCCCCGTGGTCACAAGCCACGTGCAATTCAAGGTGTCAACCGTCCATGGTCGCTCGGCGAGCCCATCGCGAATTTATCGAGTGATTGCCACGGCGTGCTTGCCGATCACCCCCATAATGCGACCGTTAATAGCAAATTTGAATCGCTGCACTCGTCACGCATGTGCCCGCCACATTGACAAGCCAAATCGTCAGTGTTGTTCGCTCCCTTTTCAGGCTTTGCGCGTTACTTGGCCCCAAAGGAGACTCGGTCGATCAAAGTGGCAAGTTTGGTCGCTCGTTCTGCGATCAGCTTGGTCGTGAACGGATCATCGTCGGGTCACCATCTCAATTTACATCAAACGTAGTGGACGAAATAGCGAATCCCCAAGCTCACCGTCCACCGTAGGACTCGATGCCTCGTCCACTACCGGAAGTTTGATAGTCGTTGATTGCTCCGCAATCATCACGTCGAGTCCGCCTCAAGAGAATTTCGCGTTAGTCTTCCTAACTTCGCTGCCGCACCAAGGCCGGCGTTGGATCGTTAGGGCGGAACGACTGCGGTGGCGCGGACAAATTGGGTAACCCCATTTTTTGCTCACCCAATGATCACGGCTTCTCGGTCACAACCCTGCTGCCCGCTTCGGGTCGACGACGTGGACATAGCTCACTTGCACCAAGCGATCCGTATTCCTTGTAAGGGTCTCAGGTTCCTTTTGAGGACATCAGGAAATCGGGGGCCAAATCTCGATGGCTAAGACCGCCTGCTCATGAGCGGATTGCCCAGCTCAAGCGAATTGGACCGTTCAAGCAAACTGAACAGGTCACTCAACTTCGAATGTGCAAACACGCCCGAATGAGGGTATGAGATTTGCGTCACAAGGTATGCGTGCCCTTTATTGGGCACAGGGTGTGCTTTGAAGTGGTGGGTTCATTTTGTCTGGTTCGAGGATCGTGACAGCATCATCACGCGCTGTGCATTGAACATGTTACACCGTTCCTATATGCAGCCGAGAACTATTCAGGCGTGAACATGTTTATCTACCCCATTCCTGGCGAGTCGATGCGACTCCGACGTAGACAGCCCCGCAGTCCAAGACACGTACTTTAATCTCAACCGAGACGGAAGGCAGGGATGGGAATTCAAAATGCAGATCCGATCTCCCGATGGCTGCCGCCACTGGCGATTGCGGTACTGGCCACGATCGCGGTCGCTGGACTGTACCTGGGCCAGGTGATCTTTATCCCACTGGCACTGGGAATCATCTTAAGTTTTCTCTTGCAACCGATTGTCCGGATGCTTGAGCGTGGCGGGCTCCAACGCGTACCTGCGGTGGTGACCGTTGTGCTGCTAGTCTCGATGGTGCTCGCTGGAATCGGCTGGAGCGTAGGGGGACAGTTGCGGGATCTCGCTCACGAACTGCGTGCGAATCAAACTTATATCAGTAATCTAGAGAGCAAGATTTTCGATCTGCGGCGTTTGTTGGGCAGCGGGGCGATGGCCGACCTGCAAGCTACCTTGGAGCGGGTTGGCACGAGATTGGAAGAGGTAGAAGGAGACGCTCAAAACAAGACCAAGGTGAACGAGACCAAGGTACTCGTCCAAGCGGAGTCGCAGTCGCAGTGGGCTTACATGATGGCCACCGTCGGTCCGCTGATGGGTCCGCTGGGGACGACCGCACTCGTGGTTGTACTGGTCATTTTCATGCTCATCAGCCGCGAGGATCTGCGGAACCGTTTGATTGGGATGTTCGGACATGGTCAGTTGTCAGTCACCACCCGGGCGCTGGATGACGCGGGACGACGAATTGGCCGGTATCTGATGATGCAGTTTCTGATCAACGCTAGTTACGGACTGGCCCTTGGACTTGTGTTGTTCGTCGTGGGTGTCCCCTTTGCGCTGTTATGGGGATTGATGGCGGCGCTGCTGCGATATATCCCGTACGTCGGGCCCTGGATGGGTGCGATCTTCCCAATCGTGACGAGCTTGGTCGCGTTTGAAGGTTGGACGCAACCATTGTTAGTGATTGCCTTTATCGTCGCGTTGGAACTCATCAGCAACATGGTAATTGAGCCACTGCTGTTTGGACACAGCGTCGGTATCTCCGCAGTCGGGCTGATCTTGACCGCCGCATTCTGGACGCTTCTATGGGGACCGATCGGCCTTGTAATGGCCACTCCGCTGACAGTTTGCCTCGTGGTTCTTGGTCAGCATGTGCCTCGGTTCCGGATCTTCGTGGTGCTGCTGGGGGACGAACCTGTTCTGCCGCCTCACGTCCGTTTTTATCAGCGACTGCTGGCTCGTGATCAATTGGAAGCAAGGGAATTGGCACACGAACAGTCAGGGGACACGCTCAAATTTCAACACATCTGCGATCAAATTCTGATGCCGGCCATCGTGCGAGCCCGCAAGGATCGCTACCGGGAGCAGATTTCGGTTGAGGATGAAGCCTTTGTGCTGCAGGCCACACATGACATCCTTGCGGATCGCGATAGGTCATCACCGCAGTTAGACGGCGGATTTCTGCACCGCCAAAGTTCGCCGCTGGCGACAGATCGCAACGATGCCGCCGTGGGCGACCGGAATGGTTCTGCGGGCCCGACGGTCGCGGAAAACGGGGCGTGTTCGCCAGAAGCGACAACAAAGAAGCCGACACTACGAATTCTCGGCTGCGCGGCGCATCACAAGTCCGAGGAACTTGCGGTGGAGATGCTTGCACAAGCACTCGGTCCCGAGGGGTATTACGTCCATTCACTGACGACCAAGGCACTTCCGAGCGAGGTCGTCGATCTGGTGCAGCAGCAGCATTGGGATGCCGTCTTCCTAGCGGTGATCCCACCGAGCGGAATGCCACAGGCCAGTTACCTTTGTCGGCGGCTGCGAAAGACGTTTCCCGACTTGAAAATCATCGTCGGTTATTGGGGTAATAAAAAGCGATTTGACGAGGTGCTTGTCAAGATGCGATCGCGAGGTGCGAGTTACCTGACGACTTCGATCGGTCAGACGCACAAGCAAATTGCGGATCTCGCACTACTGAACCGCAGCAACAGTCCCTCTCGCCTAGTAAGGAGTGGTCATGCCACGGATTCTAATGATTGAAGACAATGAGATGAATCGAGATATGCTCTCGAGACGACTACAGCGACGTGGCTTTGATGTCGTGTTAGCGGTAAACGGAGCCGAAGGGATTCGCATGGCGCAGACCGAGTCGCCCGATCTCATCCTGATGGATCTCAATATGCCCGACGTCGATGGTTGGGAGGCGGCTCGGTTGCTGAAGCAATCTCCCGACACGAAACATCTGCCCATCATCGCGCTGACTGCGCATGAAGCCCCCGGAAACCGCGAACGCCTGATTGCCACGGGGTGCGCCGAATATCACACAAAGCCGGTGCAACTGCCGCTGTTGGTATCCCAGATCGAAACGATCCTCAAAAAACTGCGAAGCGACGTCCCATGACGCCCCACGACAACGCGCAGCCCGCGACGCCGAATACCGAAATCTCAAAAGATTCGCAGAACCTTGAACAGCTATCCGCTTGCGCGCTTCCATTTTCGCCCGCTGCTATTCCAGAAAATGAATCGGATCGGCTCGCTGCGCTTCGTCGCTACCAGATCCTGGACACGCTGCCTGAGAAGGAGTTCGACGATCTGACATCGCTCGCGGCCCAGCTTTTCCAGACTCCCATCGCTCTGGTCAGTCTGGTGGACGAGAAGCGGCAATGGTTTAAAGCCACGGTCGGGCTCGACGCAAGCGAAACGCCACGTAAATTGGCATTCTGTGGCCATGCTCTGCTGCAGGACGACGTCCTGGTGGTTCCCGATGCCCATCTGGATGTCCGCTTTGCGAACAACCCGCTGGTCGTCGGCGAGCCGCACGTTCGCTTTTACGCGGGCGCTCCGCTGGTGACACCGGACGGCTTCGCGTTGGGAACCCTGTGTGTCATCGATACTCAGCCCCGGACGCCCGATGACGCGCAGATCACCGCCTTGAAGCGATTGGCCCGGCAGGTCGTCAGCCAGCTAGAACTTCGTCGACATCTAATGCAGATGAAAACGTTGACAGATGAGAGTCAACGGGCCCTAGTCGCTCTCCGCGATAGCGAGGAACGGTACCGAGTGGTCGCCGAAACGGCCTCCGACGCGCTGATCACGATCGATGACCTGAGCCGCATTATCTACGTCAATCCGGCAGCAGAGCGGATCTTTGGCTACCCAGCGGCGGAGTTGATTGGGCAGTCGATCACCGCGCTAATGCAGCCTGAACTGCAAGATCGTCACCGCGAGGGACTGCGTCGATACCTCGAGACCGGCCAGCCGCAGATCCCCTGGACCGGCGTGGAGGTGATGGGACGACACCGCTCCGGTTCGCCGATACCGCTGGAGATCTCGTTTGGCAAATATGAGCGAGAGGGACGCACTTATTTTACCGGCATCCTCCGCGACGTCACCCGTCGTCAAGCGGCGCAGATGCGCTGGGATGCTCAACATCGGGTCACGCGGATTCTAGCAGAATCGACCTCTCTCGAGCAGGCAGCACCTCCGATGCTGGAAGTCATCTGCCGCTGCCTCGATTGGAGTGCGGGCGAGTTATGGACGATCGATGCGGAACACCAGCAGCTCCGCTGTATGAGCCAGTATCCGCAGACCCAGTCGGCATTCAGCGAGGCGACACATCGCAGCCGTTTCCGACCCGGCGAAGGATTACCAGGCCGGATTTGGCAGAATGCGAGTCCCGTTTGGATCGAATCGATCGCAAGCGAAGATTTGTTCCAACGAACTGCAACCGCCCTACAGGAAGGTCTGCACTCGGGTATCGGGGTTCCGATCATGATCGATGGTAAGGTGTACGGCGCGATTACATTTTTTGACCGCAAAGCATTGCCTTTTGATCAGGAACGCATCGATCAGCTCGTCAGCGTTTCACTACAGATCGGGCAGCTGGTGGAACGCAAGCAAGCCGAACAGGAGCGGCAGGAGATGGAGCGGTTCGCCGTGGGGACGGTTGACGGTCTTGCATCCCAAATTGCGATCATTGACGAGACCGGGGAAATTCTCGCCACGAATCGAGCCTGGCGCGAATTTGCAGAGACCAACCAGGCACGCGATTCCGTCGGCATAGGCGTCGGTGCAAACTATCTGCAAGTCTGTGATCACGCGGCCGCTCGGCACAGTGCCGAAGCCGCTGAAGTTGCAGCTGGTATTCGTGCGGTCCTGGCGGGAGATCGAGGGCACTTTGAGATCGAATATCCCTGTCATGCTCCCGCTCAAAAACGATGGTTCACCGCCCGTGTCACCCGGTTTGCCGGCGCTGGCGCTACACGGGCAGTGATCTCTCATGAAAATATTACCCATCGCAAGCTGGCCGAAGCCGCGTTGGTGTTAAGTGAAGAACGCATGCAGCGGATTGCAGCGAATGTTCCCGGACTGGTGTTTCAGGCAATTCGAAGCTCCGACAGGCAGCTGCGTCTGCCGTATATCAGCGAGGGGGCACGCGAGTTGTTAGAGACCGACACGGAACAGATCGCGGCCGATCCGCAGAAATTGATCGATGCGATTCATCCCGAAGATCGCCTGTCTTTCGATCAGTCGATGTCCGAGGCGGCAGAGGATCTGAGACCGTGGAAGTGGGAGGGCCGCATTCAGCTTCCCTCGGGCCAGCATCGCTGGGTGTATGGGGCGGCTCGGTTGCAGAAGCTTCCTACCGGAGCAGTCGCGTATGACGGGCTGTTGATCGACATTACGGAGCGTAAGCAAGCGACCGAGGAACTGCTGTTGTTGAAGGTCGCCCTTGAACAGACCAATACGGGGATTGTCATCTCCGACGCGCGTCAACCGGATTGTCCGCTGATCTATGTTAACCGGCCGTTCGAACAGCTATCAGGTTATTCCGCCGAGGAGGTGATTGGACGGAACTGTCGGTTCCTGCAAGGACGGGGGACGGAACCGGCGGCGGTTTCTCAGCTCCGCGACGCCGTGAGCAATGGCACCGAATGCCGCGTTGTCATCAAGAACTATCGCAAGGATGGGGCTCTATTCTGGAATGAGCTTCGGATCTCGCCCGTACGCGACCACCTGGGCCGGCTGACTCACTTCATCGGCATGCAGAATGACATTACCGAGCGGATTCGCTCCGAAAAGACCCAGCGACGACTGGCCCGCTACAACAAGCTGTTGCTGGAAAGCACCGCCGAAGGAATCTATGGTATGGATCTCCGCGGCAATTTGACGTTCGTCAATCCTTCGGCAACTGCGATTCTTGGACTAGACGATTCCGAGGTGCTTGGGAAGTCTGCACATTCGCTAATGCATCACAGCTTTCCAGACGGCGCCCCCTACCCGGTGGCCGATTGTCCGATCTTCCGCGCGCTAGAGACCGGAGAAGTCGTCAGACTTGAGGACCAGGTTTTCTGGAGAAATGACGGGACCTCGTTTCCCGTCGCCTGCGTGGCCTCGCCGATCATTGAAGACGGAGAGGTCGAAGGCGCGGTAGTCGCATTCTCGGATATCACCGAACGCCTTCGCACCCAGTATGATCTGCAGGAGGCCAAGGATGCCGCCGAAATCGCCAACCAAGCAAAAAGTCACTTTCTAGCCAACATGAGTCACGAACTACGCACCCCGCTGAACGCCGTGCTCGGCTACAGCGAAATGCTGCAGGAAGACGCTCAGGACCTGGGACACGAGGAACTACTGCCCGACCTACAGAAGATTCATTCCGCCGGCAGACACCTGCTCTCGCTGATCAATGATTTGCTCGATCTGTCCAAGATCGAAGCCGGAAAGATGACCATTTATAACGAGACTTTCGACATCGCGACGATCCTCCGAGAAATTGCGGCCACGGTAGAGCCACTCGTACGGATCAACGATAACCGACTGGAAGTCAAGATCGCTGCCGAAGTGGGGACCATGTATGCGGATGTCACTAAAGTCAAACAGTTGCTGTATAACCTGCTGAGCAATGCAGCAAAATTCAGTTCCGACGGAGAGATTCGCTTGACGGTCGAGCGAGATGACGTGGACAACGAAAGCTGGATCACGTTTTGCGTCGCCGATACCGGAATCGGGATGACCGACGAACAACTCGATCGGCTGTTTCAACCTTTCATCCAGGCCGATGATTCGACGACCCGCCGCTTTGGCGGAACGGGACTCGGTCTGGCCCTGACACGACGTTTCTGTCAGTTGATGGGAGGAGAGGTCAGCGTCCGCAGCGAACCAGGCTGCGGATCGGTGTTCACGATTCGTTTACCGACGGCTCAGAGCCCGCAAATCCCGGCGATCGAAAATACGGAGGATGACAGGACCACGGACGACGAGGGGGCTCCGGTCGCATTGGTCGTGGACGATGACCCGGCCGCCCGTGACCTGCTGACACGCTTCTTCCGCCGTCAGGGATTCCGTGTCGAATTGGCTGCAAACGGAGACGAAGCGTTGGTCCATGCGCGAGCTCACCTGCCCGCCGTCATCACGCTTGACGTGATGATGCCTCGGCTCGACGGCTGGGCCACACTCGCGGCGCTGAAAGCCGATTCACAACTTACCGACGTTCCGGTCATTATGTTGACGGTCGTCAACGAAAAAGGCATCGGATACGCATTGGGGGCCGCGGAATATCTCACAAAGCCGATCGATCGCCCCCGACTCGCTGAGGTGCTTCGGAAGTTGCGGATTCAACATCTTGTCGATAACGTGCTGGTGATCGACGACGACGAGGTCGCACGGGCCTCGGTGCGGAAGGTCTTTCAAGATTTGGATGTGTTCGTGGTCGAAGCCGAAAACGGCCAAGTTGCGCTGGACCGCATCGGCGAAAAGCCGCCCCAGCTAATACTGCTCGATCTGGTGATGCCCGTGATGGACGGATTTGAGTTTCTCGATCATCTGCGCAAACTTCCCGAAATGCAGGATATACCGGTGGTCGTATTGACGGCACGCGATTTAACCCCAGAGGAACGGACCGAACTGAGCGGCAAGGTGGAGCAGGTTTTTAATAAACTGTCATGGACATGCGAAGATCTACAGATGGAACTTCGGCGAATCCTTTCTGAATTTCAACATCAACCGCCGCCGAATCAAAATGATCTCGCTGAATCGTCCGACGAGGTAACTCGAATATGAATAAGTTGCTCCTGGTTGAAGACAACGAACAGAACTGGGACATGCTCTCGCGACGGCTAAAACGTCGTGGATACGAGGTGCTAATCGCCACCGATGGGCAGCAGGGGGTACAGCGTGCCGAGCTTGATCACCCGGACTTGATCCTGATGGATATCAGTCTTCCTGTAATGGATGGCTGGCAGGCCACACGACGAATCCTTGCACACGAAGGCACCCAGGATATCCCGATCATTGCGCTGACCGCACACGCGATGGACAGTGATCGAGAAAAATCGTTGGCTGCTGGGTGTAAGGATTATCACACGAAACCGGTCGAATTCGACCGATTAGTCGAACAGATCGAAGCACTTCTGAAGCGATGAAGAGCTTCGATGAGCGAAACGGATACGCGGTGCACGCCGGGGACGATAGAGAAGCATCGACGGTTTCGCCAAGGTTCGCTTCGAGCCGCTAATCAACTTGGGTACTGTTCGGAAATAACTTCGTCATTCGAGTTTTGTTACAAACCACGCGGGTGAAGTGTTTACTCTGTAGTGGACGAGGCAACGAGTCCCGTCGTGCCAATAAGTCGCTGGGACTCGTAGCCTCGTCCACTACATCCAACGCTCGGATCGTAGCCTCGTCCACTACCTTTAAAGCTGGCCGAGCTACGCTCATTCCAGTAAAGCTCTAGCGGCACGCCCTAACGCTACCGGAGGGTTCATGTCATTCGGGAAACATTTTGAAATGACGAAGTAATTTCCGAACGGTTCCTTAACCGCAAGGAAGTCGGCTGATTGACTCGGTTAAGTTGGCAAAGTTAACGGTATCTGTTTGAGTCGACTGGATTGAGATTTCAATTACAAATCGACGCTAAAAAACCGAATGGCAAGCCAGCTCCGGTGCGGTCGCCAGCAACTTTCGAAGATCGCGATTAGAGCAACTAATCCTTTGACACTACGGTCATCACGCCTGCGATGTCACGGAACCGCAAAATGACCTAATTGTCAGCATCCGCTGTGTGACACAACCGATCTTCCGCTTGAGTTCACTGAAACCAAGCCGGCCGTCGAGCCAATAGAAAAGTACGATCCCTTACCACTTCCCGCCAACGTCGCTTCAAAGGGACAGGCGGGCAGCAAATAACTGGTGTGCCGGGGCTTTTTCTTGGTATCCATTTCGTGCCTACGTATCCGAAATGTGCGTACTTGTTCGTTGCAGTCGTACTCGTATTATGTGCATGGAGACGGCCAAAGACACACAGTTTCAAACAAACAGGAGAAACAAAATGAAAGCGATGCTCATTAACGCCTATGGCGAAATTGCAACTTTTGAAGCAGCCGATGTTGCGAAACCCGACGTGAAATCTGGCCACGTGTTGGTCAAGATCGCCGCTTCGAGCGTGAACACGGTCGACACGATGATTCGCCACAGGGGGAAGGACTTACCTTTGTCGCCGGATACGCCAGCCCTTCTCGGGATCGACTTCGCCGGAACGGTTGGCGGAGTGGCCCATGTCGCGCTGCAACTGGCAAAACACCGGAGTGTAGAAGACTACTCGACCGGTGAGGTTTAACCCATGATCCTTTCCCCTACCAAAGCTTAATCGTCCGCCAAGAAACGTGTAACGAAGTCAATGACCGAAAAGGGGGAACCCTGACCGGCATCGACATGCACCAGCGAGGCTGGGTGTTTGCGCAGCGCATTTGCCCCGAGCCAATCGTCCGCGGAAAGGAACGGCCACACGCTGGCCCGTTCATTTTCTTTCACTGATATTAATACTGCCGTCTTGCCCATATCTATTGAGATTCCCTATGAAAGTTCTAATTGTTCACGCTCACCATGAGCCACAAAGTTTTTCGTCGTCGCTTGCAAAACGCGCTAAGGAGAAACTTCTTTCGCTCGGTCACGAAGTCACCTTCAGCGATCTGTACGCGTTGAAATTTGATCCCGTCTCGGACCGCCGCAACTTCACGACGACCAAGGACTCCGGTTATCTCAAGCAACAGGCCGAAGAAGTTCACGCAACCGAAAACGATGGGTTCGCTCCTGACGTGGAAGCTGAGATGCAAAAGCTCGAAGCTGCCGACGCAGTCATCTTCAGCTTTCCACTTTGGTGGTTTAGGATGCCCGCCATTTTGAAAGGTTGGGCCGACCGCGTTTTGGCAGCTGGGCGAATTTACGGTGGTCCCAAGTTGTTCGAAGGCGGCATTGGCGGAGGTATCAAGCGCGGTCTAGTCCTAATGACGACCGGCGGGGGTGAAGCGACGTATGGTGGCTGGGGAGTGAACCCAGCACTCGATCGAATGATGACACCTATTCAGCACGGCATTTTTTGGTTCAACGGGTTTCGTCCACTGGATCCCTTCGTTGCCTGGTCACCCGCTCACATCGGCGATGAGGGCCGCCGAGAGCAATTGCAGGAACTTGATCGAAGGATGGAGTCGCTTTTCGATGAAGCTCTGTTGACGCTCCCGCCCCTTGCGGATTTTCCTCGCTTTAGCGTCAATACGAAAAACCGATTTCAGGTGGTCGTTCGATTCGTCAAACCATTCGACGAGGAATTTCATCGACTGGTACCCGCCGAACACAAAATGATCGACGAATGGCGACGCGATGGACGGCTGCTCGAGTTTGCTCGTTCGGAAATGGACGATCCGAATCCGCGAGTCTTCATGACGTTGCGTGCGACCGACGCTGCGGAGGTCCAGGACTGGTTCGGACAACTGCCGTTAGCAGACTACCTTGAGACTGAAGTCACCAAGCTTCATAAGCCCGTATAGCGACACGTTGCAAACGAAAAATATTGCATCTGGCACGAAAGCCGCGCCGAAAGATGCGTAAGGTTGATGGCGGATTGCTACGTCTCAGTTTATCCAGCCATCATTTTTCAGAACTTGACATTTACACGAGTGAATTTGATGCAACCCACGATCGATCCGTTTCCTTGACACCAAAGGCTGCCAACGAACATACTCTCGGGACTTAACGAGGTCGTCCTATCCGGTCGGTATAACGGATACTATCTTTGACGGCCAATTACCACTTTCAATCTGCATTGACCTGTTACAGGAAACATAGAAAGAGAACTCTGAATGCCTCAACGACGAATGGATCTGTACTTCCCCAATTTGAACGCCGCTTGCGAGGACGTTCGTCACTTGCGTCAAGTTGGCAATGAGTTGACCGAGCAATGGAGTCTTGCCCAGATTCTCGACCACCTGAATCTTTCGTTGCAGATGACGCTCACCGGTGCTGAGTTCACGTTCCCTGTTCTTTTGCGGCCACTGTTTCGAGTGATGTTCAGCCGCACGTTGCGTGTTGGGAAGCCGTCGAAATTGCGTGGAAAGGCTCCAAAGGAGATCCAGCCCTCCGCAAATCTTGATGAAGATTCCTGTGCAAATCGCTTTTATCAACTTTGCGATACCCTAATGCAGCCCGACACCAAATTCGTTGAGACCTATCCGATGCTCGGGCGGTTAAACCGGGAGCAGTGGCTTCAATTGCAACAGTGGCACTGCGCTCATCATTTGAGTTTTGCAGTGCCCCACGTATCTCGTTCAAAAACCGTCTAATCACCATCAATAATCGTGTCGACCAATTTGGTGTGAATGCGAAGTTTGACGCGGAAAGGGAAAGGTTGCGGAGTGTCCGCCTCACATCGGGGCTATTCGCAGCCGCGGCCGACAATCCATCGGCCCGCGACCAATGTTTGATGTTGTCGAGCGTCGTGTTGGCTGCGTCGTACTTGGCTCGAATTCGCGAATAGAAGGGCTGCCGGGGCGAGCGTCCTGGCGTGGATGAGGAGCGAGAAGCTCCGCTGCGCCATGCTTGCTCGATTATCCCTGACGAACGCTTCAACATCCGTGTTGATAGGGAATCGTGGATTCAAGACTGAAAGATTGTTGCGACAGAAAATTTTGCAGGCCGAGAAGCGAGTGCTCTATTTTTCGGTTTTCATATTTCTGTCAATCATTTTCCTGTTCGCAATTCCGTCACGCGTCGCTCATTCGCGATGATCAGAGTGATTCGCGGGCAGACGCTTAGCTGCAGTGTTCGCCACGAGTCAGGCGAAGTTTTATGCATCGGAGTGCTCGTATTGTGGACTTGATCGCGATGGGGAGTGCGAAGTGATGCCAGGTGAGAGGTGTCGGCTGGGAGCCGGATGCGCCAGTCCGGTCCTGAGAGGGTTCGGTGATCAATTGGACAAGGATCAAATATTGTGACACCACAAGGAGAAATCTGTGGCAAACCGTGAACACAAAGCGTATCCTAACATCCGAGAGACTCCGTTCTACTCGCCCGAAGGACGCTAGCTGAGCGATTTGGCTGTTAGAAACTTTTTCGCACGTTCTCGGTTACGCGGTCGCTACCGAACTAATGTAGTCGCAATCTAACAACTAAATATCTCACCTGTAAGTACCTTGTTCCAATGTTAAA
This sequence comes from Novipirellula caenicola, assembly GCF_039545035.1. Taxonomy (NCBI): domain Bacteria; kingdom Pseudomonadati; phylum Planctomycetota; class Planctomycetia; order Pirellulales; family Pirellulaceae; genus Novipirellula; species Novipirellula caenicola. The sequence continues at coordinate 173,810 of NZ_BAABRO010000012.1, forward strand.
CATCGCAATGGGAGTTGCTTTAATTGCTCTGGTTCTATACTTACAAATATCTCGGGGGATGTACCGAACGGTGAAGAAAAACGCCAATGAGATGAACAGTGAACTCGATTTAGATTCCATGAACAGTGAACTGGAGTCGGACTTTCTGCTTTGGAAAGCGGCGTTTCGTGATGAATTGAGAACACATCTTGCGGCATTGCAATGCGACAATGACTTGTTTGGCTTTGCTCTGGAACCTGCAGAAGATCTCGGAAATCTACATTTTATCACTTGCGTTGGACGTGAATCTACTCATGAAGACAGAGACTCATTGACCCAGAGATTTACTCACGTCGAGTGGAGCGGGTTTCTTCCGCCAAACGAGTTTGAAAAATCGCTCCAATATCTTGAGGCAATCGGCAAGAAGTATCACGACCTGCTCATCGATTCAGCTACTAGTCAATACACTGAGGCTGGAGAAAACTTTCGAGAACGCTGGTATTCAGAAATCCTTAAAGTAATGCTCGAATGCGATAGGCAAGGCGAATTCGGTAACATCTGGTTTAAGATCATTACCTTTTCGGATTTCTATCATTCAATTCAAGTTCGATCTTTTCTTCGTCTCAATTGCAACAGGACATTTGCGACGAGATGTTCCTGGTTAGTTTTGAAAAGGCTAGGGTATTTCATTGGGAAAATAATTCGGAGTGCGTCAAGTCGCGTTCTAAGAATAATCGGCAACGAAAACCCGGGGTAATCATGCCGTGAACCGGAGCGGCCGATAAGGCGATTTTGAATAACAATGTTTTCAGGCGGCAGCCCGGTTCACGGCATCTACCCACGACGTGCACCGCGCATCCGGCCTTGCTAAACTCGGCCATCACAACGTCAACCGCCGGATCGGCGTAACGTCAAACGTTATTCGAATGGAACTTCATGATCTCCTGTCGCAGAGCAACGAACGCAGATGTCGACCTGTTTCGAAGCATCCGGCTTCGCGCACTTCAAGATTGCCCTGATGCGTTCGGCTCAACCTACGAAGCTGCGATCAAAAGAGATCATGCTTCGTGGAGAGATCAGCTTCTTTCCACCAGTCATGGAATCGATCGCAATACTCAACTTGCCTTTGCCGCGGAGAAGTGTGTCGGATTAGCCGCATTGTACCGCGATCAAGATACCGCCTCTGGTGAGATCGTGCAGATGTGGGTTGCCCCCGATCATCGAGGTTCGCCCGCAGCGTCAATGCTACTGGGGCAACTTCGAATCTGGGCCGCCGAAGTAGGCATCCATCACCTGAATCTGTCGGTCACAAACACCAACGGCAGGGCCATCAAGTTCTATGAAAACCAAGGATTTCTTTCTACTGGAGAGTGTGTTAGCACTGACCGTAATCGCGAACTGCAGGGAATCCTAATGACGCTCAATCTCGCCTCCCGACGCGGCGGATAGGAGTGCTGCATTTCCGTTTGCCGTGCATCTATCTGAACTTGTCTGCGTTTTGAATCACGAATCGTCGTGACAGAACTTCGACGCTCTCATTTGCTGCGTAGAACTTCGAGTCGTATTCGTCGAATGCCTTCTCGTTGTTCGCGTACACCGCAGCCAGTTGCTCCTGTCGCTTCTCTCGATCAGGGAACGGTTTCTCGTCCCCAAACAAGCTCAAGACGCCTTCAAATATCGGTAACCGCTCCGTCGATCCCATCGCCTTAAGACCCTCGCGAGCGACTTGCCAGTTGTTGCCTGCCGAGTTGAAAAAGTACTGAGAATGCCCGCCATTGTTGACCTCGGCATCCAGCCAAAACACTGCCAAGTACATTTGCTGCTCTTTATTCAGGGACTCCCAGCCGCCGGATTTCTCTTGTTCCCAAATCCGGTCTTCGAAGTTTTGCAGGCCGTGACTGGCTATCAACCCTCGGGCAGCCCCTTCGGACACATGATCGTCGGAGTGATTGCTGTACTCCTCCAGGACAGCGATATCCTCCGCCATCTTGTATTTGCCGAGCAATGCGAGCGACTCGCCCAAAGCGTAGTTGCTCGGATACTTCATGTCTCGGTCGACGTAAGTCAGAATCAGTGACCTGACCGCATTCCGCTCGATTTGCAGATTGAACTCATTGATTACCCGTAGAACTTCGTGAAGATAATTTTTGTCGGTATCGAGAATTTCCTCCGCTAGCCGGTACTCATACTCCTACTCGAAATGGGGCACCATTGACCGAGCCAAGGTTCGACCACGATTGGCTCGACGTTTAACGTCTGTCGATTGACTATGTCGCGTCGTCGTTCTCGACCGCCGCCAAACTCAACCGTTGCCAGGGCGACGCCACACGCGTGAGGTGCGAGACGCGCCATCCTATTGTCAAGATCATCGGCAAATCCAGGCATGGAAAGAACTATCGCAATCCATAACCACAGAGCTTGAGTCCAGCGTTCGTTCATTATTGGCTTTTATCTAGCTGTGCAGGAAGTCGATGGAGACACGACCGCGGTCGCAAACTGAGTGGCATACGTCTGGTGAATCGCATGAGACGATCGAGTTTTTCAGCTGCAGAGACTAATGTGGAAGTTGCCTCAAAGTCCCACGGTCCAGCCCTATGCAGTATAGCGTCATGGATGCCTCCCAACGAAACGCACCAATTTAAACGGAATTCATACCCGCTCGTCAATCAGTCCTTGCCAGTCCGCATGTGTACGGGGTAGTTACCCCTGCGGTTTGGTCGCCGCAACCATGTAGCGCTGCGTTCGTGTGGAAGGCAACGCATTCGTGTGGTCCATCAGCCCAACAAAGTCTATCCGGAAACCAGTGTTCTCGAGCAAGTAAGGGACAGTCGCTGTCGTTCGGCAGGCAGAGAGCGGTAGCGTATCAACAACACCGTCCCATGTCCCGGACCAGTCGTGACGATCAAATAGACCGTCCATCACGACGACGGCACCGCCAGGGCGAAGCCAAGAGTACCAATTTCGAAAAGCGGCAAGTGGATCAAATAGGCAGTTTGCGAGCTGCCGTGAAGCAATAAGGTCGAAAGATTCCGCGTCGAAGTGCTGGCGGTCATCTGCGTGGTCACAGAAGCCTTGAACAGTCGTTACGCATCTGAGTTCGGGTCTCAATTCGAGCAAGGCATTCATTGCCGAGCAGGGCTCAAGTGCAGTGATACGAAGCCCAGCAATACGCACCAATGCAAGACACAGCGCGCCGGTGCCGCTGCCAGCATCGAGAACCGCCATATTGTCAGACAACGCAATGCAGCGTTTCAGGTCAGCAACGCATGCGTCGTGATCCGCAGAGGTCATCCCGGCGCCCCATGCGTCATATCTCGACGCCTCCTCGGCGTCGTAGGTCGCAAGATAGCGTTCTCGCGATTCCTGTTGAGTTCCACGATAAGTCAAGTGATTTCAGTTGAGTTATGGTTTGCGATCTGCCGGCGGCGGCGACTTTGCTGTTTCGAAAACGGCAACCACCGCTGCTTCGTCATCATCGCGAGATTCGCGAGTTCCAACGCCGAGAAATCCAGTTTTCAAAGGCGTCTCCATCACCGTCTCACCACGCAACGCTACCTTGTAGGCCGACGCTGATGGTCGCGATGAGACGACGTGCTGAAGGATTCCATTGATGAAGTGGAGACCGACGCCGTGATCGGCTGCGTAACCGTCCAGCATTCCATTCGAGAATAATTGGTGATATGTAGGGCGCCGTGCAACCTCGCCATCATAGTGCGGACAGTTGCTGCAAAGCAAGAAGCCGAGGCAATTCATCGGCTGCAATTCGGCGCCGAAGAAATCAGTAACACCCTGCTGAAACCAACATATCGATCCGGCTGAGAGGCCAGTCAGGATCGTGCCAGCAGAGAGAGCTGCGTTGAGAGCTTTGTCAAACCCATGGGCTCGACAAATTGCCAACATATTGGCCGCATTTCCACCACCCACGTAAATGACGTCCTGTGAACAAGCGAAGTCCTCAAGATCATTCACTTTTCGTCGCACAAGTTCTAGGTCGGATGCACGGCAGTTGGTCGACGCAAAGTGGCGATAGAATTGTAACGTATAGCTGTCGGCATCTCCGGAAGCCGCTGGAATAAAGCAAATTCTTGGTTTGTCTATTTTTTCATGCATGCAAGATATAGTCATCCAAGAGCGGCGATTCATCCATTGAGCCCCCGCCCCCACCAAGTGCAACGATTTGCTTGGCTGCATCTGCCATCATGTTCCATTGGCCGGCGAACGGTTACCGCAACCGGGCGGCGGCGAATGACATACGACCAGACGAAAAAGCGTTTCACCGCCCCTCCGCCATCACCACGCAGTTATCCGTTGCATTCGATACGATTTTTATGAAGAACACTTTGCAGTGACGTCTTCCACCATGGAAAGTATCGCCGAATCCGATTCGGAAAGGCGTGGTTGGCAACCAATCCGAATAGCAGCACCGACGCCGGAAGTGCGATGGCGACACAAGCAAGGAGTCGATGGTCGTACATATCGACCCACCGGAGGTATGCGGGAAGCGGGACAAGATGCGGTCGCATGGTTTCGTGGGCATAGATGAACGGAATGACGATACCAAGTACGAAGGCCACCGATCCGAGCAGGATTGCGGTTTCAAACACGGGAAGTACAAGCAACAATTTCGCATCAGATCCGCGATCTGATGAGAGCGGGTCGCTAACGTGTTGTGATTTTTCGTGCGTCATGGGTTTTCGTTTACAAGGTTCGCCACTTCAGTCGCAGAACATCGCCAATCACCCAGTCGCGGCAAAAGACGCACCGCTTCTCGGCCGCCGACTCCGCGGCGTGCATGCATTGATTTGTTCGCCGACAACGCAAGGATTCTTCTGTGATACTAATGAGGCGGAAGCCCTGCTCCTGCCTCGGTGAAATTGAAACCAGATTTCGCCCAGCCTTCAATCACCTTTGACTCGATAATCTCGATGTGCCCGTCCAAAAAAAGATAGTTTGCGGTGTCGCCTACATGCCGACTGCGAGCAATATACTTGTCCACGATTGGAAGTACCAATCCGGCGTTTATATTCGCGGTTGTAAACCACGTCTCTGGATTCATGTCCGGAGGTGATGCCGGATCAACGAAAATGGGTCCGCCGTTGTGCTCCAGCCAGTGTATCGTCGAATGCGTCGCGTTGACGACCATCGGATCATCTTCCATTTCGAGATTGCGAAAGTAACCAAAGCCATCGGGCGAGTCGGGGCAGGGCAAGCGATCGGAAGACAGTCCTGGAGAAGTATGGAGCCAACGCATATTGCTAGCGCACTCGGTCCTGCGTGCAGAGGCTCTGGCCGACTGCACTGCTGGCAGCAACAAAGCGATACAAGTCGCGATGACAAGGAACACGACGCAAAGTTCAATCAGCGTCACACCATTGCGGCGGTACTCCTTTGGAGTTGGGGCACCCATCGATGTCATTCCGGCGACCGGCTGAGGTCACCCGGCACGAACGGAAAAGCGACCATTATAAAGTAGTTTTTTAGATTGCTCGGGTGCACCGGCATTGTTCGCCACACACGTTGAACCATGATTCACTGCCGAGCACTCGCGACCGGAGGATTGTATCGCCCGCGGAGTCCGAAATCAATTCGATCGCGAATGGAAATCGGCAGCCCGACATTAGACGCAATTGCCTTGCTTTGAATCGCCAATCGCCCCGACATTAAGCGGGAGGCTCTGCGTTGGCGAACGTCGAAATTCACGGGGGCGGGCCGTGAAAAGTTTGATCTGTCAAAACGCGTGACGCCCGACTCCCACGTAATCCATTGGTTATTCGACCGGAATGTCGTACCAGCAGTAGCCGCAGTGAACGCACATCCGGGCGAACGGCGTACGGCATAGACGTTGGCATTTCCTGCAGTAGTTCAGGAAGATTTGATCCGGCTCACGCTTCAATGCATTTTCACGCACTTCCTTCCTGCCCCTGACGTAACCCATGTCGAAAATTCTCACAGCTTCAGGATCGGCCAGTAATCCTCTGCGTTCAATCAATTGAAGTCGAAGACCTGGACTCGAACTATGATCGGACTTGAATTTCAAGTTCAGCGCAGAAACAGCACTCTGTTCGACCTCCGTTAGCAGTCCGTGATAGTGCTCGATGACGTAATTTGAGAGGGGATCTCGGGTCAAATCCTCGAGAGTGATGTCCATACCTGTACCTGGAGAGTGTTGCCTGAGTCGTGATTTTTGAATCGAACGACCGCGATCCCCCAGTCGCGGCGAATAAGTCTCCATTGTTAAACCGGCCGCCTCCGTAACTTAGGTGCATCGCTTAGTTCGTCCGTCAATTCTTATTCGGAGTGAAGGTGATCTCCTGGTCGACACCGGGTACCGGCAATGCAATCGACAGAAAATCTGTCTCGCTTTGACCATCCATCGCCAACCATTCCTTTAATTCGAGAGATTGCTCACAACTGAATTCAATCTCGTCATTATTTTGTGAGTTGAAAACCAAAACATCGTCGTCTATGCACGATGCCAAAGCAGCACCAGAAATACGAAACAGGCGGAATGCATGGATTTCGGATAGTAAATCGACATACGAACCGCAAAAGTTTTTTGCAGAAGTCGTGTCCAAAAAAATCGGTAGGAACCGCTTGCCGTCTAGTTCGAATTTGTGGGCACCATCAAACGACTTACGCTGTGCGGCGAACTCGGTAATTTTCGGTAGGTCATCCGAGCGGTTACTGGGATCAACCCCGGCACCAATGTCCGAACCAACAACGATGATTGAAGATCGTTGTATCGCGCGCCGAAGTGACTCCAAATCCTGGACCTTTGCATTCCGAGCGATTGGTTTCGCGAATAGTCTCGATAGAAAGGACTTGAGCACGATATCAGCGGCTTTGATGCTTTAGAGGACAAACGATATGGATAACGGGGACCGAGAAGTTGATTCACCATTCACAACCGACGGCGCCGAGGTCTCCGGCTCCTCCATTTGTTCTGCGCAAATCATGTTGGACGGCGGACCAACGTAAACGTCGCATCGATTTCAACACCAGCTTCCGGTTTAGTTCCGTCATAGTGATTAACGTCTTGCGTCACACCCGACCATCGTACCGTGAATGCATCGCCGTTGCGATCCAAGATTTGGACAGAGTTCTTGCGAAGCGGTTGATGTTCGTAGTAGTAAAAGATCGAATCGCAGGAATCTTCGTCATCGTTCTGCGTGCCTGCGTGAAACAGCTCAAGTCCAACCAACGATTCTTCAGCGAAGTCCGCAATGTCGATTCCGAGTTCCCCGTTTGGATCGGCGGGGTAATGTTGCGTGTCGTCATTTAGTGTTGCGCCGTCCTTGGTTGCATTGATTTCGAACCACAGCTTGCAATCGCCAGGTTTTCCAATGGGCCGCAACGTCGCCGATTCGATCGGAAACCCGACGGGACAAGAGCGAACGTGGCGAACCAGTCGTGGCAAGAAAGTGCCGAAAACATGGGAATGAACGCAAAAAGGCCGATGCGTGCGCATCGGCCTTTGACGTTTAATGTGGACAGCAGCATTTCGCTACTGCCCACGAAGGCTAAAATCGTGGTTTGCTGGGTTTGACAGCGGGGTAATAGTAAATTCCCGCAAAACCTAGGAAATACGGCAAAAACGCGATCTTGAGACAGCGGTTTCGTAGTTGATCGCGGTTTCGTTTGTTTCGTTTTTTTGCTTTATTGCGTTTGGCCGATATACTGGTAGTGGAGGTCAAAACCATGAACGCAACCCTGTCCAATCTTCCCAACACTCTCTCGCCGACGCCCGGAGATGCCGAGCTGGCGAAAGCGTCCAGCCGCGCTATCGCGGACTTAGTCGCTCACGAAAGTGAGGCCACCATCCGTCTGGTCGCCAAGCTGGGAAAAAAGGAAACCGAGATTCAGATCCCGTCGTCGGCGCTGCAGCTACTTGGCGCCTTGCTGACCGAATTCGCCAAGGGCAATGCGGTCACCATGTTCCCCGTGCATGCTGAATTGACGACACAGCAGGCTTCGGATTTGCTCGGTGTGTCGCGGCCGTTCCTTGTTGAGCAGCTGGAAAAGGGCGAACTTCCGTTTCGTAAAGTTGGCACTCACCGACGTGTGCTGCTGAAAGACCTGATGGACTACAAACAGTCGATGGACCGCAAGCGTCATCAAGCGCTCGATAAATTGGCGGCCCAGGCCCAAGAGCTCGATATGGGTTATTGAGCCTTGAGTCACTTCACGGTTGTTTACGACGCTTGCGTTCTATTTCCGGCACCGCTTCGTGACCTGCTGATGCAGCTTGCATTGACCGGGCTGTTTCGAGCCCGTTGGTCGTCGATGATCCACGATGAATGGACTCGAAGCGTTCTGAAAGTCCGTCCTGATCTGACGGTAGAGCAACTGTCTCGCACTCGTTAGTTAATGGACTCGCATGTACTCGATGCCTTGGTGACTGGCTTCGAACCGTTGATCGACGCCCTCGATCTACCTGATCCCGATGATCGGCATGTTTTAGCCGCGGCGATCCGGTGTGGAGCCGATGCAATCGTGACCTACAACTTGAAAGACTTTCCCGACGACACTTTGAGTACGTACGGGATTGAAGCGATCCACCCCGATTCGTTCGTTGTCAGCCAATTGGATCTGGCACCCAGCGTGGTGTTGACCGCCGTCAAACAAACCCGCGCGAGGCTGAAGAATCCGCCGAGATTGCCAGAGGAATACCTTGGCTGTCTCGATGAGCAAGGACTGACACAAACCGTCGGCGGACTTAGGTGTTCGATACAATTAATCTGAGACCGATGGCGAGGTGCCCTCATGGTTTTCAATTGATCGCATCGAATTCCCCAACGCGGTATCGGACCTAAAGACCTGGCGGGACGATCAAGAGTTCCTTTCCAGGAGCCGGAGCGGCTAAGCGTCCACCTACACACGTAAACGATGGGAAGCGTTGGGGCGGTACGTCCATTCCACCTATTTCCGTGTTCGAAACGGAATGGTTCAGAGAATTACCATGCGTGCTTCCGTCCACTGCGCCTTTGGGGTCGCCGCCAAAGACCATCGTGGGCTGCGTCGACTTCCTCTACTTCGTTTTCGCTGTGGAATGTGCTCTTATCTGAACTTCTTGGACCGCACGCACTTTTCCATTGATGAGAAGCTGAGCTTCCATAAATCCGGTTCCTTTTGGCAGCCTAATATCCGTCAACTCGACCTGGCTGGGGACATCGTCAAGTTCCTTGACGATCGTTTTGTCCATCCAAATGAACTTCACCGTGGCGGACTGCCCATGGTGTTGTCGATGTGGAACGATCGAGATATCGAAGCGATCGATCAGCCCGGGGTTGCTCATTCGCCATCGGCCATAGTTGTTGGGGCGCCACCCCGTCTTGTCGCCCCACCAGTCTTGCCATGTAAATCGGAAGTCTAGTTTCTGTTCGGGATTCAGTTCGGTGGGATACGGCATGCCGTCGTTACGCCGCAGTTGAGTCGTCACATCGTCGAACCAAGTTTCATATTCTCGAACGAAGGCTTTCACGATGTCCGGATGCTTGTCGGCCAAGTCCTGCGTCTCACCAGGATCCTGTTCAATGTTGTAAAGCTCAAAACCTGTTGGCCCGCCTCGATTGCCGACCACTTTCCACGGTCCACGACGCGTCATGCAGTTTTTGTACTTTGGAGGAACATTCGCGCGGTTGTGCTGCATGAATAGATAACGCTGTTGGAATTCCTGCGTTTGACCATGCAGCAGACCAAGGATGCTTTTGCCATCCACTTTGAAATCGGCGGGCAAGCCGATTCCGCAGGCATCTGCCAGCGTCGGAAGCAAATCGATGTGCATCGCTGGAGTATCGAACTTTCGCCCGCCGTCTAGTGTTTGGGGCCACTGAATCACAAACGGAGAGCGGATACCGTTTTCGTAGACGCTCCCTTTTTTTGCCCGCAATCCGGCAGTGAAATAGGTCGAGTTCGGACCATTGTCGCTCATAAAAATGATGATCGTGTTCTCACGCTGGCCCATCTTCTCCACCGCTTCGAGCAGGCGTCCGAAAGCACCGTCGAACTGAGTGATCATCCCGTAGATCGGCGCGACCCATTTCCGTCCATCGGGATCTGCAAGGTTTTGTTTGTCGTAATCCGCACGAAACTCATCCGCGACGTGGAATGGCGAGTGAGGAACATTGAGCGGCAGGTAGCAAAAGAACGGCTGATCGCCTGAATCCTTCATGAATTGAATGGATTCGTCAATGAAGACATCCGTGCAGTAGCCTTCGGCCTTTTTAAAAGTGTCGTTGTACTGCAGCGTCGGATCCCAATACGTGTTGCCAGGGTAGTCGGCAAATTGCCCGATGCCGCCGCCGCCATGAACGACAACTTTTTGAAAGCCTTGGTCCTGGGCGCGCATCGGAAAGTTTTCACCAAGGTGCCACTTACCGAAAATACCCGTGCGGTAACCAGCGCCGGCGAAGACTTCCGCAATGGTCGTCTCCTCCGGGTTCATGTTGGAACGACCGATATACGTGTCGTGCGCTCCGGTTCGAAAGTGGTATCGTCCCGTCATGAGCGACGAACGTGTCGGAGTACACATCGGCGATACGTAGAAGTTCGTCAATTCCGTTCCCTCGGCAGCAAACCGATCGAGGTTGGGAGTTTTCAGGACGTTATTCCCATGGAAGCCGATTTCCGCCCAGCCCTGGTCGTCAGTCATCACCAGGATGACGTTAGGCCTGGACTCGGCGGCAACAGCGACCGTCACACTCGATAGCCAGGCGACGATCCAAACGATGCTCTTCATGCTCATGTTGATTTTACGTTCCCATTCATTTCTGAGTTTTCGACGCCGGCTCGGAGCCAGCCATTTTAATGCATTCTATTCGAGTTACGTACGATTGTGTCTTGGTAGCCGATATCCGAGCAACTGGCGAGATAGCGAGGCGAATCGCGGCGGCCTGACAGCCGGCCCAGATCTCAATCTCTCTGTCGTCCTCTGTCTCTTCTTTGGAATACTCTCGATATCGCGCGGAACCGGCCGATGTTGTTAACTGGCGCCGGACTATTAACTCAGAGAGTTCGAGAGTATTCGTTGTGACCCAAGGGGTAAGCTGCCAGAAAGTACCTTTTCAGCGTCTCTCCGTCGGCTGGGCGAGAGAGGCGAGAAACACGGTCGAACGCCCGAAAGTCCCGGAAACCCGGGGATCAAACGCAAAAAAGGCCGATGCGGTTGCATCGGCTAGTTGACACCGCGATAGTTAACTAGCGCTTCTTGGACAACTTCTGGGCTGAGATAGACCGCCAGGTGTTCCGGACAATTTGAGCTGATTCTAGCGGCAAGCGGAGCGGCAACCCATTGCTGGACGCCGGCCTGGCTGGGGGTAACTGGGACACGATAATTGCAATCATCAACGAAAGGCTTCACGGCGAAGATCATACGCTCGTCGTGTTCAATCCTTCGCGATCGCCTCAGCAATCAACGGCTCGGCCGCGAGCCGGATCAATTCGGCGAGTTCTGGATCCATGAACTGGTAGTCGTCCGGGATGTGCAGCACTTCGATAGGCAGGAATCGGCTCTCACCGGGGAAGTGTGCGAGGAGTCGGCGGCGGTGTTTGTCTTCCATTACGAGGACCAAGTCTGCCCAAGTGAGATCCGCGGCTCGGACGGTCTGCCGCGCTGCCCGCGCGGTTCCTCGAGATCGGACCGCTACACGCGAATCATTCCGATAGATTGCTTCGGCCGTCGGACTTCGCCACTTATTCCGGCTGCAAACGAACAGCACGTTGATTCGTCGTTCACTCGAAATGTTCGCTTCTCCCAACCGGTTGCCTGGCCATCTGGCTCCAGCGTTTTGATCATAACAATGACTCAATTTCGCAGCATAGGTTCGTGAGGTTGTCCCGTAGTCTGTGGAATCTTCAGCAATTTCGGCAGAACAAATGCAGTGTTGGGAGCATGTTAAGATGGTGCAAACCGTCAATTCCTCTGCTAGAGTTTATCCTCATGCGCGAGTCCACTACGCCCGATCCTGATCCGTTCGCAACCACGCAATGGACCATTGTGCTTAATGCAGCGGATTCAAGCGAAAGTGTGCGGCAAGCTGCGTTGGAGGACTTGTGCCAACGCTATTGGATGCCACTTTACGTTTATCTGCGTCGCCGCGGGCATCAGGAACACGCCGCTCAGGATCTCGTGCAAGGCTTCTTCGCACAGTTACTTGAAAAGAATTTCTTGAATTCGATTGATGCCACCAAGGGCAAGTTCCGCGCGTTCATGTTGGTCGCCATCAGGAATTTTGCAGCCAACGAACACGCCAAGGCGAACGCCGTCAAGCGTGGCGGTCATCTGGATACGCTTCGCATCGACTACAACTCTGGCGAGAGTTGGTATCGGCAGGAGCCGAGCGATCAGCTAACTGCGGAGCGGTTGTTCGAGCGACGTTGGGCACTGTCGGTCATGGACACTGTCATGCAGCGGCTGAGGGAGCGTTTCGTCGAGCAAGATCGCGTTGACGCGTTCGAGATCTTGGAGCCGCATCTGTTACGTGAACAGCAACGAATGCCCTACGCAGAGGCGGCAGCTCAACTGCAATGTTCGGTCGCTTCCCTGAAATCGACGATGTATCGAATGAGAAAATGGTACCGTGAGTTACTCTTGGATGAAATCTCGCAAACGGTTGACCAGAAAGAGGTTATGGACGAACTTGGCCAGCTCTTGGCCGTTATTTCTGGAGAATTTGGACAGTGAGAGCAACTTTCTGCGGCTTTTGCTTCTGTATGGGTAGAACGCAAAACCAACAGGAGCGAATCCATGTCCGATAGCCAGCATGACGTGTGGCCCCCCAAAAAAGATACACCTCCAGTGGTGCCTTCGCAGGGCGAGCAATGTGTGGAGTGTGGCAAAACGCTCAATGCCGAAACGCCAAAAGGTCGGTGCGCAGACTGCAGTTTGCGAAATATGTTGGACCATTCGTTTCATCCAACTGCCAACTACAGTTCGCTGCCGTTGATCGACCATCCCGACAAGGATGTCACGATTGATCAAGATGGAAGGGCCACATGGATCGAGCCGCTGAGTCCAGGTCAAAAGATTGGTCAGTTTGAAATTCTGACCCGTTTAGGACGCGGTGGCATGGGAACGGTCTACGAGGCTCAAGATTCCGACAAACAACGAAGGATCGCACTCAAGGTTCTCAATCGCCCCGTCGAAAACGATGCCGCCCGACAAAGGTTTCTGCGCGAAGGCCGTCTGGCCGCCTCGATCAACCATCCCAACAGCGTCTTTGTGTTTGGCACCCATCAGGTCCAAGAGTACTCTTTGATCAGCATGGAGTTGGTTAGCGGCGGGACACTGGAGCAGCGTGTCAAGGCAGAGGGTCCGCTCGCTCCAAGGCAAGCAGTCGATATCGCACTTCAACTCATCGACGGACTCGAAGCAGCTTACGCGCAAGGGATTTTGCATCGGGACATCAAACCAGCGAATTGCTTTGAGGATAAGGACGGAGTCATCAAGGTAGGCGACTTTGGCCTTTCGATCTCAACGGATCCCGAGTTTGATGCGTGTATCACTGCAGAGGGAACGCTGCTGGGGACTCCCGCTTTTTCGTCTCCAGAGCAACTCCGCGGCGACATGTTGGACGTCCGCTCAGACATCTATGCCCTCGGTGCGACACTCTATTACTTGCTGACTGGACGTACCACCTACCGAGCAGACAGCCTTGCCAAATTGCTCTCGCAGGTGTTTGAAAAGTCACCAGTATCACCGCAGAGTCTTCAGCCAGAGATTTCCGCCGAGTTGTCACAGCTAGTGATGCGTTGCTTGGCGAAAGAACCAGGCGACCGCTTCCGTAACTACAGCGAGCTGCGTGAAGCCCTGTTGCCCTTCAGCTCGCAAGTACAAGAACCTGCATCGATTGGTTGGAGAACGGTGGCCGGCTTGATGGATTGGTCTGTATTGGGGTTGGTTAGTTGGGTTGTCGCCGCACTGGCCTCCACAACGCCTGAGCCGGTCTTCGGAACGAACTACGTAGCCAGTCGCATCGGAGCGATGGTTTTCGCCATAGGCAGCGTCCTCTATTTCGCACTCGGTGAATCCATCTTTGGGCAAACCATCGCCAAGCGAACCCTTGGGTTACGGACCATTGGATTGGACGGTGGACGCCCCACGTTTCCGCAAGCGTTAACGCGGGCCGCAATCTTCGTGCTGCTGCCAAACCTATTCGTACTTCCCTACAATCTGCTCTTTCGTGTCGGCATCCCGATAGAGCCCGTTGTTTTTGGAAGCAGGGAGTTCGTCGTGGCCATGTTGTTGTTAGGATCGAAATGGGGATTACTGGCTCTTTTGTTCTCGACAGCAAGAACACGCAATCGCCTCGCCGCATTGCACGGCTTGTGTAGCCAAACACGAGTGGTCAGCAATCGCGATGGAAACCTGATCCCCCAGAAACACTCAAGCGTCTCGTTGGAAACGGAGTCGATGCCTACGACTTTTGAGCAGACGGTTGGCCCTTACCAATTACTACATCCCTTAGAGACTTCCGATGGATCGACGTTTTATCTGGGGTTTGATCCGGTTCTGCTACGGCAAGTTTGGTTGCGACTCGACGACTCGCAATGCCAACACAACCCCGCGCGTGCCACACGGCTGCGATGGCTCAATCGTGTCGAAACAGACGATAAGGCTTGGAACGTTTTTGAAGCTCCGTCCGGAACGCCATTGCTGCGGTACTTGCAGACGGAGTCGGCGGCTTGTTGCGAGATGAAGCCTTGGTTGACAGATTTGGTTCGCGAATTGGAGTCCGCCCTGCAAGACGAAACGCTGCCGGACAAACTGGAGCTGGACCAGCTCTGGCTGACCGATGACAAACGTTTGAAAGTGCTTGATTTTTCGGCCCCTGGAATCAACCGAGGAGATGCCTTCGCTCGTCAGGATCCTGCTACTCCGTCCACGCCAACTTCATCCACCGAGAAAGTCCGGCGTTTGTTTCAGCGGCTCGCGCCTCACATCAGAAAAATCTATGTCTCGCAGGACAAAACAAAGCTACCGCCTCCACTTTACCTAACTCAAATGCTGAACAAATGGGAGAGTGATGCCAATATTGAGGAGCTGTTGGAAACAACTGAATCATCCTCCGAACGTCAGCCGCTATCTGCTGGGCGACGACGGTTTGCGATGGCTGCGGCCTGTTACGCATTTCCACTCATGATCCTTTTCAGTTTCCTAGCCAATGGCCTACTTAGCAGTATCTTCTTCACGCGGCATGCGGACCTAAAACGACTGTATACACTGGTGAACATCGCTCAAGAGAACGAGGCCAACAAAGATGGTTGGAAACTCAAGAAGGAAATTGCGGAACGCCCAGAACTTGATCCCAAGTTATCGACACGAGTTCAGAGCTCCGCCCGTTATGTGGCGGCGACACAGCTCATTGCGGGGCAATTTCCGGGCGTTCTGGATGACGCCAGAATGCAGAGCCTCCCGGCTCTTCAATACTTTTACCCCGCGATTCGGACAGAGATCCGCACGATTCAACAACGAACGCAGCCGACGAACGCAGAGATTGAAGCCGCAAGTGAGTTACTCGCCACGCAGATTGGGCAGCGAGAAAAGGAACTCTCCAAAGTTTATTTCTGCGGTTTTCAGATATTTTTTCTGTTTGCTTTGCTCCACTGGATCGTGTTCGTGGCAATCCCGGCCGCGATTGCTGGATTCCTCTTCCAAGGAGGCCTGGTCATTCATGCATTTCGAACAGTGATTGTCCGCACTAATGGGGTACCAGCAAGCAGTTTGCGGATTCTGTTCCGCGCTGTGTTGAGTGCTCTTCCCGGATGTTCAGTGGCGGTGCTGCTCATGGCAAATCAACTTGGCTGGATGCAACCGGTCTCTGCATTATTCACTTACGGCTGCATTGCTCTCGTCATCGTCTGTGGGATCCTATCCAACCTTGTCGGCACGCGAAGTCTGGCCGATCGAATGCTTGGAACCGCTATCGTTGTCCGCTGACTTGAGTTGCGATCGACAAGATCTGGCGGACCTGTTTCAGTCTTTATCCCTAAAAGTAGTGGTCCCGATTGGAGCCATCAAAAGCGGCCCGATTTGAGACAACATCGTTTGAATCTTCGTCCGCTACCGCAGGGGCAGAGATGCCGGTTCGGTGCCAGCCATCTTAATGCATTCTGTGCGAATTAAGTGCGATTGTGTCATGGTAGCCGGTAGCCGAGCAACTGGCGAGATAGCGAGGCGAATCGCGGTAGCCTGACAGCCGGCCCAGATCTCAAACTCTCTGCCGTACTCTGTCTCTTCTTTGGAATACTCTCGATATCGCGCTGAGCCGGCCGATGTTGTTAACTGACGCCGGACTATTAACTCAGAGAGTTCGAGAGTATTCGTTGTGACCCAAGGGGTAAGCTGCAAGAAAGTACCTTTTCGGCGTCTCTCCGTCGGCTGGGCGAGAGAGGCGAGAAACACGGTCGAACGCCCGAAACTCCCGGAAACCCGGGGATCAAACGCAAAAAGGCCGATGCGGTTGCATCGGCCTTTGGCGTTTACTGGCGGGCAGCATCATTTCGCTACTGTCCACGAAGGCTCCCCGAGCCAGACGCTCTCTGCACGGGATCTCGGCTGGAACACTCTCTTTAATGCTTTGGCGACAACGGTTTACAAGAAAGCTGTCCGGTTCGATCAGGTCGTTTAGCGAGCAGGACGCTCACGGAACATGGTGAGGCGGGTGAACAACGATCTATTGACCAGAGGTCTCTTTGTCTTTTGAAAAAAGAATTTGCACCTTGGTTAGAGACTATGCATTCTCGGCTAGCCCAGCGGCCACCAACGCTTGTCTCCAGCTGCGAAACGTGCGGCGGATGGCCATGGTTTTGTCTCGGTTCTCGAGGCAGACCTCAGTGTAAATGAGGGACTGGCCGGCGGCTTGGCGGTCGCGGAGCCAGAGAATCATTGCTTCGCGGTCGAAGTGATCAGGGCGCCGGCGAGAGACGTTGGCTAAGTTGACGCCGGCGGCCGTGAGGGCGGCTCGCCACGATCGGTGGTAGCGAAGGGCGGCATCGTAAAGGCCGCGATCGCGGCTGCGGTTCACCATGGCCCCGAGGTCGTAGCCTGTCGTACACAAACGGCGGAGTTGTTGTTCGACGCGGGCTTGCGTCAGGTCGCGACTGTAGGCGACGTGTCGCGTGTTGACGCCCTCGCGTATTGCAGAGCCGTTTCCAACACATGCAAAGGTTCGCGTTTCTCGTCGAGCAACAACCATGACAACCCGTATGGTGGTTTGCCGCCGGCGAGATAGACCTGCTCGGCGATCTTCACGCATCCGCGCCAAACCTTGTCGCTTAATTCACGACTGTATAAAGGAGCATCACGATCCTCAGCTATCGCGTTTCCTCACCATTGCCTCGATCGCACGAATCCCATCTCCATCTTCGTTCTCGCGGACACGTTCGCCGAGTGAACCTTCATCGCCGGCGGCACAAAGCCGTGTAACGCCACCTGTTCCTCGATCCAAAGCACAACGTCATATCCAGTTCCGCGTTCATCATCGCCAAGGTCGTGGTCCAGGCTGATCTCAGTAACGTCGCCTGCTTTCAGCAATTCAATTGCCTAAACGGGCCAATAGACGCGAACCCAACCCTCGGGCGTGACTCGCTCATCATCAAGATAGATCTTCATCGGCGGCATCCTGAGGAAGTTGCGACTGATGCCAGTCACCGTAGGTTTGACGGCTATCGGTTATCTTCCAGGCGACGCGACCATTGGTGTTACCCGCGGCGACGATCGCGGCTCCCGCGCTTGGACTACTGAGATAGACGTCTTCGGCGAAGAGGAGCAGTGCTTTGCCCGGCACCTCGACCAGCTTCTTTTCTTCGACCAATTGTGCTCTTAGCTCACGATAGCTTGTCCAACTTGCCCGCGGTTCCAGCGTCGCTGTTGAGCCTTTCAAAACAACGAATTCCCCATCAATTTCCTTCGCCTTGGCTGATGCATTGCCCGAGGAGAACTCGAAGACCGGTGAACCGTCGCATTGTTCTGGATCGCCTGGTGTCGTGAAACGAACCGTTGGCTTTGGCTTTAGGAACGAGAACCCAAGGACTGGCAACACCAACTCGATGTGCTTCAGAAATCCTTCCATGTCGGCGATGTCCGCTTCTGGCATCGGCGGCAGCGGTGGCGCGGTTCCGTTGTGGACCTTGGCGCGGCCCGCAGCATAGCCCATCGTGATCAAACGACTTTCCAAGTATCGAACGTGGGCTTTCGTCAGATTCAGATCCTTGCTGATCACTGCGACGCAGCGGGTCCAAAATTCTTTGCGTTCGTCTTTGTCGTGAGACGCCAGTCGTTTGAAGACGTTATCGCCTTCGCCGATGTAGACGACTTCGCCAACCGGATTCTCCGGATCCGGCCCCGCCAGTATGTAAACGCCCGTCCGCTTTATCTCTTCCCGTTTCGCCAGTTCGGCAAGTTTGGTCCGAGGCGAAACGAGCAACTTACCACTCCAGTTCATCACTTCGGCGCTCAGCAAGCCCGATGCGTCGCCGTCAACGAGGTATATACGAATTGACTTGCCGGCCGTTTGCATCGAAAGCTGCTCCTCGTAAGAAAATCTGAGAACGAAATCTTAGCATATTGCAGCGTCTCGCTTTTGGATCGGCGGAACCATTAACGCCGTGGATTGATTTGTAATCCACCGTTCTGGTCGCTATCACAGCGAACAGCATTTCGGGCCAGGCAACAAGTTGAACAAGCAGATTGCTTTGAAAATCGTGCTGGTCTACACCGACGATTCAGGTCTAGGGCAACTTGGCTTGCTCAAAAGGAAGGAAAGGACTTCGTACGTTTGAAAGCGAAACGCATCAGGCCGTGGAAAACGCCCAAGCAGCTAATCGCAGCTCTTTGACTCAGCGGCATTTGACGAACGAGTTTAACCTGGCGCACCGAAGGTCAGGCAAGTGAAAACCGGCCATCTTCGGTCTGTGTGAACAAACATTCCTTGGCCTGATTCGCGACAGCGATATTCTTTGTGTGCCGACGCAATTGGGAACGAAGGACGCTCGCGGCGTTCTTAGCTTTGAACTCGTAGAGGCCTTTCTCTGAGATTACTTCGTAAATCTCCGCAGCCGACATCGGCTTGCCAGATGCCTTTAATACGTCCGCAGCTACCTGATGAATTGCTTTTTTCATTTGTCCTCGTCCAACGCCAGATTTATGAGATCACCAATATTGCTTATCGCCGACGGCGTCGCTAGGTAGCCGATTCCGCGATGCAGGTGCAGCCGAAATTGCTGAGCTACGGTTTCTTCGTCTGTTCCCAAGCCATCCTTGTAGCAGCGTGCTTTGACCAGTGCCCAGTAGAGTTCATTCAACTCGCCACCGAACACCTGCCAACTCATTTCTACATTGCTATCCGCTGGGATGTCGACGACCGTGGGTGGAGAGGCTTCTTTCATCGAAACCACGAGTGCCCATCGGCACAGAATATTCCATTGACCAATACCCGTACGGGACTTGATGCGAATGAGCTTGTCCCTTGCCTGGGATGAGAGTTTGATTTGTTTAATCACGATTGTTCCTAAACGGCCTCCGCCTCTTCATGATGCCAGAAGTAACCCTGTTCAACTATCGTTTGCTTTGTCTTTTCGTCATAATTCAGGTGATACGCACGTGCAACGTTAGGCTCTAGAGCGGCGTAAAACTCTTCGTCGACTTCCGTGTCCGTGGAAAGAATAATGGTTTGATGGCTCGCGGAAGGGAAGTATCGCGTCAGCAGGTTCCCGCGATGCATTGCATCGAGTCGAGCCATCGGAGTGTCAATAATTGCCGGGAGTCGACGATTCGACGCTCGGCCAAGTCCCCATAAAACTGAGATTGCAAACATTTGCTTTTCCCCCTCAGAAAGTCGCTGCTTAGGAATCGTCATTCCATCGGAGTCTATCAGCGTTATTGAGAAATCAACTGGATCGATAGAAATCGATTCAACAAGCGATTTCTTGCGGAGTAAATATTGAAACGCTTCGAGGATATTTGCCGCGAGTCGATCAATCTTCGCCGCGGTCGATTGCTCAAGAAAAACTTTCATTGTCTCGCGTGTACGCTCTGACAGGTGAGACATTCGTTCCGCGTCATCTGCAGCAACTTGCTCTGCATTCGTACGAAGAAGCTTTTCTTCTATTTTGCTTTCGACTTCTTCTCGCTCGCGAATTTTCTCTTCACAAGCTTGCTCGAAACGCTTCAGTTCTGATTCAGCGTCAGCGTGCGATCGGACCGCCGCTTTCAGTTTTTCCGCGACGTCCTTTATTTCAGTTTCTTTAGGGGTGGAAGCCAGTTGCCTGCGAATTAAGTCCAGCTCCGCACTCGTTTGCTCCAAATTGAACACCAATGATGCGCCCTCTTTTTTGAGACGCGCAAGCTCTTTGGTCATCAATAACGATAAAGAGTTACGTGAACCTTCAGACAAATGTATCGACGGTTCAGGCTCTTTGATCTCAGCTCGAAGTTGTCGTCGTTTCGCCAGAACCAATTCGATTGACTCCAAGACTTTTGCTGAAAATTGTTGATCTCTGAGTTCCGACAAAATCGCTTTGTCATGTGAGTCGAGGGCTTCACCGGCGTGTATCAACTGCTGATATGAGCGACTTTCTTTATCGAATTCGTCAACGGTTTTCAAGAGATCTGAAATCATTGCCAGAGGCAGGCTGCCGCTGGCAAGTCCAGTCAAATTTGATTCGATTCCAGTCTTCTTGAGGGTAAGTTCCTTCTTCGTGACTTCATTTGTGTTTCGCTCGTCCCAGTGCTTGCCACCTATGCGAGCGAATGCCTCTTCAGCCTTCACCAGCTCTTTAGCCGCAAAATCGACGCGATTTCTTGCAGCACCACAGTCTTGTTTGCGAGCCTTCAATTCCGAGCAAATAACGTCCAACGCACCTTTCCACTCGTCGACTGCTTCTCGATCGCTGTTTGATATCTGACGTTCGGCGAGCTTCATATGAACCACCTTCATGTCCGCGATCAAACGTTCAGCGAGGTCAAGTCCCAGCAACGACTTAATTGCCGATCCCAATGCCTCACTTGTTGATTCGTCGTCAGCTATAAATCGGATCTTTTCAGCATCAAAGAAGAACAGCTGAGAGATCCCAATGGGAACGATCTCTTCAACAACATGATTCCAGTTCTTCGAGAAATCTGCATGCTTCTTTCCATCGCAATAGACTTCCAGATGCTCCCGAAGGGTCTTCTTGACATTCCAGCGGCGTCGGACCTCATAGATCCGTTCGACACCCTCCGAAACATACTGAAAGGTCAGCGATATCGACGCCCCATCCGCTGGATCCACACCTCGATGGATACAATCCGTCAAGAACTCACTGTAACTCTGGTTTGATCGTTTCGAGCAGTTAGCTCGGGAGCCATAAAGCACCAGCAAGATTGAATCGAAGAATGAGGTCTTTCCGCCGCCATTGATGCCTCCTACCAAAATGATTGGTTTGGCCTTTCCATTGCGGCGATCGGGACTCAGATTGAAAGTTTGCTCACCGCGATAGAGGCAAAAATTGTAAAGAGACAATTCGAGTAACTGCATCTATTCTGTCTCCTCAATTGAATGTTGATCGAAGAGGTCTGGTTGAACCGAACTCACGTTTTCTACTTTCTTTGCCACTGGCTTCTTCTTTTCCGCTTTCTCGCTCTCGGGTTTATCTTTGCGTATCGTTCGCATATCCCGAATTTCCTCCGCCCGCTTTTGCTCGGCGTCACGGGCGGCGAACGCTTCCTCGCCATCCGCAAACTGTGCTGCTTTGAGTCGTTTCTCGATTGCCTCGTAGATTCCTGCACGGCGAGTCATGCCGCGGAATTCTCGCTGAATGTCCAACAGCTCCGTTTGCAGCTGAAAGAACACCTCGTCCGCGTCGCAAATGTCTCGAAGCCGATCCCAGTCTTCACGATCCAGCAATTGATCGTCACCACGCAGTACAGGAAACTCATCTCCGGTAACTTGCATGAAGATATCGGGCAACGTGTCGTCGTACTCGTGCTTTTCGTAAAGCCAAATCCGGCGAATCTCGTGCATCTCCGCAGTAGAAATTAGTTCGATCCCACGCATCTCTTTCGGGCCGTTTTCGCGAATCCCTTGCTGAACTTCAAGCACTCGTTTGAGCCAATACTCTCGCCAATTCTTACGATAGGGACCGGGGATCGTCTTGCCGTTGAAAAGCTGTACTCGCCCGTCGATCCGCCGAAAGTCTCTGCGGTTTCGTTCAACTTTGCCCCGATTTTCCTTGCTTAGCCGAACTGGTTTCCCCTTTTTGTCATTTTTTCCGAGTCCGGCAATTTGGCTTTTCGTCAGACCGATCTGGACAAGCTCTACATCGCGTAGACCTTCTTCGTCACAAGCCAATTCGTTTCGGAGATCTAAGAGTGGTTGCATCCAAAGCTTTTCATCGTCGTTCTTGATCATTGCCTCCATGGAGCGATCCTTATCGACGACGGTACAAACCCAACAGCCAAATCGGCTGCTTCCACAGCTAGGCGTCGAAGTATCCAAAACAACAGGACACTCGTTGTCAGCAGAAGCTCCCTGGTACATGCCCATTAGCGACTTGTTTGTATGTCCCCAAGGGTTTTTTACCTGCAGCAAAAATTGCCAAACCTCGTCATTATTCCAATCCTCGATCGGCGAATAGACAAGCGAGTTAGGGAGTGCCGCATTGGGTGATATACGATCGCGATACCGATGTTTTTCATGTTTCTCCATGTTTCGAGCACGCCGCTGGCTCTCTGCCTTTCGCGTGCCCAAGACAAGCATCGCTTCGCCGTTCTCTCGCACCACTTGTCGAATAAAGTTGTTTGACGGATTGATTTTCATCCGCGAAGTGCACCAGCGGAACTGTGTCGTCGGCTTCGGGTAGCCCCTGCCAATCAAGTTGACCCAAAAGGTGTCCTTCACATCTGGTACCAGCTTGTGTGGCGTAAGAGGGATACCTTGCTCAGCCGCAGCTTCTCGCATTTTTGCATGTGAAGCATCGACCCATACCGCGACTAAAGGTTGCTCGACCAACGTATCCGTCGATATCACGTGAATCTGCTTCGTTCGTTGCTCGACAGGCAATCGAGAGACGGCTAGCCATACAAGCTGCAGCACCGCGCTTGAATCTTTTCCGCCGCTATACCCAACAACCCACGGAATCTGGTCGGCAAGGTAAAGTTCCTGAACTTCCTCGATCAGCTCGGTCACGGCCACCTTCATGCCCTTGCCGCCGAACGCGCTCTGCTTTTCCGTTCCGATATCACTTGCCATTACTATTGCTCTTGTATCGTTTTTCCATCTCGTTTTCTTCCGCAGTCAACGCGAGTCCCAGCTGTTTTTTCAATACATTCGCCGTGAGTGCAACATTAACATTTTTCTTAGATAGACGACCGGCAACCATCGCCCGCCCTTCCCAAAGTTTCGTATTTGTGCGTGACCAGTCAATCTTAAGAAGAGGTTCAAGTTTTGACTTCCAATTGGTGGGGTGCTTCGCAAGCAAGCCTTTACCAGCTCTCGCAAGTGCAGACAGCGCAAGTGAATGTGCGTGAATGAAATCGCTGCGAAGGTCCGCCGCACTAACTTCACGCCTTCGAGCGAGTTCCCAATCAGGAATTTTGTCAGCGACCTCGCACCAGAAATTGCACGCTAGTTCAATCTTGTCGTCAACGTCTTCTATTTCGGATCCCGACAGCAATGCCTGCGTAGCGCTGTGGACACCGCTGAGCGTGAAAAGCTTGATCGACCGGTTCGAGATTGTTGCTTTTTCAAGCTCACAAAGATCATTGAACACTGGCACACGCTGAACAATTGTTTTCGAGATCATCGACGACTCGTCGCGATGATCGTACAGAATCCCGATGGACATAGTCGGCCGAACCGCATACCGGTTTAGATCCGCGAACATTTGCTGGGTTCGCTTTAAGCCCAAATCCATAAAAAAAACAACAGAGATGGTCTCGTCCCCCATCTCGGGATTCTCGAACAACGCTGCTTCAATCGCAGCACGTCTATGTTGACCGTCGTTGATGACAAACTTCGCCGACATTGGGATGTGAAGACGCCCCATATCCCGACCGTCACCTTCGTCTCCAATCGGCTCGAAGTTGACTTTCCCGTCGATTGATGCGGTAATTGCGGAGAAAGTGTATTCTTGTGGATTCTGTAGAATGTACCGGGTAATGTCGGGAATACGCTGCTTGTTGAGGGTGCGTTGCGAACGTAGCTCCGGACGCAACTCTTCTTCGTCAAAGAGAAATATGCGGGGGATCAACCGCATCGGGCACATCGAGATGTAGTATTCTCGCCCTGCCTGAATTCCACGGATCGACGGAAAGACGTATTCAAAGCTCGGCATTGACCCCTCCTGGAGCGATGCTGCAAATGGAAGTAAAAAGGTGCGTACAAAGAACGTAACTAGTTACTTCCTAGCGTCAACCACCTACACCGGCTCCCACTGCAAGGAAGTTCAAAAATGAAAACGAACGACACACAACCCGTTTATCTTGACGTCAACGCAACCACGCCTCTTGATCCAAGAGTGTTTGAGGCAATGCGTGAATGTTTTTTAGGTCCACCGGCAAACGCAGGTAGCCGAACCCACGTATATGGGCATCGAGCGAAAGATGCGGTGGAGGATGCGAGAGCAAAAGTCGCAAACGTGATCGCCGCGAAACCTGAAGAAATTATTTTTACGAGTGGTGCAACCGAGAGCAACAACCTTGCGATTATTGGACTTGCGGCTCACGGAGAAGCGACAGGACGAAAACATATTCTATCAACAACTATCGAGCATAAGGCTGTCTTGGAGCCTCTAGAATACCTCGGTACAAAGGGCTTTGAGATCGAGCTAGTCCCTGTCGGGTCTGGAGGCTTTGTAGACCCCAATGACGTCGTTAAGCGATGTCGGAAAGACACTCTGCTCGTATCAGTGATGCACGCCAACAATGAAACAGGCGTGATTCAACCGATAAAAGAAATCGGCGAACATTTACAGGCGACCGACACTTGGTTCCATATTGATGCCGCACAAACTTTCGGCAAGGAACCAGACTTAACGGACCTTAAATTCGACTTGCTCTCTATCAGCAGCCACAAAATCTATGGACCGCAAGGCATCGGGGGCCTCTATATAAAGCGTCAGGGTAACACACGGATTCCAATCTCATCTCTGGTGCACGGAGGAGGTCAGGAACGCGGGCTTCGTCCGGGCACCGTACCAGTTGCGCTGGCTGTTGGATTCGGCGAGGCGTCCAAGCTGGCGAAACTCGAACAGCACACAAGAGCCGAGGCTTCGCGAGCCGTCAGGAACGCATTCTTGCTCGAGCTTAAAAAAGTCGAACATGTCGTAAATGGCGACTTGTCTAGATGCCAGGATCATGTCGTTAACATTAGGTTCCCAGGCGTGGATAGCGAAGCTTTAATGATGGCACTGCGTGAATCGCTAGCATTCTCGAACGGATCGGCGTGCACCAGCGATTCCTACGACCCAAGCCATGTCCTGATCGCGATGGGACTCAGCGAAGACCAAGCCAATGAGTCTGTTAGGATATCGTGGGGGAGTGATGTTCCAGCACTTCCTATCGACAGGCTAGTTACCGAAGTGGAAAGTCTTCGGATTCAACTTTGAAAGTGTTAGGCACATTTGATACGAGCGTGATTGTGACTGAAGAAGACATTCGAACGAAGATCGTAGTCAATTGGCTTTTGGGGCATGGATTTGAAGCTGGCGAATTCAAGCTTGAATACGTATTTAGCGTAAGAATAGGACGCGCTGAAATAACGACCGGACGAAGAACACGAACTAAGTCAAATTCTATCGCCAACCCCCGTGCCGACGTCCTTGTGAGGCGGAACAACCAGAACTTACTGGTAGTTGAAGTAAAAGCACCAAGTGAGTCTGTAGAAGATGCAAGAGACCAGGGGATTTCGTACGCGAGACTACTTGACCAAATTGCACCATTCGTTGTTGTAACCGACGGTACAACCTCACGAATATATGACACCGTTAGCAAACAAGAAATGTCTGGCGAGTCAATACCTACGGATCATCCTCATGTGTTGAATGGCTTTCAAGTCTCAGCTGATGACCTGGCGCTAAAATCCGAAGCGATGGAACTCTTTGTCTCCCTATCACCTGACAATCTGCTTGAGTTCTGTCGGCATCAAATCGCAGCTCGGATGCAAAGACTTCGTGGGGACTCGATCCATTCAAGCAAAAAGTATATCCCTTGTCTATATGTTGCGCGAACGAAGGCGTCGGATAAGCTTCGAGAACTAGTCTCGCGTCGACATGAGAAGGTTGTTGTAGTTACCGGTCGCCCGCAGGTTGGCAAAACCAATTTCCTCTGTAATTTTGTGAGTGAAGAAATCGACGCAGGTCGACCCTGTCTGTTCTTCCCGTCTTCAAGCATGATATCAGGACTCCTGAATGAGTTGGCCGAGGATTTCGGTTGGAGCGGATTTTCTACGGAAGCCTCGCCAGCTCAACTCGTCCGGAAATTGGCACGTGTATTGAAGAAGAGCGGACAAGAACTGACTCTTGTTTTCGACGGCTGGAACGAAACAGATATTCAGGAAGCCGCTGCGATCGACAAAGAGGTAGAACGAATCTCGAATGACTCTGCGCGTGTTACCACGGTCATTAGCTTTACGAACACCTCGGCGGGACGTCTCCTGCAAAAACGCGGGAACCCTACGTTTGTTTCGGAAGCTGCTCGCATCGGACTCGGCGATCTTGCGCTGATTGAGACGAACTCACCAAGAGTTTTCGAAAAATCGGATTGGAGTGCTGTGTACCTAGAGAATTATGATCCCGAAGAACTGCAAGCTGCTTACCGAACCTATTCCAAGGCGTTCAATGTTAAGAACGACAGTTGCCCCACCTCGGATCCCTACCTGCTCGCAATCGCGACGCGTCACTACCAGGGAGGTACACTGCCAAGCGAGCTCGATGAGCAATCGTTACTTGAAAATTGGCTGCAATCTCGTATCGGACGCGCTGATATACCAGGAACCAACGTGCAAGCCGCATTAACGGAACTTGGTTCAATGATGATCCATCAGGGCGCTCCAATTGATGCCAGCGAAGTAAAACGTGGTTGGGGTCTTCCAGCCATATCGAGAATCGATCCAGGATTTTTCGATTGCGCCCTTCTTTCGCAGTACGCCAGCGAGCAAGTCGATTTTTACTTCAGTCGGGACAGAGATTTTGTGATCTCGATTTGGGCTGCCAAATGGCATGCAAGAATAGAGGAGCTACTTCAAAGCACCACGACCTTTACCTTACTCACAGAGGGCGGGCAAGCGTGCATTGATGCGGCGATTTGGTTCTTCTCTCAGCGTGAAGTTCAAAAGCACCTCGCCGGCGACGGAACACTTCCGGTATTCGCGTGTGCTGACCTGCATCGTCTTTACCTCAGAGGATTCGCAATCTCACTTTCACGACTCAAGCAAAGTTCCAGTAGCGGAACGTTCATCGGATACGATTCCAATCATTGGTTTGAACAATTCGTCACTTTGTTTGAGTCTGGTAAAGATTACGACCTGCGATTGGAAGCGTTGAGAGGGGCACTCCAACTATCAGATTACGTCGAAATGGATTCGCTGCCGACTATGTTTTTGGAGGAATCGAACGACTTTGACAAGTTTGTGAGGTCAATCCTGGAGCTTGATTACGAATCAGGAGATGAACGGGTGGCAGGAGGCATTGGTGTTGAGTTTCTCTCAAAACTGGACTACGAATCCAGAATGGGCAATGAAGAAGAAACGTTTATATCCAATAGTGTGCGTCAGGTGATGACAACTGCTAATTCGCGTGCCGAGCACCTGCTGGCTTCCCAAGCATATGCGAGCATGTGCCCTAAGTGCTTTTTGCGAATGCTCCGGGGAGTTCCGGAAAGAAATCAAAAGGAAGACTATTCGTTGAGCGTGGCGTGTGCCGTGAACGCGATTGAATATCAATACTATGGCACAGGCATGTGTCCTTCGTACACTGACATCTTGAAGGAAGACGCGGATTTAGCAGAAGAGGAATTTAACGAAATTCGTGAGCTGCTTGACTGCGTCGCTTCTTCCATCTGGGGCGAAACACCCGTTAAAAACCTTCGCGAGCTTTTGAGGATAATTGGTTCTTTCCTTCCTAATGATCCAGAAAGAGCGGACACAATCATCCCTACGGAGTGTCCGGGTCAGATGCGGTTTGGATTTACTGAAAACAACTGAACAGGCGAAACAGGCGGCGTTTGGCGAACGATTGAATTGAGCAGCGGTTATGCTTCAAGGGATCTGCCGGTCGAATTGGAGACAAAATCTGAAAGTTTGTCCACGATCTCGTCAACATCTTCACGTACTCTTTTGTCCAACATTTCTCTGCGTTTCTTGTCATCAGAGATCTCTCGCACTTCTGCGGCATTTGACAGACGCAGAGAGAGCCTGTGCCTAAGTCCCTGTTTGATCTGTTTAACACCATCGTCGACGAGGTAGTCTCGAGTCTTGCTCCAATCGCGGAACAGATCGTTCATCCCATGGGGTTCGCCAAGAAAACACAAGGCAATCTTTAACAGCGCGGCTATGTGGTGCTGCTTATACTTCGCAGTTGAAAGATTGGCAATTGACAACGAATTCCAAGGTTGATCTGAGCTGAAAAGCATTTGGTTACCTTCATTTGCCTCAAATGCCCCATTGAAAGCGGCTACAAATGTTTTGCATAATTCCATACAAGAAGCGTCGTCAGACGCATTCCGCCAGAGCGTGGACATTACGAACTCGAATAATTCCGCTTGTCCAACCCGGGAGAAGAAGATTCGCGAGAAGAGCTTCGACTTCGCGGGATCTATTTCTCGCCTCAGGAAATCATTAGCAATGTCTTGAATCGTCGCTTTGCAAATGTCCGGATCGAAACTGCCGACAGGATGTTCTAATGCACACATGTCGCGAATTTGTGCCTGGTCTCCTCGCGAACCTAAGAGAAAATCGAGGCTACAACGGGGTCTAAAATTACCTTCCTCGCTTTTATGCTTAGACACCAGCTGCAAGCGTTTTTCCTCGAGTCTGTCTATAAGCGTTCGTGCGGGAAATAGGTTTCGAAGAACAAATGTCAGACAAGGTTGAACAGTCTGGGCAAATCGTCTTTCGAGAATCGGCCGCTGCCACGTAGAGAATTTTGTGGATCCAATATTTACAGGGTCAATGCCTGGAAGCTTTTTTTCTGCTGGAGAGAGATCTTCATCATTCTCCTCAATTTTGAGCCAATTTCTAAAACTATCCTCGGACCGATCTTTCCCGAGGAGCAAATCTCGAATGATCTTATTCAGCAAGCCAACGGAACTGACTGCTCGAAGATCATTGACCTGAAACTCTTTTCCGTCGGGCGAATCCCACTCGAATTGATACAGAGCGATTGAATCCTCGGATACAGGCTTATCATCTGGAAGATCGGACTCTACCTCAAAGCTGTCGACCATATTGCGAGTAAAAATAGAGATGAGATCTTGTTCATCAAGCAGAATATTTCTGCTCGCGCTCACTGTTTTGGCATTCTTGTTGACGTCTACGAAAATTTGTCTAAAGACACCTGCAATCTCATCCCCAGATGTCAACTCACTGTTGCTCTCAAACAACATCCACGGCGAAACGATACAGACAGGAATGCTTGAGAATCCCAGCGTTTTCATCGACTCAGCGTCAAGACGACAACTTTCGTATCCCCGGGCACGATCTTCTTCTTGTAACATTCCAAGAATGGACTTGATCGCAAGTAAGCGATGCTGGCCATCAATCGCAACAAGTGAAAGCTTGTCACGATTCCAAATGAATTCGCAACCATGAAACAGTTCACCGTTCTCGGATGATGAACCACCGATTAAAGGAATACGAAATCCAAATGAGTCACCAAATATTCGCTGTTCATAGTCAATGCCTTCATTTTCGTCTCTAACGATCGGAAACATTCCACCGGTATAATTGGTTGGCGCAGGATAAAGATGTGGTAGATCGTAGTTCGGCGGCATCGGCTTCGGGAGTGCAGCAACAACAATAGGTGGGAAAAAACGTGTCCGCACAACTCCCTCTTGAGGAGTTAGATACTGAACAACTTCCGATCTCACACGATCGTCGTCAATGTCGCGTTGCATCAACTCACGAATGCGCAAAACATGACGGGGAATAACTTGCCGCACGGTCTTAATCTGTTGCAAGTCTTCTTGAAGGAACCTCGTGTTTAGATATGCAATCTGACGATTTCCCGCGTTCGTAAAGAGTCCAAACGATCCTCGAATTGAGTCCGTCATTTTGGGCTTAACATTTGCACCTGGCAGTGACATTTTTGTTTTCCTTTGTTCAGTGTTTGTCGGAGAGCGGCGGGTTGACAAATGCGTGTAGAAGTTTCTCAACGGGACGGGCAAATTTAACTTCGTTAGCACTTAACGGGATGCAAGCAAATGCCAAATCCCGAAACTCAATCTTTCGCCGGACCAGTCGATGGTAGAATTGTTTGCCTCTCGCGAACTTCTTGTCTCCGGAAGCAGCTTCTGGCTGAGGGACTTTTGCTTTGAGACGCTCGTACTTTGCTTTGTGTTGCGCGAATCGAGACGACAAAAATTGTTTCTCCGCAATACCGATATAGAGCGGGGTTGTGAGCAGAGTGCACTTGTCTAGAACTTGAGCAAACTGCAGAAGCTGGTTCGAAGTGAACGTAGAATCGGTCGCTCCGCAGGCAATGAGGTGACGTGCTTGCATTGTGTAGAACGAGGCAAACTCTACAGAGTGACCATAGACGTTAATCTGCACATCCTTGGGATTTGAAAGCCGGTGTGCTCGATTACTCTTGGCAAGAATGCGATCAAAATCTGTTGGGTTAAGATTTGTCTTAACTTCTGCCGAACGCAGGACATATTCAAAATTGAGGTAAAATGCATAAATACCGTATTCATCCGGAATTTGAGCAAAAGTTGCGTGAGTGAATACTTCAGGCATCTGCATTGAAAATGCCTCCCGTATCGATACCAGCGATCAGTTCCCAGAACGCTAGGTCTCGCATCTTCTTCACGTGCTTCTCCCCATCAACGTAAAGCGACTGATGCTTCTCAAGCTCACGTATTGAATTAATTAGCGAATCGATTTCGTCCTTCCCCGCAGTGTTAAACAGGGATTTGATGTCCTGCGATTTGATGCTGGCGACTCGGTGGATGATCCAGCTGAGGATGTAACCAGAGTAGTCGTTGTTGGCTGTCTTGAAGTGGGTTAGCTCTTGCGTAGAGAGAATCGTGCCGACGCCGAATTCGCGTCCTTCCTTGAGCAACTTGCGAAGTCCTGGGAACTCTTGCTTCATGAAGTTGTCCGCTTCGTCAACTAAAACAAACTTGGTTAACTGGCGATGTGGATCCTCGATCTTTGAGCTGCCTTTCTGATGCATCTGGGCAAAGAAGAGATCCAGCGTCAGCGCGACGACCAGGTTTTGAATTACTTGATCGTAGCCGGATAGGTTAATAACTGTGACCCCGTCAATCATGTCATACAGTGATTGAGCTTTTGTTTTGTCCGGCTCAAAGATTTCAAAGTTAATGAGCTCCGCGAGAGCTGCGTAAAGCGAGTCTTCATCGATCTTCTCTTGAGCGTTGTAAATCGCCCAGACGTCTTGAAGAGTAGGCGCCGGTTTCGACCAAGTCGATGGATCCGTCTTGAATATTCCTGCTGCCTCGTAAGCATCCATGACGAGTGAGTTGATGCGGTTCTGCTGCTTGTTGCCGAGGCCGAATGCTTTGGTGATAGTGGCGCGGAATTGGCTAGCCGTGTGCATCGGGAGCATTGGCTTGTTACCGAAGAGCGCAAAGGGATTGAACGGAAGACGATGAAGCTCAAGAACTTTTGCACCGGTGGCTTCCACAAAATCGGGCTTAACGTAATCCGCTTTGTAATCCAGAATCAATACTCCGATCGGTTGCCCGTCGACATTTGCATCTTGGTTGCGGATGAGCTGCGTGACGAGGCTTTTGGTGAACTGAGTTTTCCCAGTGCCCATCGTGCCGATTATTGCGGTGTTGGGGTTGAGTACCTTCGTAGTGTTGGTTGGCTCCCAAAATACCTGCTCTTTAGTTCTCACATCAGTTCCAAACTCGATCCGCATGCTGCCTTGTGGAGCGGCTGGAACATCCGGCGTTGTGGGCAGATCCGGAACGATTGCGACTTTCGTCGAGACGACCACAGGCTGCTCGTTACCAGCCCCCGTGTTGGGCGGTTCTACAGGCGGCGTTTGCTGCAGACTTTCTGGTTCGCCGGCATTACCCCCTAGGAAGTACCGCGCGGGAATGTTTGGAAAATTCTCGGCGTGAATGCGCTCATCCAGCTTTGCCCTGGGAGTCTTGAGCAGCGACTGAAGATAGCTTGACGGCAGCTTCAGGGTTGCAACGCCTTCGCTATCGTGCCCGGTGGTCTCAAAGCAGGTTTCGCTATCCAGGTGTCCGATCACGAATGCCTCGGGATAGTTTTCAACCTCCGAAACGAGATAGTCGCCACGTAGCCACTCTTCGCGGTTTTCATGCAGCTCGGCAAAGTAGTCCGGGGGGAAAACTTCGTAAAGCTCGTATTTTTCAATTTGCATCAGCACTTGGCGGATGAACAAACTTCGATAGATTTTGCCTTCCAACGTTAGTGGGCCAAAGAGTCGATCGACGAGATATTCTCGGAGGTTTTTCGCCTGCTCGTGCGCCTTTTTGAAATCGCCCGCCCCGGTCTTTACCTCAATCGGGATGAGGTAAAGATTTTTGTCCTTGAAGCCGGCGAATAGGACGTCGTCGGAGATGCGTCCAGTATTCGTCTTGTCTTTGTGATAGCGGGAAAAATCGCCATCGCTCATTCGCAATCCAATATTTCCTGACACTCGGATCATTTCAGCAACCGAGAGAGGAACCCAGGTGATGTCCGACTTCGAGACCAACGCACTCATCAGCTTCCATGCGCCGATGATTCCTTCACGTTCGCGACGAATCTTTTTGTTGGCGGTGACCATTTTCAACAGCCATTCGCCGTTAAATGCGTTGAACTCGCCAACCGCGTCATCCGAGCCGTGCTGTAAAACATCTCGGTACAGTTCCGACTGTTTCGTTACCGTAATTGCGTCGTACCCAGCCGAGTTGGTGTACTGATCCGAAAAGTGAATGAGAACGACGTCTTTTGTCTTTTCGAAGAATTTCAGCGTCACCTTCGGGTCAATGATCGTGATCCAGAGTGAACTGTCGTAGGATCGGTCAAGCAGCTCGCGAAACGAATCGCTGACCGCGAGCCGGATTGCGGAACTGTTGTTGTAGGTTTCGTTAGCGGCGATCAGTGGCTGCTGAAGCGTTCCAACAAGTCGCGCCAGTTCAAGGT
Organism: Novipirellula caenicola; assembly: GCF_039545035.1. Classification (NCBI taxonomy): domain Bacteria; kingdom Pseudomonadati; phylum Planctomycetota; class Planctomycetia; order Pirellulales; family Pirellulaceae; genus Novipirellula; species Novipirellula caenicola. The sequence goes on from NZ_BAABRO010000012.1 coordinate 207,109, forward strand.
GTGGTAGCTCCGCTGTATCGACATCCTGGAGACCAAATCCCGTGTAGTAGTTTTGGTTTTCGGAACAGGATGCTTCACCGTTCAGAAGCCCGTCACACGCTACTCCCGATATGTGGTTGTTGATGTCAATGCTGACTCGCTCTACCTTTTGATTGTTTCGGAAAAGAGTCAAGTGAGCATAGGCCTGTTGATCTACATCCAAGACGCGGAACTTACTGAATGTCAGTCTTGATCGGAGCAAATCAATAATAGAGTCGGCATTTTTCTTGGTTTTTCCATGGTCGAGCCGGTACTGTTTTCTGATCTTGCTGTGAGTTCCGAGTTCCGCAAAACGATCAAACTCAGTTTCGCTGAGTGCATCGTCGTATAAGTTCACATGGATTTTTTCCGACTCTTTCCCATTGTCACGGAAGTACTCCAGAATCCCAATGAACACTTCACGGTTATCGCCATTATTGACCGAGTTGATTAACAGTGGAGCGTCCGTTCCGTCCTTGAACAGTTCGTCGAATGTCTTGACAAATTCTTCAATCTTCTCCTTTGTCAGACGCGTTACGTATTCGTAACTGCTCTCTTCCTGTGGGACGATTTCGAGCCAGTATGCGTTTTCGTCGACGGCTTGCGTGTAGCAATACCCGTGCTCGGCTGAATAGACGTAAGGCAATAATCCGCGAGCATTTAACCGTCGACGTGTTACACCGGGGACCTCTTTGAACGAGCGGTTGTCGGCGTCACGCGTAATTTCGGTTGCCAAGTGCCGGTAGTATGAAAGAATTAAAGGATGAAATGGCGTAAGGAATCGCCGGCCGTCGAATATGGCACTTCCGAGCTTCATCACATCGCGAACAGAGTCGTCGAGGCTTTTGCCAAGTTCGATCGTCTTCAAGAAAGCTTGGTATTCGGTGACGTACCCTCCCACGAGATCGATCATTTCCGGACCCCAGGAGGCTAAACTAGGGATCGTTTCATGGTCCTTGAAGTAGTTATTAAGCTTGTTCCATGCATTGAACAATTCGGGAGCTGCTTCTCGAATTTTGGCGATCGGTTTTGAGCTCCCATCGTCGCCGTAGCAAAGTAGTTTTTCATCGACGAACTGTTGCTCGACGTTAAGTATCTTAAAGCGAACTGCGATAACGTTGGTTTCCTTGTTATCTATGACAACACGCTGAGTTTTCGGCAGGAACTTTCCGTTGTAGTTGTCGTCGAAAAGGCGGTTAAACCTTCCTTCGTCCATCAGCAAAGGAAGCGTTAGCGACTGCTGGCTCATTTCACCTTCAACGTTGAATCGCAGTGACGCACCCTGACTTTCAACTTCGAAGGACACGAGGTCCGACTCTTCGTGCATCGAACCATAGTCGACGGTCCCGTGTTCCGATCTTGAAACCGACTGGTCGTTGTCCGTCAGTTGCCATCTTGCTGAGATTTCAGGGTTAATCGAAAGCTCACGTTCGTCTGTCTGAAGTAAAACGAATCGTTTTTCTGGATTGTCATTCGTGTTGATTAGAAAAGAGTTCTCAAAGCCGCTGATATGGAATTGTCCTTCTTTCAGAACGAGAATGCTGAACACAAAGCGTTCCGATGTTTTGCTGCGATCGAGTCGCACGCGAAATGACTCGGGCGATTCACGAATCGGCAACGATAACAATAAGGTGCTAGAGTTCTTTCTTTTATTGGGCTTAACTACAATCTTCGACTGCGCAGCAACCTCTTTATTGTGCTCTACCTTCACCTCCGGTTCCATCAAGTCATCGCTAATAAACTCAATCGCGAGTTCGATACTTTCCGCTTCTGGCTTCGAAACCAGGATGATGCTCTTTCGGCGCTTTCCTGTTGCTGTTTCGGAAAAGTTGCGTGGCCCGATGACGGTGCACGAATCGGAAAGGAGGCTGACAAACTCAAGCTTGCTATCCTCTTGTGAATTCAGCTCATTTTTTATGATCTGCAAATCGAGGTCAGGCCATTTCACGTCGCTTGAGTCATTGAAGTGTTTTTTCTCGAACGCCTCGCTGATGCCGAGACGCTCCGCAACTTCATCTGGGAAATGGTGCGTCGCGTGATCGAATTCGTCATGCAACCGGCGGTTGTCTTGTAGACGTTTTTTGATCTGCTGAGGTTTGTCCATGTCCGTCAAACCGCTGTCGTTGAACAGCCCAAGCGGGCGCAAGTCCAATCCTTCCTGTTCAGCGATGGAGTCGTGAATTTTTCTAAAACCGAAAACACTCCCGCCTTCGTCAGCGATAGCCTCGGCCTGCCATTGCAGAATGCATTTGTACACGTTCCCCGATTTTCCGGCAGCATTCGCAAGTCTAAGTAGTGACTCTTGAACCTCAGCAGGCGACCATGCCGCGCCGTTACTGGCCAAGTCGATTGCACTGTTGACTAAAGTATCCAAAAGACTGTTGTGGATAATCAGCAGGCTAGTTTGCTTAAAGACATCGTCTTGCTCGGCCACCCGGTCACGGAGCATCGAGATGTAGTTTTCGTTGAAGCCTCCAGTTACTTCAGTGGTATCTGCATGCGCAACGCAGAGCACCCGTACTCCACCGATTTGCAGGAACGGGATCTTCGTGCCATGAACATCAATGGAGCTGGACGCTGACGCGTGAAGCTGCGAGATCATGCGTGTCGTGTTACTACTGTCCGATGAGCGAAACTGATACCGTTCACCAGCAGTTGCACGCGTTTCGAGCCATTGGGTGAGCTGTACCGCTAAGAAAGCATCAAATCGTGTTTCGGACATAGACCGCATCTCCACTGTCGCTCATGCGGTCGACGTTTCCGACTCGCTCGTAAAAGTTAATTAGTGCTTGCTGAGAACTCTTGTCGAAATAAAAACCACGAGATTGAAATTCGGCAAGCAATGTCTGAAAACGAAGGGGGCTTCGATTAGCTATCGCAAGGTTCGTAAGCAGCAATAAGAAATCCTGATTGACGACCAGCACCTTGCTCGACCGTCCTCTTGCTTGGATGAAGTTATTTGCTACACCCGTTTCGAAAAATTTTATGTAGGTAGCATTGACGCTGTGCCGATCTCCCTTGGCGGACTTGTCAAATTGTTTGATTCCGTAAGTAGTAAGCTGCTGCATGCATTCAATCGCATTTGAAGGCTTGCGGTTTGTCGGATGGAGTTTGCGTTTCTTTCGAAACTCTTCAGCAAACTTGGATACCTCTGCAAACACAACATCATGCTGCTCGGCCGAAGTGCTGCGAACAGCATTTGCAAACGCCCACAAGGGTTCTTTGGGGACAGTTGAGTCGTTGTTGAGGTACTCAAGCATACTTAAGATCGGGAAGACATCTGCCATGCGTGGGGCGACTGACCGATATCCTCCTTTCATAACCAAGGTGCGTTCACTACTCGCTTTTTCCGTATCTAGAATGAAATAGAGAGGTTTGCTGCTTGGGACTTCACCATTAGTCCAGTTCTTAATATTGAGCCCAAGCTGTGAGCAATAAATAAACGTGTACAACTCAATACAACTAGTAAGCTGGTCCAAGAAATAATCTGGATGCTTACTAAGGAACAGCACGTCGCGCCTGAAATTCTCTGCGACGAACGGAAGATAACAAGCCTCAGTTGGTTGAACGCGGGGCTCCTGCAAATTTTGGCTTAGGATGTCCAGGAATATGCGTTCGATAAAATTCATTCCACTGTCAAAATCAAGCTGACTCGCGCCTTGACTGACAAATCCACGAAACAGGTCGATCAAGTATTTCGTTGAAGTGTTGCATTTTTCTTGCGACCGAAGAAGCAAGAATTCCGGCGCAGTTTTGGCGATGGTTGCATCAGAGAAGTACATTTCCTCAAGGTCCACAAGGACATCAGGATCGCTTAACTTGTCTTTTAGATGGTCGAGGCACTGGGTTTTGTATTTTTCGAATGAAAAGTTTTTTTTGACATGTTTCCCCATCAATGTCGACAGCACGTTACAGCCCACGACGTCGTAGTCAAACTCTTTAGCTCCTTTGCGATACGGAAGAAAAGAATAAATCTTGTTGTCACCGATTTTCTGATCGTTAAGCCTGGCAAGTTGATTGAGCAGGTGTTGCATTATCGACGCTCCACAATGATCTCGTCTTCATATTCGTTGTTTTCCAACTTCCATTCCGATCCGTCAGTTTGGATATAGAGCCAATCCGTTTTTCTGACAATCCGACGTATTCCCTCAACCAATTCCTCGAGTTTGACCACCGTCGTTTTATCGTGGGTGTTTGGACGGTATCCGTGGTTTATTTTTCTCGCTAGCTCAAGGAAGCTTACTGACACCGGAACCGGTCCAATTTTTTCGTCACCCACCTTTAGGTACGTATCAAAGCTGCGTAGCTGCGTTGGCGCTTCACTCGCCAAGCGGCTCAGCTCAGGCTGTATAGGAGAATTGGCCGAAAGAGCAAACCCATTGGGTTTCCCAAGCAAGAAACGGTCTCGTTGAATCTCTGGTGCGAAGCGATTCGCAAAGCTGGTCACCGCTGAGATAAAAGTATCGTTATAGAATTTCCGTAATCTTGTACGCTTTTCTTTGTTGTCACCATCGTAGTCCCGATGAAGTTGCCATATGTCGCGAAACTCGTCGAACAATTCTCGCTTAAGATCGTCGCGAAACCGATGATGGAAATTGTTACTCAGTTCTACGTCTTGCATGACATAAAACAGCCGCACCCATGATCGCGACTCAGTGAGTTCCAAACCAAATTCGCTGCGAATGTCATCCCTGAACACTTGGAATTCTGGAGAGATCAGCCCCAGCGACGTTTTTACCTGAAAGAGGTCAAGTGACTTTGATCTCGCATGACATGGATCCAGCATGCGCAATGAATCGAACAGCTCAGAGCCTTTGCCGCAGAAAATATTGTCAAACAACGAGCCTTTTCCGCCAAGGATTTGATAGACAAAATCCAACACGGTCCGGGCAGTGAGGAACTGATCGAATTTCAAGTGGGCATAAAAGAGCAGCGAACAAATTCGCTGCTGTACTTCGGGTACGCAGAGCAAAGCGTAGTTTCGACTGAGATCCGTCCCATCTGGACTGTTTTTCCATTGAGCATAAATTGGATTCTTATCATCCATCGCACAAATGCGTTTAAGAAGTGGACCGATGAAAGGAGCTTCAATTAAGTCTCCTTTCAAGTTGAATTTGGGGGATTGCTCGAAATTGATGAAAACATGTTCCGCGTTAGACACATCCTGCCCAGACAAGAATTTGCTGATCGAACGCTTAATATCGCTATGGGCTAGATCACCTTCGGCAGCAAAGTTTCCCAGCATTCCGATGTTGATCCCGACAACTAGAGGTTTGGTAGCCTTTTTGTACTCTGCAAACTTGTCGTCCAGCGTTTGAATTGCATCTTTACCTGGATCGAAACTATGAGTTGCATCGAGATGAAACTCGAAAGTGCTCGAGTACTTGTTATGGATCCGGCAGAAAATCTCAGACTTCCCGTCACCACTTGATCCACATAAAAAGATGATTCGCTTTTTTGTCGATTCCTCAATCGTTCCAATCAGCGATTTCTCGATGGGCGTTTTGACATAGAGATAATTCTTCAACTTCTCGGCGTCGACACTCGAGGAGTTAAGAGTAGTGACCGCTTGCGCAGATCCCTTGGAGAGCATTTCGATCGTTTGCTTCAGCGACATAGAGCTTCCCGGTTCCGATACAAATCAACCGTCTAGACGAGTTCAAATAAAATATTCGCATCTCCGACTGGACTAAAGTCTCGGGTTGCCATGAATCGCTCCACCGAAATCGCAGATCGCCTAGAATGGGATTATTGTGGTTCATGCGAACGACAGACACAAGCCTGTAACTGTGTCTCGAGACAATGTCTTGAACGAATCCTGCAAGACGTTACTTCAGAGCCAGTCAAAGCAGGGGGTGAGTCATCGTGTGCCACTATTTGCACTTGGATTTTGATTGGCAGACAGATGAGTGAGAGCATTAAGCGTCACAAGGCCGCGATTCGCCGGACAGAGCACTCTCTTCCAGTGAAATGCATGGTTCGCGATCAATTGGTTACAACCGATCGGGTGATGTTCGATTATGGTTGCGGTCACGGAGACGATTTGACGGGACTGCAAGCTAGCGGGATCACTTGCTATGGGTTCGATCCGGCGTTTCGGCCTGATGCACCTAAGATTGCTTCTCCCGTTGTGAATCTTGGGTTTGTGCTGAATGTTATCGAGGACGTTGACGAACGGTCCACGACGCTTAAAGATGCTTGGGAACTAGCGGAACAGGTACTCTGCGTGGCGGCACGCATCATCGTTAGCGACCAGAGTGGCGGTGACGTTGAATACGGCGATGGCGTGCTGACCAGGATCGGTACGTTCCAAAAGTATTACACGCAAGCAGAACTGCGACAGTACTTGGAAGATGCACTCGGCCAGGAGTGTTTTCCGGCAGCTCCCGGTGTTTACTACATATTCCGCGACAAGGAGTTAAAGTCGACCTACTTGGCGTCGAAGTATCGCCGTCGCATCGCTGCACCACGGAAACGAATCGCCGAAGTTCGATATGAAGAGCATCGAGACATACTAGATGCTTTGATCGAGGCAATCACGGAACTCGGCCGCCTACCCGAACCAGATGAGTTCGCCGCCTCGGAGCCCGTCATCGAGGTGTTCGGATCTCTGAAGCGGGCGTTCGCGTTAATTCGGCGAGTCACCTCCGACGATGACTGGGAAGTCGTTCGTAAGCAACGCAGCGAGGACTTGCTCGTTTACTTGGCACTCGCGAATTTTGGTAGACGCCCAAAGTTCTCGGAATTGTCTCTGAAATTCCAACGTGATGTGAAGGCGTTCTTTACCAGCTATAAGAATGCGTGTGAAGAAGCAGATCAGTTGATGTTTCGAGCCGGTGACCCTATGGAAATCGATGCGGCGTGTCAGCGGTCTCCCATTGGGCGGCTCTGCCCAAATTCGCTTTGGATTCACGAGTGCGTCCGGGATCAACTGGAACCTTTGCTGCGGATTTATGAGGGTTGCGCCCGTGCCTACATCGGAAGCGTAGAGGATGCGAACCTCATTAAAATTCATCGTGTTTCTGGCAAGGTTTCCTACCTTGCTTGCCCTACGTTTGAAACGGATCCACATCCAATCACGACCGAAACAACAAAAATCTGGCTGCGGACTCTACGAGTCGGTTTTTACGAAACAGAGAGTCGAAACAATCCTCCGTTGCTGGACCGAAAGGACCAAATGCTTGCCGCAGAGGATGAGCGGCGAGCCAAGTTCGAGCGGCTGACAAAGCAAGAATTCAAGCACGGCCTAATTCACGAAGGTGACGATTTTCTCACGCGTGCCGTTTGGCAGGGAAATTTGCAAATGTTAGGTTTCTCGCACCGTGGACACCGGCTGGTGAAGTCGTCGCAAACATCGGCGAAACCGAAGGTAGTGTTGCCGAAGCGATGTTCAAAGCTCGGAGTTGGAAAGCGGATCGGCGGAGCAGTGTACGTCCACCGACAGTACGAAGACGTTTTGCGCGAAGCAGTGGCGACTGCCAAGGCAACGCTGCCCAGTGGGTTCAGCTACACAGTCATCAAGCACAACGAATTAAACGGCAACGTCAGTTTCATTCACTGTCCTGATTTTGATACCGCCGATGAACCATCGACAGGCGACTACGCGGTTGTTCGTTCCGACGGGTCGATCAAGCTGCACAGGGCTCTCGCGGATCCCTACATTTACCATCACAAATGGCTGTTCGTTGCAGAGGACTACCAAGGATTCGATGTTGCCCAGAGTCAGAAGCGTTCCGCTGCGTGGATGTCTCTAGACAACGTTGACAAATCGCTTATCGGTCGAGCGAGCTATTGGAACAAAGAGGTGGTGCCACGGCTAACGCAATCGCCCGAGGATGACTGGCTTCGCAGCGAGGAAGTACGGAAGCGACTCAAATTGACAACATGTGAGCTTGCTCACATGCGTGAAGCAGGAGAATTGCAGTTCAAAAAGCAAGGCAATGCGTATCTCTACAGGCCCCCGGCGTCCGAGTGATCTGCCAGGTACTGCGGAAACATCATTCATGCTGGTTGTTCTTCGCGACTAAGTCGGTGGGCCCGTTTGAGGATAGCTGGGAACCGATAGCCAACTGAGACAGTATCTACCCGCATCGGTTCAGTACAGCATCTTCAGAGACGACAGAAAAACGCCCGCGGGGGATTTCTCCTCCGCGGGCGCTTCATTCGTAGCATAGGCTTCTAGCCTGTGTTTTTAAAAGTAAGATGCTTATCCCACTTTACAGTTCGACAGACTCCACTTCGCGGACGAAGCGGGATGCGTCGTTTTCTAGGAACGATGAGACTAGGTTGAACACGGCGTCACTGAAGCCGCTGATGTTGAGGATGTCGTCTCGCTCGGGTGCCTGGCTGGTTCCGTAGGGTTGAATGTCGATGCAGACGAGCTTTGGATCGGCAATGCCGTGTCCACGTTGGGTCTTCTTGAACTTTTCCCACTGCGTCATCACTCCGGTTGAGCCGTTTTGGCCGTAGCCGTATCGGCGTCCCGAGGTGATCCAGCTTTCGTTGTCGCTAACCAGCACGATGCCGGCGAAGCGTTGCTTCGCGTAGCGTGTGTTGGCTTCGACAAATGGCAACGAGCAGTCCGTTCCGCCGCCTCCGTACTTCGACAAGCGTGCTGACAGAGACAGAATCGAATCACTTGGATCGACCTTGACCTTGTAAGCCTGCGTATCGAATGGAATCACGACGCTGTCTGGGTTGCGACGCAGGATCGCTGCTGCGAACAGTGCCGCAACATCGAGGCATCGCATCTTCGACGTTCCGCCCCCTCTTCCCGAACGACCCGCACGGTTGCCCGTGACGGCACATCCCATCGAACCTGACGTGTCGAGTCCGATGATGACTGGGCCTGGAAGCTTTGGCACGTTTCCGCACGCGATCTCGGCAGCGTCATGTAGCGCCGTCTTGATCTTGCTTGGAACCTCCTCCGATGCGTTCATGTAAGCTGCCAGGAACTGGTACGGGAACTGACGGCTGCGAGCGATCGCGTCGCGGTCAGCCAGTTGGCCGGCCACGTAGTCGATCATCGCGTTGTCGGTACCCGCGAATCCAAGGATACCAGGCTTCTTGAATGCTTCATGACGCAGGAGCGTGTTGAGGTTCATTCGCAGTGCTTGCGGTCCCATTTGTCGGGCAATTGCCTTCCAAACCAACGGACCCTTGGCTGCGTCGGCTAGCAAGTCCCATCGGACTTGCAGGTCGCCGGCGATCAGCATTTGGGCTTCGGCCGTCTCGGCTGCTCGGTAGGCAACGAGCGACTGCACCGTCGATGGCAAGTGGTCAGCCGTATCTGGTGCCCACTTCTCGACTGGCTTGTCGGTCAACCATCCGAACAACGCTCGACGCGCGTCATCCTTTGGCGTTGGACGTGCCATTCGCAAGATGTCTCGCAGGCTTGGATCGTTTCCGATCGAAGCTGAAAGCAACTTGCCAACAGACGCGTCGTTGAGCCAACGCTGGAACGCACGCTGAGTGGATGACGACAGACCCGTTCCACTCTTTCCATTTCGGGCGAACTGTCCTGATCGAATCATTTGGAAAACGGTGCGCAGAACGCGGCCGTTGTCGGCGACTCGGTCGAAGACTTGGTGCATGAGCTTGGTGTCTCGCGTCGACAGTACGACCAATAGCGCTGCCGGCATGTCCTTCATGTAAGCACGCTCACGTGAATAGACGGCCAGCTTTGCCAGGAACTCGTTGTCGTCGATCTCGTCGATCAGCTTTCGCATCGCGTCGAGTTGGTTTTGCGCGGACGCGTAGTAGACGTTGCCGAACGTGCCGGTTGCCGCCATTTGGGCGAGCGCGTGCTTCGCAGACAACTTGTACGCTGGTCCGCCCGCTTCGTTGACGACAGTCGCTCGTGGCAGGACGCTGGTGATGCTTTGGAACAGAGACTTGTTGGCCATCGTGACCTCCTTACGAAAAAAGCGATCCGACGAAGTTTGGTGCAGAGGTTGCTCCCAAATGAGCTTCGCCCCGTTGTGGGGCCGCGACCGAGAAACGCCTCGGCGCGGTTGGAGTCGGGACGACAGGAATCGAACCTATGGACTCCACTCCGGCAGTCGGATCGTGTGTTTTTCACGCCGCCACCGCGAGCGAAACGTCCCGAACAAAATGGGACCGCTCCGACACGCAATGGTTTTGTGTTGTTGAAGTGGGATAATCTTCTAGCTTGTCGATCTAGGACTGGCAGGCAGGATGCCTATCCCACGGTAGTGATGCAAAAAACGCGATCGACAAAGTTGTGACCAGAGGGTTTTACGGTGCTCTACCACTGAGCTACGGCGCTGCGTTCTTGCGAATGGCAGTTGCGCCGGTGGGACTCGAACCCACGACACCCGGCTCCTGAAGCATGTACTCCGAATCGGCAGTCGATCGTGTGCGCTTTCTATTTCGTTTTCTTCTTGGTGGTCTTTCCCATTTGTTTCCAAAGGGAACGGCCGTTGTCTCGGTCGAGCCGGACGAGTTGTTGCTGTCGTGTGTCGAATGCGATCAAGCTGCCCTTGGGGCGTTTTGCGTAAACGAACGGCAAGCAAACGGCGACGACTTTGTGCGGTTCGCCAACTGCACGCGGCAGGTATCGAGTCCGTACGGGTTCGTCGATGGGTTGTGAGATGCCCGCGCAGCTCCATAGGTAGGAGGGAAGCTCAATGATCTCGCTGAGGATGGTGACGAAGTCACCTTTAGCGATGTCTTCGCCAGCGATCCTGGCCGCGACGGTCGTCACGGTTTTGGATCGTGATTCGGTTGTGGTTTTCATGGTTCCGCAATCGTTGAAAGAATGAATTGTGCATGTGTGTTCTCTGTTGGGCAGCGAGTTGGATTACTCGCGGCCGGTCGTAATAGCGAAACAGGAATGTAAAACACGCATAGTTCAGTCTCTCGAGACGATTGTGGAAAACGCGACTAACGAAGTGGTTGATCAGAGAAAATGTTCAGCCAGTTAAACTACGAGCGAACCGAAGTTTGCTCGGTGGGAATCGAACCCACACCTTTCGATTAAGAGTCGATGTACTCCGATGCGGCAGTTAGTCGTGAATTGGTTGTGGGATAAGCTTCCAGCTTGTCGGCGGTTTTGTGACAGGCAGGATGCCTATCCCACGGAAAAATGCTCTCAAAAAACGATCGACGAAGTTTGTTAACCAGACAGATTCGATGCTCTACCAACTGAGCTACGAAGCGGACTCAAGGTTCACTTCGGTGGGACTCGAACCCACGACACCCGAGGTAATGTAGTCCGATTAGGCAGTCAATCGTGTATTGTCGACGTTCGCTCCGCGAACGATTCGTTTTTGCGCTACTTTCACGGAGTGAAAGGCGACTATGTATGGTTGGCGACGAAGTTCTGGACCAGAGGTTTTTGCCTGAGCTACCACTTGCTTTCGCAGCGGACGGGAATCGAACCCGCGGCCTCGTCACTCGCGTGACGCGCTCTCCCATGTACTCCGAACCGGCAGTCGCCATGTGTTGTTGTTAATTGGATCAAAAACGACTGACGAAGGCTTGACCAGAGAATCTATCCTGCGTGTCTTCCAATTCCACCACAACGATCTTGCGATCGCTGGCGGGACTCGAACCCGCAAGGCTTGTAGGCCACAGAAGCCCATGTACTCCAAATCGGCAGTCAGTCGTGTGTTGTAAAAGCGGCGACGAAGTTGTGGTCAGATCACAGTCGTGTAGGAATCGAACCTACCGATCGTGTCGCCACGATCCCCAGACTCACTGGACGCATCAGCTTTGGTGGTGCATGTATTCCGAACCGGCAGTCGCCGTGTTTTTGGGGAGCCGTGAGTCCTGAGGGTTGAGTCTCGAGGCAGTTCGATTCGCTCAAGACTCGAGTCTCAGGACTCGCAACTTTCTGTGTGTTGTGATCGGCCAGCGAAGGTGTTGAATCAGACGGGCCTTTAGCAAAGATGTAGTCCGATTCGTCAGTTGGTCGATCAAGAAACGCTGGTGGGAGTCGAACCCACTTAAACCGGGTTGCAGCCGGCCGCCTAGCCATCTGGCTCCAGCGTTGCGGTAGTCTTTAGGGATCAGTCTTTAGTCTCTAGGAAATGGGGGGAAAGGAAATGCGAGACCATCGGAAACTACGGGCGTTTGAACTTGCAGACGAATTGGTACTGGACGTGTATCGTGCAACTAAGACATTTCCACGTGAGGAAATGTTCGGATTAACATCGCAACTTCGTAGAGCTGCTGTTTCAATCGCATCCAACATCGTCGAAGGTTGCGCCCGCCAATCGCAGGCGGACTTCGTTCGATTCCTCGACATGGCCTTCGCATCCGCACGCGAAGTTGAGTACCAACTCAGCATCGCTGCAAGACTCGAGTACTTACCCGCCGAAGTCGCCACGACTCTAAACGACAAAGTCGTCGAGACATCGAAGGTCACGTACGGCCTCCTCAAATCGCTTCGCAGCGATTCTTGATTTTCCTATAGACTAGAGGCTACAGACTATTTTCTACTTTATTCCCTAAAAGTAGTCGTCGCGATTGACGCCATCACAGACGCCCCGATCGTAGGCAGCAACGTTTGAATCGCTGGCCGCTGCCACATGGGCACAGGTCGTTGCGACCGAGCTTTTCCTCGAGTTGCTTGCCTTGGATGATTTGGACTCCACGTTTGACTTTCGTTTCCGACGGGTAGCCTTTACGACGTTTGCTCATCGGCTCGAAACCAGAGGTCTTCGTCGCAGTCGCGGTCGTGCTGGTTGTTTTGTCGCATTGGTCTGCTCCAGGTTAGGGTTCCATTCAACTGAAATAGGTAGTTTACTGATCGTCGTCGCGATTGGCCGACTTAACGAGTCGAACTGTGATCTCGGCGACATCTTTCGTCACATGCAACGCCGTTCCGGCTCCGTCGTGCGATTCAGCAACTGGCGTAAATCTTGTTTCGGAGTGCACGGCAAAGTCGTCTGCGAAGCGGAAGTCGTCCGAGACGCGAACGATGTCATCACTGCTGTTTGAAAACGCTCGGGCGAAGTCGTCGCCAGTTGAGACAGACATTCGACCGACATCGTCGACTGAGTGGACGCCGATTCGAGCGACGTCATCGGCGCACCGAGCGAACATCCCGAGAAGTGCAACCAATCCGGCACCAATGCCACCGGCCAATGTGCTTTCGTTCGTGCTTTCGTTTTCCATCATCAGCCTCCATGGCTTGGCGTTTCGTTGGCAAGTGCTCTCGCCAGGAATCGAACCTGGTCTACGACCTTCGCAAAGTCGGGTGCGAATCCGGCACACTCCGAGAACATGATTGCAGCGCCGACAAACATTGTTTGCCGGCACTGCGTAAGTGACATCAATCGACTCAGCCTGGTTCGCATCCTTCGCGAATCATTCTTCATCGACGATTATTCATCGTGACTAACCCGGCCTCTTTCGAGATCGAGATACAGTCGTGCGTTGGCGTTCTTCGCCAAATCACGAAGCGTTTCAAGTTCAGCCAACCGCAACAACGCCGGGTGTCCTTCCAGCACTGCTGCTGCCTTCGCTCGTTGCTCGTAGGCTTGCGTTTCCGCGTCCACCTTTGCTCGCAACGACTCGGCTTCTGCCTGCTCTCGCAATCGAAGTGCTTCTGCGTCCGCTGACGCATCTCGTCGCGTGATTTCCGCCCGCGATTCGGATTCGATCTGTTCGACTTCCGCTCGCGTTCGAGCTTCCACCAACTGGGCCTGGCTTTGTCGTTCCGCCGCCAAAACGCGATTCATGATCTCCTGCAGATTTCCTGGGAAGATCAAGTCCTTCACGTCGGCTCGACGAATCGCGACACCGTAACCATTCGCTGACTCCGTCACGTCCGAAAGAATGTCTTCGCTCAACCGGTTTCGGTTAGTGAGAATTTCTTCCAGATTCATCGACGCCAGCGAACGACGCGCCGCCAATTGCACGTCGCTGTAAAGTCGGTCCTCGAACTGGTCCACTGTGTGGATCGCAGCCTTCGGATCGGTTACGCGGAACTGCACCAGGATGCTCACGCGAATCGCGACCTTGTCTGCGGTCAGGATTTCCTGGCCCTTAATCGTCAATTCGCGTTCGCGGATGTCGACCAGCATGCACTCGATCGTTGGCAGTTCCTTGAACCATTGCTTGTGCGGTGGAATCTTGTATCGGCCGGCTTCGAGCACCTTGGTTAGCTTGCCATCTTCGTAGTACAAGCCGCGGTGCGTGTCCTTGATGATGAACTCTCGTCCTGCACCTGAAATTAGTCTTGAGTCCATAGTCTTTAGTCCTTAGAAATTGATGTTTTGGTGTCTACCGCGTTCACGCCTGTTCCAATTCAGATCTGTCCCTTCTACAGACTCAGGACTACGGACTGCGGACTAATAAGGAGCCTCGGAGCGGAGCCGATGTGGAGAACAAGCTTTCAGATGTGGAAATTCTGAGCGTTCTTTCCGAGAGGTGATCGCAGGAACCAAATGGTGGCTCGCTCCTGGCGCCGCCGAGGCAAGTAACCCGTCCAGGAATCGAACCTGGTCCGACAGTTTCGAAGACTGCCATGCTATCCAGCACACCCACGAGTCATGTTATTGGTCATTAAGTCACTAGAGCCGACGACAGGGTTCGCACCAGCATGATCTGCTTTACAAGAGCAGCGCCTTTCTATGTCGAGCCACGTCGGCTTGGGAAAAGGCCCCGCACCGAAGTGCGGGACCGAGTTTCAGTCGATGAAAGCGACGTGTCGCATTGCGATCGACTCGTTTTCAGTGTTCATCAGGACTTGGTGCCAACCGTTCAAGATGATCGTCTTGTGATCCGGATGGCGAACTCGTCCGCGAACAAACACGCTTGGGTTTCGACGTTGAGCGACCCAGTGCAGGTGACGAAGCTCAGGCTTACGACTGATCAATCGCATGCGTTGTCCCTCGGTCAATCCGTTCGGATGCTGGTTACTGATGTAGACCAGTTGTCCGCCCTGCCGAACCACCTCTTCGCAAAGGTGCGGCTTTCCACCGCCGCGTGCGATCGGCTCGTTCCGCAGAACTAGACGCTCATCGACCAACGCCGGATTCTCGACTGGCACGAAGAACCACTCGCCCTGACGGATGAACGCTTCATTGCGTCGACGATTCCGCTTTCGCGGCTTCACGCCGAGACGGTTCTCTAGTGCTCGCACCGAAACCGGCTTGAGCGCGTCGAAAGCTGTCCTCACAGATGAAACGGCCGCCCGTTCAGGAACAGCAGCGACGAACCAGTGTCGCTCGTCGTGTCCGCACAAGAACTTGTGCTTTCCGTCGTCTTGTCGCGACATCAACAGTAGGTGCCGTAATGAAGGCTGAACGTCGATCACTTGCGTTTCGGCCAATTGTGGTGGCTGAATCGCGATATCGAAGAACTCGCCTTCGGCGTCGTTGCCGATGTCGATCGAGACTTCAGGAGTTGTTCCCCAACGCCGAACGATCGGCGGGTGAACCTTTGCTCGAGCACCAATCCGCGAGAATTGACGCTCAATCTGATGCATGCTCATGACATTGCCTTTCAAGAGTGTCAAACAAGCGAATGGATGCCGGCAGCCAACGTGACTGCGATTATCGGCAGTAGCTCGACCAGGAATCGAACCCGGAACTTCTGGTTAGAAGCCAGAGATGATGTCCGTTTCACCATCGAGCCGTTTTGTAAACAAGCGGAAGGAGAGGGAGTCGAACCCTCAAGGCACCATCAAGATGCTCGCCCGGCTAGCAACCGGATACCGTCGCCCATCGGATTGCCCTTCCGTATATTGAGTGGACCGGAAGGGAATCGAACCCTTCCACCGATCTTGCAAGGATCAGTCGCCGCCTTGGAACATGCCAGCCCATTTGTTTCATCAGAGGTCCGTCCGGGAATTGAACCCGGTCTTCGTCCATACCACAGACGCGTGCTGCCGCAACACTTACAGACCTTGTCGTTTCAGTGATCACGGATGGAATCGAACCATCGGTCTCCTGCTTGTCACGCAGGCGTCTTAGCCGCTGGACCACGCGATCGTTTTGTTGCGATGACCGAGGTGGGAGTCGAACTCACAAAGTCACGAGGCTCTCGACCTCGTCGCTTTGCCAGTTTGCGTACCCGGCCGAGAACACTCAGTTCAAGTAGCGGATCCGGGGGTCGCACCCGACGTGCCTGGCATATGAAACCTGGCTGGGCACTGGCCCATCCGCGTTGTAGTCGCATCGAAGTAGCGGGTTCGGGGGTCGCACCCGACGGTCCAGGCTTATGAGGCCCGGATGAGCCTGGCTCACCCGCATTGAGGTAGCTTGTTAGCTGTTAGCCGTTTAGCAATTAGCTTCCCAAGTCAGGAGAAACAAATGAGAGATCACTAGAAACTTCGTGCTTTTGAATTGGCCGACGAAGTTGCGCTGCTCACGTACAAGTTCACGGCCAACTTCCCGCGTGAGGAGCAGTTTGGTTTGACATCGCAAATGAGACGCGCGGCGGTTTCCATTCCTTCAAATATTGTCGAAGGATGTGGACGGCAAACCGAAACTGAATTCCTGCGGTTTCTGGATATAGGGTACGGGTCGCTACGAGAACTCGAATATCAAACCTCGCTTGCCGTCCGCCTTGGCTTCGGAGGCGAACACACCGATTTTCAGGCCAAGTTGAACGAAACATCGAAAGTTCTTGCCGCATTGATCCGCTCCATCCGAAAGAGCTAACGGCCAATCAGCTAATTGCTAACTCGCTAATGCCGCGGGAGGGAGTCGAACCCTCAAACACGAACGTTTGAAATTCGCCGCTTTGCCGGTTTGCGTACCACAGCATGTTGAATCAGTACTGAGGGCGGGAGTCGAACCCGCAAGCACTTGTTCCTAAGACAAGCGGCTCGCCGTTGGCCTACCTCAGCGTGAGTGGAGCACCGGGGAATCGAACCCCGATTTTCTGCGTGCAAAACAGACGTCTTCCCGTTGGACGAGCGCCCCATGTTCTTCGTTGAATTTGAAAAGTGCCCAGAGCAGGAGTCGAACCTGCAAACACTCGGGTTTAAAGCGAGCCGCTCGGCCGGTTGGCGTATCTAGGCGTTGATGGCTGGTGCCGCTGGGAAGGACGCGACCGACCGCGTCCTTCCCTTGGCTGCCAACGTGTTACGCAAGCAGACGCGGCGCGCTGTCGCCGGTCGACTTGCGATGGTTCTTGATCGCTTTGTGCGAATCAGGGAGTTGGTCGCCTTCGACGATCACGTCACCGACGCACTCCACAACCCAGCCGTCGACCCAACCAGCGTTGTCGTCTCTCAGTCTCAGCACGCGGCCCACCTTCGCAAACTCTTGCGGGATGTACGATGTCGTTCGCACTGATCCGCCGGCGATGCTGCGTCTCATCGCACATTGCACGTACTTCACATTTCTGGACATCGTCGTTCTCCTTGGTTAGTTGCGGGCCAGCGTCACTGTGACGCCGGCAGTAGTCCCGGATGGAATCGAACCATCGTCTCCTGCGTGTAAAACAGGTGTCGTCGCCGTTGGACCACAGGACTTTGGAAGTTTGAAGGTCGAAGGAGGAAGTTTGAAATGAAATGCGGTAGATTGTTGCCATGAAGAGTGACTTACCCGACCGAACGTTTGCGTTTGCCGAGCGAATCGTAAAGCTCTGCCTTGCGTTGGAGAGCGATAGCAGTGTCGCTGCGACACTGATGAGGCAATTACTTCGAGCCGGCACATCGATTGGTGCAAACGTGGAAGAAGCTCAGGCAAGCGAAAGCAAGCGTGACTTCGTTCACAAGTATTCGATTGCAGTCAAAGAGGCGAGAGAAACTCATTATTGGCTGCGTTTGCTGGCGAAGACCGATATCATTCCCCCATCTCGACTTGAACCGCTCACTGCAGAGGCCAATGAACTGCTCGCTATATTGACGTCGATCTGCAAGAAAAACCGATGACCACTTTTCGAACTTGGAACTTCACTCTTCAAGCTTCCAAGCACGTCCCCAAGGATTTGAACCCTGACTAACTGGTTTGGAATCAGCAGTGCTACCGTTACACCAGAGACGTGTGTGTTTGCAAAAGTGGGAACGCAAGGAATCGCACCTCTCGCCGACTACCACACAATTAAAGGCAGAAGATTTACAGTCTCCCGTGTGGAAACGCTCCCAAGATTTCATCAAACAAGCGGAAGCCGTGGGACTCGAACCCACAACGGTTATTGACCGCAGCTGTTTTCAAGACAGTGTCCTCATCCGGCCGGGTGACTTCCGTAGTGTGGCCGGACACTCCGTGGCCGGAGTGAATACCGACCGCAGAGCGTTCGGCCACAATCAGTGACGTGAGCGGGAATCGAACCCGCGGACTCCTGGATGAAAACCAGACGATTCTGCCATCAGAATCTACCACGCCGAGATTGTCGCCTTTCACTCCGTGAAAGATGCGTTGAGCCATGCTGCTTTCGCGGAGTGAAAGGCGACCCTAAGTACCGCATAGGAGTTTCGATCTCCATCGCGTGCGCCTGATCCGCAGCCGACCTAGCCAGTAGTCGAATGCGGCGAATTCAAAGCGATGGCAACGGGAGTCGAACCCGCAGCGACTTGATAGACAATCAAGCTTCCTTCCCAGAGGAACTTGCCACCGAATATGTTTGCACGAGGGTGACCAACCGGAATTGAACCGGCGACAAACTCATTCACAGTGAGTCACTGGAAACCAACACCAGATCTGGCCACAGCACCGGAGACTGGAATCGAACCAATGAACCCCTCGTTCAGAGCGAGGTGCAGCGACCAACAACTGCTACTCCGGCGTAACTTAGATTTGCAAAGCACTCCGTCCGGGAATTGAACCCGATCTGCGAGCTTCAAAGGTCATGAGCGCGACTACGCGCCGGAGAGAGTTTTTACAATTAAACAGAGTGCCCTGTGGGAGTCGAACCCACCTAGCCGGATTGGAAGTCCGCGGGCACCGACCGGCATGGATGCCGGTTGGTCGATTTGCCGCTCGGCCAAGGACACGAAATATGCGGAAGTTTGAAGGGCAAGTTGTGGAACGAAGCGAGCTATTCCACACTTCTCACATCACCCTTCAAACTTCGCGAAGCTCCGGCGGATGGACTCGAACCATCACTCGTCTCCTTAACAGGGAGCCGCCTTACCATTGGGCCACACCGGAATAGAATCAGACATCAGGTATCAGGTATCAGGTTTCAGACTTCAGAAAGGAAAAATCATGCGAGACTACAGGAAACTGCGAGCGTTTGAGTTGGCTGACCAACTGGCTATGGCTGTCTACAAATGCACATCAACCTTCCCCAAAGAGGAAATGTTTGGGCTAACGTCACAGCTTCGCCGTGCTGCTGTTTCCGGCCCGTCGAATATCGTTGAAGGAAGTGCCAAATCATCACAGGCCGACTACGTGCGTTTTCTCGAAATTGCTTACGGCTCGGTTTGCGAAGTTGAATACCAACTCTCGCTCGCTCAGCGACTGTCGTACCTCGACGAAAAATCCGCTACGGAAGTCATCGCAATTGCAAACGAAGCCGCACGAGTTCTTAACGGTTTGCTGCGTTCTCTGAAGTCTGACTCCTGAAGTCTGAAGCCTGACCAAGCGCCCAGTGGGAGTTGAACCCACACTTCCGCCATGGCAAGGCAGCAGGCTACCGCTACATCATGGGCGCAAAAATGCATCACTACCAAATTGTCAAAGATCGGATCAGGCTTCAGGTCTCAGTCTTCAGACTCCAGATTTTGTTCTGAAGCCTGACTCCTGATTGCTGAAGTCTGACATAGAGCACCGAGCCGGAATCGAACCCGCACAACCCCGCTCGCGACGGAGAAGTCTTGCCGTTAGACCATCAGTGCTTGTTTCAAAATGTCTCAAGTGGGATCGGTGAGAATCGAACCCACATCGCTCGGATTAAGAGTCCGATGCATTACCTTGTCTGCCACAATCCCAAAAAATAGTTGTGAGTCTTGAGTCGCGAGTCTTGAGTTTCCGTGCTCAGGACTCATCACTCAGGACTCATCACTCAGGACTCGAGTCTCTCGTCAGTCGGCGTGGCGGGAATTGAACCCGCGACCGTCGCCTTATAAGGACGCCGCTCTCACCCCTGAGCTACACGCCGATGCGTAGCGATGGGGCCGAAGGGAGTTGAACCCTCACCGAACGGATTAAAAGTCCGTCATGCTGCCAGTTACACCACAGCCCCGCTTTTTCATTCGCGGCTATGCGTTTCAATCGCAGTGCAGGCAGCATGTTGGTTTTCCTTTCGTGTCGTTGTCGTAAGTGGTAGCCCCGAGGATCGAACTCAGCGCGACCCGCGTATCAGGCGGATTTGGGCGACCAGCCCTCGACTACCATGTTGTCGTTTCAAAAAGTCGGACACCTCGGAGTCGAACCGAGAGCCTCCTGCTCCCAAAGCAGGCGTGCTTCCATCTGCACCTGTATCCGATATTGTGTTGCTTCAATCGCCGCGGATGGTTCCGTCGGCGCATATCTTCCTTGTCAGTGGGCCGGGAGGCGCTCGAATCCTCGTCTGCGGTTCTTCAGACCGCCGCTAGACCGTCTCAGCTACCAGCCCAAATGGGGTTCGTTGTTGGGTTTGCCCGTTCGATGCGGACACGAAAAAAGGCTCAGGTGTCTGCGTGACACCGAGCCTTCATAAAGAAGTCGTTCGCTAATGAAAGCGAGTGTCACATCAGACGCGGATACGCCGGGGCATTATCTGTATTCAACGGTTGCCCGCCGAAGAGATTGCCTTCGTGTATCTGTTCGAGTCGACTGGATTGGATTCTTGATAACATCAGAAAGCTCGTTACTCGCTCGTGGCGTGAATGTGACTTGTGTGTTCGGAGAGATAGACGCATTTGCGTCGCAAGGGTTCGCGTAAAATCTCGCTTTCACAAAAATAGAGATGCGCGAGACAGGGATTCTATTTCATTAAACGCCGAGAAACCTGATAAATACTCACAGCAATGGACTTTGGTATCCACCACAGTAATTTCCAAGCGAGCAAACTCTCCTCAGCCAATACGGAATTGCTTGCGTTGTATTTGCCAAAAGCATTGCATTGTCTTGATCGCGAAAAGAAGTGAGCATCGTATCCGACAACAAAAGGGTACGGAATCAGATCTTTCCACTCTGGGTTGGATCTCGATGTTTGAACGGGACACGTTTGCTTGGGCACAGTCCGCATTGCGGGATCGCTTTCGCCTCGACGAAGGTTTGCAGTTCCTCATCACTGGCCGATGCAGGGCATGCCTTGTAGTCGCGAAAAAGTTGCCACGCAGGGATGGTTTCGAGTTTTAGTCGTTGTTCCATAAGGGCAAAGTAGGCCAACGCGGGACATTTCCACAAGCGTTCGCGAAACAACTGTGTGCAAGTTTTCTGCATGCAGATGCGGTAGGCAGTCTCGGGCTTTGAATCGAAAGGCATCGGCTTGCCGTCTTCGACTCGATACTGCTGCATCCAGCCACGATGTGACTGGCGAATCTTGATTCGGATTGCAGGATAGTCTGCTCGCCATTGCCACACTGTTCTCTTTACCGTGTTGAAACGATCCACATACGGCTGATGTGTACCGTGTTGGCTGACTTCGAGACGACAATTGGTATCCACCAACGTCGCAGGCAACTCGGGATGACGATCAAAGAAAAAGCCGTTGGTAACGAGCATCAAGTTGGAATCGGACCAATACTGGCGGGCCAAACGCAAGTGCTCGATCAAATGCGGGTTCAAGAGCGGCTCACCGCCGAGCAGGGCGAAACGGCGAGGTCGAACGCGATTCGACCACGATGAATACTCGCGGCGAGCATCCGCCGGTGTCGGCAATTTTCCTGCGAGACGAAAATTGCTGTAGTGGCTACACTGCTGACACGACAGATTGCAACCGTGGGCGAGGTGGTATTCCAATGCTGGTATGTCAATCATCGCCAAATCACTTTCACTAATCCGTGTTTCCTAAGTGCTGCTTTGAGGAACTGTGGCCGCCGCCGAATGTATCCTGGCGGATCGACATGCTCGTGGCGAAACGAGTGATTGATATCACAGGCAACGTTGACGCCGGCAATCTTGCATCGCCAGAAGAAATCCCAGTGCTCTTCGACCTTGAGCGATTCATCCCACCGGATCGCTTGCAGGATGTCGCGATAGGCAACGAAACAGTTGCCGACATAGTGGCACCAACGAATCGAGCCGCGCTGTCGGTAATAGCCGCGAGGGATCCGTAGCGTCTTTCCATCGACTCGCATAAGCTTTGGGCGTTCTTGCTGATTCGATAGAGCAGCGAGCAGGTCGAGGTCGTGATGCCTGTTAAGCGATTTGACCAAGTCAGGCAGGCGGGTTTGCTCGGTGACCAGGTGGTCGTCGTCAGCGAAGACCACGATCGGAGTTTCGCCGGCATCGAGAAGGCGGTTGCGTCCTGCGGAAAGTCCGATGTCGTATTTCGTCTCGATGATACGATCGACCATTGCCGCTTCAGTGGGACAATTGGTCGAGAATCGCAATTCGGGTTTACCATCATCGAGAACGTGAATCGCGGGTCGATCCTCGGCGCAGTGCTGATGAATGCTACGAACGAGGGCGGCACAACACTGGGGGCGATGGATGGTTTTGATGCAAAAAGTAACTTGATCACGCACGGACAATTTGGCCTCCGGGATAACGCATCGAATGAAATCCGTGTTTACGAAGTCCCATCGAGCGGAACTTTGATCGTTCGCGGAGGGGGCGGTAAGCGTCGCTGGTCACGTGGGCGTGGCGAATGAAACAATCGCCGGCGACCGCCACCTGTAGGTGAGCCAGCTTTGCACGGTAGAAGAATTCCCAGTGCTCGTACGTCTTCAGTTCTTCGTCCCACCGAAGAGACCGGATCGTTTCGGTGCGAGCGAGAAACGCATTGGAGGACATGTGACACCAAGCGACGTGACCGTTTCGCCGGATCTCGCCGCGATGCATCCAAATTCGCCGGCCCTTCATCAACGGCGAGAGCATCGTCGGCCGGCCGCCGGATCCTTGCCGGACACCCAAAATATCAACGTCAAGGTTATCGAAGCGATCGATGAGCTTGTCGAAGTTCAGGTTCGGAGTGACGACGTGGTCGTCATCAAGAAGAAACATGAACTCGGTGCCGACCGCATCCACCGCGATATTGCGACCGACTCCGACGCCAACGTCGACTTCGGCCGGGTGAATGACTTGGCACTTCGCGGCGGACTCGGGATACGCGGCAAGAAAACGGTGCTCCGGCTGTCCGTCATCGACCACGATAATATTGGCTGCAGCGATGTGCTTGCACAGCGACTCGACCAAGCGGTGGCAGGACCAGGGGCGGTGGATCGTCTTGACGCAGAACGTAACGTCGGACAGCTGAATTCTCATGCCAGTTTTTGCCCTTTAGTTTCGTCAACTTTGCCGTCCCACCATTGCTTGAGCAAGTTTTCTGGGACTGATCCATCGGGTTGCACCAATCGCAATACGTGGCGATGGTGTGTAATGCGGATGGCGGAGTAGTGACCAACTTGCTGACGGTTTCTGCAGTTCCATTCAGCCGGCAAGATGTAACTGGGAACCGCGTGACGTAGGAGCGCCTTCGTTAGCAGAACTTCGTCATTGCCGCCACGGTAAATGCGTCGCCAATATGCTAGTGCGTCGAGAACGCGTTGGCACTTGCGAAGCATTACGACGCCAGAATTCATCGAGGGAACACCGCAGATCCCGACCTGATCACAGCGTCTGGAAACGCCGTGAACATAAATTGCTTCGTAGCCGAATCGCTCAGTTAGCAAACGGGAAGGCGCGATTGACGAGGGTTTGAGCACCACCGTGTCGGCGTCGAGGTAGACTGTGCGATCAAATGGTAGCCATGGAATGAAGCGTGGTTTGACCTGATACCCAAGGGGCGATTTGACATCGAAGCGATACTCGACATCGGGGCATGTGTCGGCTGGTTGGTCGGTGAACAACGCAACGGGTACGCTCGGGCAGTGATGCCGCAACGACGATAGGGAGCGGCGAAGCTGCCACAGTGATCGGCCACCGATCGCGATATACATCACGCCCAGATTCTCCGTTGGCTTGGGGAACCTGCTCATCCGTGTTTGCGAAGTTGGGGGTCGACGTGATCGATTGCTGCCGCGATCTCTTCGGCCGTTGGCTGGATGCCGAGGAATTCGATCAGATTGCGAATGACCTCTTCGGGATGAGTGGTCAACTCGGCGAACTCGATGCGGAAGACGTCAATCTCAGGATGCTTTTCCAGGAATGCATCACGGTGCTGCATCAGGCTGCGTTGGAGACGATCGCATTGTTCATCATTGGCAGCAAACCATTGGCCTCGATGTTTTTCGGAGCGGTTTTGCAGGCTTCGAATCGACGCCTCGATGTCACGCTCGACACTGATGACCTTCAGTGAACCCCCGAGGCCAGCATGAAGATGCTCGACAAATCGGCAGAGATGCGGGTATTTGCCACCGGCCACTGTCTTGTCGCGATTCGCTTCCGCTTTGCGAGTGACGATCCATGACTTCAGCTGTTGCGTGAGCTGCTCATCCGACATCGTGGGATCGACGGCGGGAAATCGCATCGCCTTCTCACAAAGCTGGGCCAATCCGACGGCTTCGCCCCCACCCGTAGCTTCGTAACCACCGAGCTGGTTGCCCATATGGACGCCAAGGTGATGCATAACCATGGCGACGCAAGATGTCCCCGAGCGATGGGGACCGAGCACGGCGTAGAACGGGGCGTCCGAATGGTCGGCATTGCGGGCGTCGTTGAAGAAGCGTGTCTGTTCCCACTTGCGACCGCAGATATTGGACTTGGTTGGTAGTTGCCCGACGAGCCAGCGGTCGGGGGCGTAGACCGCGATCGACTCTTTGTCGACGTTCTTGCCTTGCACAAGTGATTGGTAGCGTCGCTGGGTCAATCGCCCAAGATGATGATCGATGTGGTGTTTCGAGTGCCAATCACTCCAATGAAGGTGTCGGTACAAAACCTTCATATTTTCACGACCACGGACCATGAAGGCGTGCGTCCGATTGACATTGTACGGCCGGTAAACGTGCTCGCTGATTTTGTGCGGCGGGTGTTTACCGGCATAAAGATGCTGGCCACCGAGATACGCGAGTCCCCAATCGGCCGGCAACTCGGTGACGTAGGCTTTGAGTTGTTGAGCGAAGTCTTCGCAGAACCCGGCGTCGTCTTCGAAGACCACATATGAATTTATACGCTCGATCAGGCATTTTTCAAGGATTAAAGCGTGTGAACGGTAACAACCCCAAGCTCCATTCCCGGCACGCCACTGGGGCGGCGTCGCGACACGGCGGCCGTCGATCGCCATAAATCGCTCGGGATGAGGAAACGGCCAGGGATCGGGAATTTGCTCCATCCACTCTTTGAGGCGATCCTCACGCCGATCGAGGTTCATCAGAAAGCATCGCTCGACGATCGGCCGATCAATCGCGATCCTCGTTGTCATTCGGCTCGGGTGCTCCGTCGGGGAATTTGCGTAGGAATTTTCGGACGGCTGTTTGAACGAGTGACTTGGCGATGACGCGAGTGAACCTTCCATGGGGCATTCCTCTCAATTGAGCTTCTTCGAGTAACCAGTCGGCGATCGTGTCGATGTTTCGCAGGCAGCCTTCGGCGCCCCAGTCGTTCATCGTGTCGACTCGCGTTTCGCAGTTGCACGTTTCGTTCGGCTTTGCGAACCATGCAAGCATGTTTTTCAGTTCGTTTCCCGGACCGGGCCGGTAATCGGTGATCTTCAACGTTGCAGGTTCTTGCTGACGATCTGGCAAGTAGCTACCAAGCATCGCGTACAGTTCACGAGTGTCTTTCTTGCGACGCTTCTTGTTGACCAAGGCCATGCCGATCGTGACGACGTTGATCGCTCGCGGGTTAGATTCGTTTTGACACGCGTTGCAAGCTGCGGGCGAGACTTTGGCTTGGCAGCCTGCCATGCCCGAGGCAACTTCGCAGACGTTGCTGGGTGTCAGGTGCGGGCAGTGGATCATGGGGTTATTGCTGCCACATGTTATGATGTGCTACGGTCATATCAAACGTTGCAAACAACCATCAAGCTATAGGCATTTCGTTGAAGACAATCTGGATTGCGCTGTTCCGAGGCATTAATGTGGGCGGCAAAAACAAGATGCAGATGGCACCGCTCAAGACAGTGATGGAGTCGATTGGTTGCGAGAACGTTCAGACCTACATCCAGAGCGGAAATGTAGTCTTTGAATCATCGCTAAAGTCAAAGAAGTCGCTCCAAACGAAGCTCCTCGATACTGTCGAGGAGCAATTTGGTTTTCGTTCGCACTTGATCTTGTTAACGAAAAGTGAATTACTAAAAGCAATCGATTCGAACCCGTATGCTGACGCGACGGCGGACCCTAAGTCGCTCCATTTTTTCTTTTTGGATGAGTCACCGAGTGATCCTGACATGGATGCCATTGAGGGACTGCGTGCCGATTCTGAATCCTGCTTGTTAATTGATTTGGTTTTCTATTTACATGCACCGAGCGGCATCGGCCGGTCCAAGGTTGCTGCTGGTGCCGAACGTAAGCTTGGCGTCGCTGCGACCGCAAGAAACTTTAACACCGTTAAAAAGTTATCGGAGATGATCAACTTTAGGTGATATGGGCATTACATCATGCGGTCATCTCCGTCACTTGGCCGTCGTAACTTCCCGTGCTTGAGGGTGGTTCACCGGGATCCTCGCAGTCACTATCGACTAGTTCCCAACCGCAGGACCAGATCCAGGTGCTGTTACACGGTTCACTCGATCCGCTGCTGTCATAGGACGGTTCCTCGACGGAGTAGCTGTGGCTGAGACGATTCGACCCACTGTCGCTGGGTTGGTTTGATTCCGACGTGGAATCGTGACTTTGGGATGGTTTTTCACTGGTACTATCACTGGCACTGCCAGATGAATCTCCGTAGCTCCGATCATGACTTTCACTCGGCCGATCGCTTCCGGAGCTTTCAGAGTTCGAGCCAGAACCGCTATCCGAACGTGAAGTGGATTCGGATCCACTTGAAGAAGCCGCCACGCTGGTGGAAGCATTGCTAGCAGATTCGGATGTGCTACCTGAGTACGATCGTGAAACGCTAACAGAATCGTGCCGAGAATTGGAGCTCTCGTTAGCGCTTGGTTCACTATCCGAACCACTGTCTGATTTGCTGGCGGAATGCGATACCGATTCTGACGTGGATTGCGAGTCAGAGTCACTCGACAACGATCCGCTGAGGCTGCTTGCTGACGCATCCCAACTGTGTGACGGCGAGGTTTGGGAAAGCGAATCCGAGTGGCTGTCCGATTCGCTCTCTGAAACGCTGGATACAGATTCGCTTGCAGTCGAATTCGATGCCGAATCAGAACTACTGAGTGACGTGATGCTGCCGGAATCACTGGATTGACTACTAACAGTGCTGGATGATTCTGATTGACTCGATGACGACGCGTATGACGATGACGCACTCTCCGAACGGCTGGAGGATGCGGACGCCGCGGAAGACGAGTGGCTGCCCGACACCGATGGTGACGATGACGACGAAACGCTGCTTAGCGAAGGGCTGCTACTTGAGAAGCTTGAACTTGAATTGGACGAACTACTGTGGGATGGTGACGACGAGCTACTGTCGCTCGATGATTCGCTGGATGAACTCGATCCGCTGATGCTCGAACTATCTGACGAACTGCTGCTAGACCCACTGCTCGACGACGAGGATGACGAGCTACTGCTGCTGCTAGACGAGTCACTCGATGAATGCGATTCCGATGAGCTAGACGATGACGATCCGCTCGATGAAGAGTTGCTCGACGATGACGAACTGGACGAACTACTGCCGTCGCAACATCGACATCCGATCGTCAGGTAGCTGCTGGTGTCTTCATGGAAGTGACAGATAATCTGCTGGCTCGCCAGCAACGCGTAGTCGCAGACATTGTAGACCGATACACGCGGTCCAAGCGGTATCCAGCGAGTCCCATCGAAACGCAGCTCTCGGGCAACACCCCAAGATTTTGCTTTCAGGCGTTTTGTGGGCTTACATAGAAGCGTTTGTTTCGGTGGGTCGATCACCCATGAACGCTGCCCATCGAAGCTTACTTGCAGGTATTGTTTGGGCGAGTCGGCAATCGGCCCGCGGATTCGCTGTGCTGAATGATTCCGAGCGGTAATCCGGACCGTGTTACCGTCTGGATCAGCGACGGGCTCAATGTCGCCTGCTTCGTCGAGTTGGTAGAGGTCACAATCGGCACTGCCTGTGCGCATACCTCGGCGTTCCGCGATGCCACCGGCGGGAACTTCGATGAAGTAAACCTGAGCCGCAGACCGGCCAACGCGAACCACCGCCCACTGCTCGCCAAGTTGGCTGGGATCATTTCGCCAGAGGATTTGGGCAGATCCATCCGGTTTGGACTGAAGTGTATCGCCCCCGGATTCACCCACGTCCGCAAACTTGTGCCATGTCTTGACGACGTTGACTCGCGCAGCCACAACGCCATCGAACACGACGCGGCCGACCTTGTCTTCCGCAATCGGTTCGATGGCAACCCCAACGCGACCGGTATGTTCCTGTTCGTTGGGGATAACGCACTGGATCGTCGCATCGCGAACGAAGCGTGCAAGTTCAGTCGGTCCCACCGTTGGATCGGTCAGTGGCGAATTGAAGCCGACGATGCCGCCAATCGGAATGGTCGCTGCCGACGTGTTATGGACGCGGACAGTCGCTGCGTTTCGCACATGTGTGCGCGGACCGCCACCACCCGGCAACCGGTTGCGATGGGCCGCATCCGCCGCGGCGAGCAAACGGTTGTATTCTGCCGCGGTGATATGGAATGGATCGCCGGGACGGACGCGTCGTGCCATCGTTTACGAAATCCCCAGCACGCCGAAATTACCACCGCGATATACCTGTTCGACGTAGGCGGCCTCGGGAACCTGCAGCACCCGATCACCTACGACTTTCTCACCGTGTTTGACCCACAAGTAATCCCATCCGTATTTTTCGACGCCGCTGATGTTACCGATCGTCAGATTCGATTCGTTGGGCCGAGCAGCGAAGTGATAGGTGACGTCGACCCAGTTGTTTTCATCCTCA
This sequence comes from Novipirellula caenicola, assembly GCF_039545035.1. NCBI lineage: Bacteria > Pseudomonadati > Planctomycetota > Planctomycetia > Pirellulales > Pirellulaceae > Novipirellula > Novipirellula caenicola. Next base: position 236,133 of record NZ_BAABRO010000012.1, read on the forward strand.
CCTCCTTCGCCACCAAGGAACAATGCTTCGCCGGCAGCGAAAATCGACCAGGGCGACGAGTTGGTTCGCCCGGTCATCGAGACCATCGCCAATAGATACGCCGTCGAGACGTACTCGAACTTTTTGCGTACCGAGAACTCGAATGCCGGCACGGTAATGTCAACGCCGGCAACGCCTGAATCGCTGACGCCGATCGCTCCGTGGTAGATGGGAGCAACGGCACCCGGCGCTGCGTAGATGCCTCGCGTTTGCAGAGATTGATTTAGGTGGGTCGTCGCACCAGTGGTGCTGAACGAAACAGGATCCAGCTTCGTTTGATTCAGCGTGATACTGACCAGGGCGTGCCGCGCGTTGATGTATTCCGCATCGATCTGCAGATACGGAACTAGGTCATGGTGGTTAGCATCGTAATAGGAAAAGGCTGCGTCGGCTGCGGCAGTCGGGTCAACGTCGCCGTCGTTGGTGGCAACGTAGGCGGCGAAGTCCGAATGCGATTTGCCTCGTGACGCTTTCTCGGAAAGAGCCGCAGTGTCGAAGTTGTAACCTCCCGAAGTGAAACTCATCAGCTGAACATCAAGCCTCCCGATTGGGAACGTTCGACGAGTCGCCTCGTGTTTTCTGCGGTCGCGATGATTGCTCGCTTCATATCGTCAGTGATGCCGTCGCCTGAGGAGGCGGGCAATCGCAGCGAGGCGGTTGTGCCCGATAACGCTGCATCGAACTCGCTTAGTGACTGACGCACCAAAGCGAGAGCTTCGTTAACAGCTGCGATGTCCAGCATTGGCTGTTCGATTGCCAATTCAGGCATTTCGAGCTTAACCGGCTCGGGGACGTCCGCGGGGACCGCGGCATCCGCCTTGTCAGGAAGCTCCAATTTAGGAGCGACGATGACTTCGCCAGCGTCCTTCACTGGTTCCAACCGGAGCTGCTCAAGTTTTCGGGCGCCACTTCCGAGCCCCAGTCCGAGCGTCTCAAAATCGCCGGCCGCGGCCGTTTGGGAGTCTTCCGTTTCAGGCCCCTTTGCAAAACCCTCAAGCGAATCCTTCGCCTCGCGATCGAGACCGAGTTTCAGATCCTTGGGGTTTGGCGGTTGCAGCTCAGTGTCATCGATGCCTGGAAGGTCGACGGGAGGAACATTCACATCGCCCGGTTTGGGAAGAGCCGTCGGTTGAGGTGGCACCGGCAGTGCATCTTCTGCTTTCGGCTTACCGTTCTCATCGGACGGCGCCGTGGCGTTGTTCGCACGTTCGACGGCGGCATCAAAATCGGCTTGTGCTGCAGCGATTTCCGCGTTTCGATCGTTGTCGCGGTCTACGGCTGTCGGCCGGCCCGCTTCTCGAGCGGCCTTGGATTCGGCACGAATTTGATCCAGCGTTGCCTGGACACCCGCGGTCGTATCGTCAATCAGGTTTTGACGCGCTGCCTGAGCCGCGTCGTTTTCGCGAAACTGCCGCTGCTTGGTTTGATCGACAGCCGCGTTCTTAGCATCGGTCTCGGCATCGATCGCCCGCATATCCGCATTGATGTCCTGACCCTCGCGAGCCTCGCGACGTGCTTCGAGCTGAGCAGCGATGCCTTTTTGCATCTCGATGCGGTTGGCTTCGATCTGCTCTTTGCGTTTTGCACGACGTTGTTGCCGCTGGATAATCGCTTGTTGGCGCTGCTGTTCTTCGGCTGCATCGGCTGCTCGGGTGTCAGCGTCGATCTTTGCCATTTCAACATCGACGTTGATGTCATCGTCGAACAGTGCCTTCAGCTTGATCCAGGCTTTCTTCAGAAATCCTACGGTGGAGTTCCACATTGATTTCACCTGACCAACAAACACGGTCCAGGTGTCGGCCAAGTAGTCGACAGTTTCCACCCAGGCTTTTTCGACGCCGGCAAGGGCGTTGATCAACACGCCTCCTATCTGGACTGCAACATCGCCCGCGATATCAACGAGTTCGTGCAGTTTGAGAAACCCCTTCTTGAGGAAGCCGATCGTGTTGTTCCAGCCTTTTTGAACGGCTGAGGTGAGGATCGTCCAACCATCGGCCATGAATCCGAGCGTGTCGTTCCAGACGCCAGCGAGGCCCGATAATGCACCGATCAAAACATCGCCAATCGCATACGCCGAGTCTGCCCAGACATCGGAGATGTACTGAGTGAATTCGGCCCATTTTGCTTTCAAGAAAGTGGTGCCCGTAATCCACTGCAGTTTCAGGTAGGACCACAGCACATCGGCCGCCGCGGTGATGTCGCCGGCGGCTAGAGCGTTGGCGATCGCACCAAAAGCGGCAAGTGTTTCCGCTTTGAGGACTTCGAAGACGCTGCCGAGATACTCGATCGCTTGGCCGGCGATGCCGGTGGAATACAGGAAATAGCCACCTAGCGCCGCGATGGCAGCGACGACTAGCCCCAACGGCGTGAACAACATCCCAACCGCGCTGACGATCACTCCGATGGAGGCACCAATGAAACTAAAGATGCTGGCCAATCCTCCGACGGCGAAGGATGCCGCAGCGGCAAACGAACCGAGAGTGAACAGTGCGGCGCCGATACCAATGATTGCGACCGCACTTGCCGCCGCAATTTTGACGATCTTTTGGTTCTTGTTGATCCACTCAATGACGCCGGACGCCGCGCGGCTGAACGCGTTGACCATGCTGGTGACGCTACCTTCGAGCGATTCGCCGATCGTGATCGCCACACCCTCGATGGAGGATTTTAGAATGCGGAACGCTCCGCCCAGGCCGCCTTCCATCTCCTCGGATGTTTTGGCAGCGACCCCGCCTGCGTTTTGCAGTTCCTGGTAGAGTTTGCGGGTGTCGGCCACCGACTTGCCGATCGAACTGGCCGCAGTGATGCCTAACAAGCCGAAGACTTCGTTGAGTTTCTCGGCCTTCTCCGCCGTGCCCATGTTTTCGGTCGCTGCGGCAACTTCGCCGAGGATGTCGACCAACGAACGGGCGTTGCCCTTGGCATCTTTGGTGGTGACACCGAATGTGGTTTTAAACTTCTCAGATTCGGCGGCACTGATGGTGAGCAGCCGGCGCATCGCGTTACCGGCCGACGAACCTTGGATGCCCATGTTGCCAAGTGTTCCGAGGATCGCCAACGTCTCTTCGAGATTCATGTTGGCGTCCGCAGCGACCGGGCCGGCGTACGACAATGCTTCGCCGAGAGACTCCACAGTGTTGAACGACCTATTGGCTGCGGCGGTCAGTCCGTCGGCGACGCGAGTGGCATCACCGGCTTCCATACTGAACTGACGGATTGTTGCCGCCATGATGCCGGATGCCTGCGCCGCATCGGTGCCCGTCGCTCGAGCCATGTTCATCACGGCGGCAGTCATGCGTTCGATCTGTTCCGGCTTGAAACCAGCGCGACCGAGTTCCGTCATTAGCGAAGCGACTTCGCTAGCGGAGTAGCTGGTTGTGGCTCCCAGCTTCTTAGCTGTATTGCGGAGCGACTCAAGCTGCGTTTCGGTCGCCTGAGTAATGGCGGCGACACCTCGCATGGCATCGTCGAAGTTCGAGAAGATGGCGACGCTGCCGGCCAGAGGGGCTGCGGCGGCAGTACCAAATCCCATCAGTTTCGCACCGAGCAATCGCGTCGATTGACCGAACGATTGCAAACGTTTTTGAGCCGATCGTAGGCCTTTGACGAATGCTGCGTCCTTCGTCAGCAATTCGACGTATGCAGCTCCGGCGCGGACTTGGGACATGAAACGAGTCTGGTAGCTTTAGTCTGGAGACTGCAGGAAGAAGACACTAAGACGACGGGGCGACTTGTGCTTGAACGAACTTCGCACCAAGAAGAGTGGCAACCTGTTGGACGGTTGCCTGTGCCGGGACTGGTCTTGTCGCCGTGTAGGGATTGAAATCGTCGGGCTTGAACGGTTTTCGACGACGTCGGCGATCACGGTTGATTTCGGCGGTCAGTGCCATGACACTCGATGCGATGTTCCAGTCATGCCGTCGCCGAGCGTCGGCCATTTGCATTAGCTGGCGGAGGGTGAGTGGTCCGGGGTCGACTCCGACAATTCCGGCGAGTTCGACGACGATCCGTTCAACGTCGGCACCCCGAGTTTCCGTTCGAGGTCGCTGAGAAGCGTGTCCACCAGCTTCGGATCGTCCAGCCTGCGTTCGATCGCTTCCATTCCCCGAGTTTCGATCAACCGTTGTTTGTCGGCCGCCTTCCGCAGAAGACGGCGACGCGACTCCGGGAAGTAAGCAACTAGAGCGTCGACGACCGCTTTACAGGCTTCGTCGATTGCGTCGCCGGCCAGCCCTTCAGCAAATGCTTCATCGTCGACGTCTTGTTGGTCCGCTTGCGGTTTGCAGATTGCGAATAGGACGTCGCCTAACAACAGCGGGTCGCTGGACAACTGCGTGATCAGATCCCCGTCGATGGCGTCCAACAAACGAACGTCGGTAAGTGCTTTGACGCGGCGAAGTGTGGTGTTGTCGATATCGACGATCCACACGCGACCGCGGCGATCAATAAATTTTTGCATTAGTCCCCTGTCGCAATTGATTGACAGTTACATTGGTAGAGTTATCAAACTGTAGCGACGACATATCGTCGTTGCTTGGTTATCGCAGACGCATGTTTCAACCGACCCTGGTATAACGATGGGCTACAACCTGTACATCACTCGGCGGAAGTATCATTTCGAGGAGGAGGGCCCATCCATCACCATTGACGAATGGCGAGCGTTCGTCGACGCTGATCCAGAGCTGAGTTTTAGTCACCGCGACGAAGCGCTCACTGCGATCTGGAATGGCAAGTGTGAGTACCCTGACCCGTGGTTTGCGTATTCCGAGGACTATGGTTCTATCGAAACTAAGAATCCGGACGTGCCTATCGTGAACAAGATGATCCAGATGGCCGCGCGGCTCGACGCGAAGGTCCAGGGCGACGACGGTGAAATTTACAAGACGCCTAGCGAGACTTATTTCGAAGACGAAGATGACTTGAGCACATCAACAATTCGTCCTTGGTGGCGACGATTGGCTCGTCTGTTCCAATGAAGCTATTGTCCGACATCGTTCTCAGATTGCTTGGCGGATACTCATCCGTTGCGGTGCGTCAAACGCCAGTTCTTACGTTCCGCTACCGGCCGGGACATTCATACCGTTACCAGACGAGGACTGGGTTGGCTTGAGCGTCACGTCGGCGGAGACCACTTCTTCGAGGTTTTGGTTGACGTTGAAGGTCATGACTTCGCAGGTCAGTGTCAGTGAACCGCCGGCGTCACTGATGTCGACGTCGCAGGGCGTGCCACTGCTCCAAAGCGTCTGAAGCATTGAGAACGAGGTGTCGCCATTCTTGTTGAGGACCGTGAACTCGATCGAGGCATCCTTTAGTGTGCCCACGGTGGCTCGCCAACCGTTGTTGTCACGAGTGCTCGCATCCGCTTCGGCTTTTTCGAGATTGACCGTCAAGTCTTTGACGTTCTTGATTTCGGCACCGTCGATGGTGAGCACTGCGTCGAGACCGAGAACTACTTCTGCTGACATATTGACCTTCTCTCGATTTACTTGACGGAATCACGCCAGAACTTGGGTAGACGTGATTGGTTGGCTTGCAGGGCCGGTTTCATGAATGGACGTTTGGGATAACGTCGTGGCTTGTTTGCGCCGCGGCGTTCGTTTTCTTCCTCGACCAACCGTGTGGCACGATTGGCCTGGGCGACGGTTTGCAAAAGCGTGCGAACAAACTTGCCGGGTGCTGCCACGCGGATCGGACCGTGCTGGCCAACCCGGAAGCGGTGACGCTTCAGTTTGCGTCGCTTTGTGACAACACCGCCGAACTCGTGTAGGTTCCACAGGCGACCAGCGATTTCGTTGACCGGGCCTATTACTGCCTCTTCGCGGTCCCGATTCACCTCGTAGCGAATCACGCGGCGCAGCATGCCGGTCTGCGTGTGTGGCGGCGAACCAGGACTCGACGGCTTCTTCCGTTTACGGATCGATCGCTTCGCGGTTATCCGAATGGTCGCGGCAGCATGACCAAGCGAGCGGAAGTTGGCGGATTGAACTTTCTTCTGGACTTTCGCTTGATCAAAATGGACCCGTGTTCGGATCTGGATCACTTCGCGAGCTCAAACGTCAACGTCAGCAAACTCGTGAATTGATTGAACTGCGTCCAGTGTTCGGTGGAGTACAGGACAGCGTTTTCCACCTTCACACACCGAGCGGCGACGAAAGAGTTGAGCCGTTTCAATCGGAAGTAATCGGCGACTTCCTCGACGAAGAACACGAGCGGGTCGATTTCTTTGGCATCTCCCTTGCTGAACTTCTTCTGGATGGCCACATCGATCGTCGCGTGAAATTTGTTGCTTACTCGATCGAGCGGCAAGTATTCGACCTCACGTGGCACCACAGTAACGCGCAGCTCCTTCATGTCTTCGAGATCGAAGTTGGGAACATAGAGTCGTTGTGCAGCGAGGTTCTTTTTGCTGAAGTCGCCGGCGTTGATTTCAGCCACGACGCTGTCAGCAATTTGAATCACCGTTGCTGGTGTCGTTGTTGTCATGTGATCGTGTCGACCAATTTGGTGTGAATGCGAAGTTTGATGCGAAAGGGATCGCTGTAGCGCCAGGGCGGTTCGTTACCAATGGACATCAGTTCGTACACGAACGTCGTATCGCCGTCGGCTTCCAAGATGCGATCACCGCGGCGAGGCCAGGTACCAATGTCGGACTGCAGCAGATCCTTCGTGTTGATCAGAAAGTCACGAACCTGGGCACGGGTGACGATGCCTTCGCCGTCGTCTTGTTCGTATTCCGACTTGCCGATCGTCGCCGATAGCTCAGCGGATAATTCTTCACGCTGATAGACAACGGTTCGCGATGCGTGCTTGTTCAACTTTTCCGCTAACCAAGACTGGCCTCGCTGAAGCATGTCGCTCACGATTTGCTACTCGCCCGCGAATTTGCGGTGCGTTTCGTCTGCAGTAACGCAGCTGCCTTCTCGCCAAGTTCGTCACGCCACGCTTCATTTGCACGACGTTGATACTCATCCGAGATCGCCTCGGCTTCTTCGTGCAACTGTTGCTGCCGAAAATTGAGTTGGCGTGAGAACGGATGAAGCGGACTGTTTCCTCCGCCCAGTGCGTTCCCGCCTCCGTCACGTTTCTTATTCGGCAGCAATGCCACGGCGAGGAGAACTAGAACAACTACGGTTGCGATTCCTAGAATCATGAGCTTCACATGCCTCGCTTGATGAGAATGAATCCGAGTAGGATGATGGCGACAACGATCAGGGCGAGCGTGGCCAGTTCGCCGGCCCCGGCCCAGATCAAGGCGTTGCGACCGCCAAGATCGCGGTCAAATAGCCGGTCACGGTCGACGTCGCGGTCTCGGTCGAATGGACGCCAGTTATCGTTTGGTTCGACAGGACAGTAGCCATCGGGACAATCCTGAGACGTGAGCTGTAGTGTCGGTGAGATTGCATCGTCCCACGAATAGCCGCGGGTTTTGAGAGCACCGGTCCGCTGAGCCTGACGGGTCTGTTGATAAAGCTCGTAACCGTGTCGCAGGTCGTCGTAAAGTTCGGCGGCGGTCGCGGGGAGCATCGTGTGTCCCGCCGCATGAACGTGTCCCCCATTTGCGTCCTGGAACAGCACCACAGGGAATTGGCCGACCGGCACGATCTCTTCGAACCGAGTTCGATACAGAGCATTGCCGGACGTATAGACCTGGAATTCGCAGGCGGATTTCAGTTTGACAAGACGGCTGTCCCTGTTGAACCAATCCAACAACTGTTGACTCTTCGCGTCAGTGCCAACGAAGAGGGCAATCTGGTATTGCTTTCGGGCGGGTGCCGGTTTCGAGCTGGATGTCGGCGTTACCACGATCGGCGCTGGAACGGTTAAAGCCGCTGGCGAGTTCGCAGGAATTACTCGGTACGGACGCACGATTGGCGTTGTTGGAACGACACGGGATGGCACCGCAGTCGGAGGACAAGGGCGACACGGCTGGGTGAATTGTTGTTTCAACTCGCCCTGGGCCCCAAGGTTGACTCGCTGTGGTTCGTCCAGCTTTTCAATCTGACCCACTGATGGTGGTGCAACCGGGCGTGCCGGAGGCAGCTTCCATGTTGACTCTTGCGGTGGTGGTGCCGACGAAGTAATCGCGGTAAACACGACTCCTAGCAGCACCGCATGGATGACCGCCACGGCGATCAGACCCACGCTTAGTCGGATTCGGATTTCGTCTTTCACTCGATGACCTCGTAACTTGGATATGGCAAAGAACTGGCGGGGTCTTCCAACACGGTCAACGCGAATCCGCCATAGCCCGCCCATAAACGAACGAATTGTTCACGGGGTGTCAGTTCAAACCGGCCGGGATAGTTGTTGTCCAGAATCGCTGCGTACTGGCGTCCATCGCGTTTGACCCAACCAACGAAGGTGCAGCAGTGAGCCGGCTTCCACCACAGGATTGCCCCACGGCGCGTTGCGGTGGCCCAGTCAAGGAACCGCGGATCGGCTTTGACCGTCTAGCTGTAATCGATGTCCGCAGCATCGAGGCGGCTTCGCAGTCGCGAGTCCCACTCGCCGTCGCTGTACGTCGCCCGCCAACGTTCGCCGAGTTCGTACTCATTGAGCCAACGAAGATGATTGACCAGCGACGCATGGACGCAGCTGCCTTGGTTGAGCCGGCCAGTCCAGTTTCGCTGGTGAAGCTGCGTCGGAAGATTGGCTACAGGCTGTTCCGCTGGCGGTGCAGGAAGCGGCTTGACTTGCACCGGATGATCCGGCAAACATCCTGTGGCAAACAGGAGCAATCCGGCTGCGATAAATGCACGCAGAAATCCTTTCACGTGGTTTTCCTCTTCAAGATGAACGGGACTTACTGCGTCAGCAGGACGCGAACAATGGAGCTGCCCGGCGTCGCAGGCCGGATCGCTTTGCCAAGCAGCGGGTGACCGCCACTCGTCTTGACCACATGCCAGCTGGCGGTAGACCAATAAAGCCGAGTGCCGACGTCGATGTTGGTCGACGGGTCTTTCAGCACGTCAAAAACACCGCGAACAGAAAGTCCCCCGGTCTGACCGGCTGCAACGAAGAATTTCCTGATCCCAACAAGTTCCCCCAGCACAACGATCGAACCAGCGGGTACATCATCCGCGGGGACGAAATCAATGGTCGAACCGTCGTGCAAGAAAGTTGCGGGCATCGCGAGTCAACTTCCTTTTGTTATTGGCTCAGACGCACACGCACGTTGTCATCGTCGGCGGCTGCGGCGAGCACCGCTTTGCCGAGCAACTTGTTTCCGGTAGCCGTCGTCTGCGGCTCGTTGCTTCCGTCGACATAGACCTTCTGACCGACGGTGAATGCAACGGCACTGGCGGGAGTCTTCGGAACGTCAAATACGCCTTCGACGGCGATCGCGCCAAGCGTGTCGGCTTTGATTGACCGCTTAGTGATGCCGACGAGATCGCCCTGCACCACGATTTCACCCATTGCGAGATCGGCGTCAGGCGTGTGATCGATCGCCGATCCGTCATAAACGAACTCTGCTGAAGACATGAAAACCTCAAATGGAAGTGAACTGGTTGGTTGCTAGGAAAGGTGGATGCCTATCCCACGGCTCACGCTTCGCCGGTGACTTTCACGGCGGCGCGATGGTCTTGAGAATTCACACCAAAGTCGATGTAGCTGCGGAAGCCCATGCCGAGCGTGTTCGGCGGCATTTCGACTCGCTCGATAACCGGCGTGCGGCGTCCATTGAGGAACACGATCTCAAACGCCGGCAGCACGTTGGGGTTGGCGAACAGATACCACGCGGTGCCGCTCGCGCCGGTGTAGTACGAATCCGACAGGTGAGGCGTACTGATGATCCGGTACTTATTGCGGTGCGGGTTATCGACCGGGATTTTGGTCGGCGAACCCTGAGCATCGATCATCAATTGAGACGAGCCCATCAGCAGTTCAGCTTCGGTTTCAAGCTCCACCGGAACTACCAAGTACTCGGGCCGAATATTGATCGGCTTTTGGTCTTTTGGCTTCCCGCCAGGGCCGGCCTTTTGCTTGCGGAAGGTCGTCTTGGCGACGGTCAAAGCATCGGGACCGAACTTGGTGTCGGCACCTGTGAGCAGGTTCGCGTTGCCTGAGGAGAAGAAGCCCGCGTTCTTCAGCAGCAACGTGAAGAACAGATCGTCGATCGACTCGGCGCCGGAGCGTCCCATTTGGCGTGGGATGTCCATGAACGCTGACAAGTCGTCGTTGATGATGTCATGTCGCGTCAGCGTCAGGATCTGGCCGTACGTGTCGGCCTTGTAACTGAATTTCTGGTCCGACAACTTGCCGTGCTTCAGTTCCCCATCCGGGGCGACTTGCTCAAAACCGCCGGTTCCAAGCAAACGATAACGGGCGACTTCTTTAAAGTCCGTCACAGTTCCGACACTACACAAATCAAACGCAGCGATCGGAGTGTTTTGATATGCCGCCAGCAACGTCTTGTTCATGACGTTTTCCATAATCGACGGCAAGCTCATCGAGGAGAAACCGGCACGAATGGTGGCGGTTCCGTCCCCAAACACTCGCGGCACTTCGATGCCTTCCATGCGAGCACACTCGGCGACCAGTTCACGCAGACCGATATGTCGCAGCGGATCCGCGGCGTTGAGAGTCTTCTCGCCGTAGGCGGCTAGCAATTGCTTTTCCTCGATCCCTACCGACAGACACGCGGCGGCCTCGAGGACTTCGCGACTGTAACGCGGTGAGTTTTGGGTTTGCTCTGGAGCTTTGGGGCGTTCGCTTCGTAGCACGGCGAGTTCCGTCTTGGTGGTGGACCAGCCTTGCTCGATCGCGTCGGCTTCGATGTCCGCATGGCTGCCGGCACAAAGTTTCCGAATGCCGGCAATGCGGCGAGATTCGGCCGCGGCCTCGGCACGCATTTCGACAACCGGCGAGGTCGGCTTGGGGTGTTTCGTCTCGGTCTTGGGCTTCGTGCTCATGTTCAAACTTGCGTTGACGGGTTCGAGGTCGTCCGTGGATTGGGTTTTGTCAGCTTCGGTTTCATCTGGTCCGTCGCCATCCGCTAGCCCCGCCGCCACACGTGCCTCGGTGTTGTCGTCGGCCCCGAGAGCGACGAACGAAACCTCGCCAAGGGTCGATTTGCGAGCGATATAGACTGGGCCTTTGAATTCGCGATCGTTGGCGTTCGCCGTCTTGCCTTCGGGGATGAAGACAACTTTGTCGGCACTCGCACCGAGCGATGCTTGCCAAGGGAACCCGTTCTCGCTGGTCGCGATGACTTCTTGGGCTGTGGCGCCCACTCCGGAAATCACCCCAGCGACTTCGAGTGACTTGTCGGTGATCGCGATGTCATCAGTGTGACCGACGATGCTGCCGCGATCATGATCCTTCAGAATCGGTCGTGACTTCCGAGTCACTCGCATCCCAACCAGATCAACGACGACTGGGTAGGGCCATCCGCCGAGCCGCATCGCACCGCCGGTGTACGCGGTCATCGAGAACTTACGCAGCGAAGGCTTGCCCTCATCGGGTGTTTCGACTGCCGCAAGCGTAATCGTCGCCGCGTCATCACAAACGATTCGTAGCGAACTGGGGACAGATTCAGCTTCCGCTTCGAGCGGCTTGTTGTTCAGCGTCTTCGGCATCGTCTTGCGTGACCGGGGTTTCGGGTGGAGTATCAGTGTCGGACTCGATCGACAGGCCGAGTTCGCGCATCAGTGCCAATTCCTTGGCACGTTGTTTAAGTTCCGTCTCCCAGTCACGCCCCTGCCGCGCAAATTCGATGGCCAGAGTCGTCGTATGGCTGGCGAGACGGATTTTCTGGGCGTTGGCTTCTTTGGCGGGATCGACATGTTCGTGACCATCCCAAAACCATTGGTGCTCGAATGTGGAATCGAGCGTGCGAAGCGAATTGGGCAGATAGCCCTCGATCAGAATGGCTTCGCGAATCCACGCAGTCAGAATGCGATCCAAAACAACGCGAGCGAGTTGCGTTTGTTCAACGCGGATCGATTTGAAATAAGTTTGGTGATCGAGTCGCCCGCTGGCGTAGTTGTAGCCCGAGGAATTTCCAGCGGCGACGTTGAACGGCATGTTCAAGCAGCGGGCGATTTCGTTGAGAATCTCTTTCTTGAACTCCGCGTAGGTCGTCGAAGGTTGCTCCGACTTCATCTGAGCCATCTTCCAGCCGCCTGGCATCGTCAGCAGCATTCGTTTTTCAAGTTCGATCGGCTCGAAAGGTTCGGCCGCATCGGCTTCACCATTGGCCGGCGCATCGGTGTAGAGGATGCCGGCGAACTCGGCAGCGGTTTCAGCAGCCGAAAGCACCGCGAGCGTGAACCGGCGGAGTTGTGCGAACAGCGGCAGTGCTGGCGTAATGTCCGGGATGCCTCGAATTTGTCCTGGACGGTCACAACGAAAGTAGTGCAGCACCGCGGCGGCCGGCACGGTGTCGTATTCATCGTCAACGAGGAACAGCCCATCGCCGGGATGGTTCCGCAGCACGTCGTAAGCAATCGGGTTGCCGTCGGCATCGAAGCGAATGCCATCGAGGTATCGCCCGGTGTCAGGGGCGAGCGTCGGAGAGGCAACCTGGTCGGCTTCGATCAACCGCAAGTCCAGCTTTACCGCCGCATCGACGCGTTGATTGTTGGTAAGCAAACCAAACGACTCGCCATCGGCAACGCGAGATAGCCGCATGGTTCGCAGCTTTTCGGCTAGCCCAATGGATTCGGCCCAAGCATAGAATTCTGATTCAACAAAACGGTTCGCGGCGTCGTTCGCCGTCAGCATTTGCAGCCTTGGACCGGTGCCGACCACATCGTTAGCCAGCGTTAACGTGATCCCTCGAGCGTAGCTGTTATTGGCGACCTCGTAACGCGAACGGTTGCGAAGCGTTCGCCTCACATCAGGGCTGTTCGCAGCCGCGGCCGACAACCCATCGGCCCGCGACCAATGTTTCATGTTGTCGAGCGTCGTATTGGCTGCGTCGTATTTAGCTCGAATTCGCGAAAAGAAGGGCTGCCGGGGCGAGCGTCCTGACGCGGCGGGAGAACGGGAACCTCCGCTGCGCCATGCTTGCTCGATTATCCCTGACAAACGCTTCAACATCCGTGTTGATATCCTGTTGCCGTCCCCGGCAGCCCTATACGCATCGCGATACGAAAAGAAAGATCAGCCAGCCGACGGCGGCACGATCTTGTTGAAACGCAAACCGCGATTTGCTTTGCGAACCGCTTCCTTGCCAGCGAGATGCTTGTCCGCAGCGATTTGCTCGGTCAGTTTGTGTTGCTCGACACTTCCAGCGTCGCCAGAAGCCTTTGCCGGTCCCGATGCGTTCTCTCGAATTTCGTCGTTGAGGTCGTCGGGCATGAAGGTCTTCAACCTGAGCAAGCAATGTTTTCCACTACCTGTAGACCTTCCAACTCAGAATGCCAAAAGGCGAAACGCCAGTGCATTTTTCACGAAATAGTTTGCTTCGTGTGCGACGCTGCAGCTCTTTAACGCTGGACATGCTCAGCAAACACGTGATATTGCTCGCCGTGGTGATTAAAGATGGACAGCAATCCGTGGTCGCTTTATGCCAAGGCGTTTCGCGTATGAGTGGGGATTTCCAGAAGTTGGTATCGTAGACAAAAAGGCGGTTCGCTCACTTGCCGCGAGGACATTGCCGGCGATCTTTGAGACAACGTCAATTAAACGGCCGGTGACGGCCACCGGAGCACGCAAACGCCTGCCGGGTACCAATCCTAATGGCGTTTGGAAAGTCAGACGTCGCAAAGTATCCGGAGAAACGATTGCGTGCGACGAGCTATGAGACCACATGGTCTAGGTTCCGGGAGAGACCGAAAGCGATCGCTATCTGAAGCAGGATTATTGGATGCCGACCCACTTGAAGAACTGAGACCAACCGTGAAATGTTACGTCTAAGTGTCTTGCTCCCAATGCAAAGTACAACTCTTCGGAAATCGTAGGCCCAACTATCCGGCTGAATCAAACATTGGTTTCGACATGCGAATTTGCTTGAGCATCTGCGAGGCCTGAACCTCTGTAGAAACAGTTGAGATAGAAATCTCTTGCTCTCCAGTCTGCGGGTCAGTGGGTTCCGTTGCTTGACGCGAGAGAATCAAAAAGATGGTCAGCAATTCATCTTGCATGACGCTGTGATCTGGTTCGGCGACTCCAATTTTGAACACGATGTCGTTCGCTGAAAGTGGATTTTCGGCATTGACACGTCTTTCAATGTGCAACGCCAATCGCTTCAGTCACGTTTTCACGGCCGCAAAACCGCGATCACCTTTGCTCTTTTGCAACGGGCGTTGGCATCGATACAATCTCTCGTGACTTAGTGTCACTCGCTTCATTCACGGTGGTGAAGTAAAAACCTTCCGTAATCCTCTGTTTTTTTTTAAATTTCATTTCGATCATCTCCGCGGTTCAGTGCATGATAAATGATCCCAGCTTCATCGGATCGCTTTTGTCGGAGCATAGCTCGCCTTGAGAATGAATTTGTGGAAATGCTCATCTTTTGATCCCCTTGCTGGCGACGTCCTGTCGAAACAGCCGCGAGGCACCTCGTGTGCGTCGCCTGAGTCGCTTTGCTCCCCGAGGTCCGCATGGTCGGCATCCAGCCAAAAGACGTGGCGGGCATCCTGCCCACCAATAAGAAAGCCCACCTCGCCGTGGCCTATTGAATCGCCGCTTTACTCCGGTGCAGGCCGTGGACTGCTCATCAAAGAGACCTGACTCATTTGATCTCATTGTCCGAACGGCCTATCGTTTCGACTCCAGCCCCAAAAGTTTCAGCCATAAAGGTGCCATCCAGACGCTCAATGCGTTTGCCGAGAAGCTGCAGGCTGATGCCGCACGCATCGATCGCCGAGCATCCGATAGGCGATCAAAAACCGAAGATTCATCCTCGGGTAATTAAACGTAGATCCAAACCCTATCCAACGATGAAACGCCCACGCCACGCCGCCAGAAGATCAGCCGCATGAAGACCTTATGTCTTAGAAACACGCGGCATTCACTCCTGACAACTTAGACTTCTCCATACAAGCCTAAAATTCACCCACCACTTCGTTCGAGCCGCGCGTTCCTAGCGATCCCCACAGTCCATACGGGCTACCGCCACCTGGCGTTGGCGTCAGGCTCAAATCCCCCGCCTCAATACTATCGGTAATAAACTTGACGGCACCGTCGCCCATCAGGACGTGCGCACCACCTTGATGCCGACTGCCTGCGGTTGACATGCCTTGAGAGGCATCGGTACCGCGAAAACAACTCGGCTTGTTTGGTGGAAGAATGGTCTGGAATCCGGTGTACTGCAGACGCCCGTCCGCCCACATGTGACCACGGCCGATCGTATTCGTCACATCGCCCCCCACAGCGACGCCGACACGGATAAATGCCGGGCGCTGGGGATCAATCTGATCAAGACACGTTTTCACACTGATCGACGCATCCTTAACCAATGCGTCTGCAACGTTATAAACGTTGTCGGCCTGGATCTCACGTTGGCCAATGCCCGTACAAACTTCACCAGCCATAATGGTATTTGACAGACCATCAATCACCGAGCTAAATTTCGTGAAATGCCGCGCCCAAAACATTCCGCGGTTGGTCTGTCGAGCGCGGACTGCCGTTGTCGAATCGTCTGTTGTCGCGTTACCAGTGATCTGAGCATTGTCGTCGTCTGTACTTTGATACCAACCGCGATGGTTGCGACCTCCGCTATTGACCAGTCGCATGTGATCACCCTGGCACACCGCATAGTTTGAACGTGCGCGTGCTGGAAGGCCTTTACCGGGATCGCTTGGGCAGCGTAACGTGGCAAGTTCAGTGACCCAAGGCTCAAAGTTCGTGTCCCAGGGCGGAGGGCCCATCGCTCCGTAGGTTACGTCACCTTGACTGATCGCTTGCCAAAGTGCTTGTTGCTCGACAAAGGGCGTAATCATCACAAGCGTGCTGATGAATGATCGATTCGTAGCATTGGATGTGACATTTTTGAGCCATGTTCCGCCTGACTGCATTGGCAGTGAGTTGAACGCAGAGTGATAGTTGTGGTAACCAAGTCCGATTTGCTTAAAATTGTTGCTGCAGCTCATCCGCCGCGCAGCCTCACGAGCGGCTTGCACCGCTGGCAAGAGTAACCCAACAAGTACGCCAATGATGGCGATGACCACCAGCAGTTCAACAAGCGTAAACGCCGTTCTTCGATTTGGGGAATTCATACGACACCTGATACGATGAAAGGAAACAAAAACAAGATAGAACGCCAGATGTTCGATTCAGTTGGACGAAATCGCGTCATCGTAATTCGCCATATCTTCGGGCGTCATTGGAGGATGCTCGACTACCGTCGACTCATCTGAAGTACCACAACCTGTAAACGAGAGAGCGAAACATGCAACTACAAGGACACAAAGGAACTTCTTAAACATTTGAAACTCCGGTGAGACGGTAAAAACAAAACACCAATCGCAATAACAAACAATTCGTTGCCCGCAAGACTGGACCAATGAGCCACAGTAACTTGAGCGACAAAATCATGCCGACCGGCAGTAGCAACACATCTCAATGCTAGAAATGGCAATGGCAACCGTAAATGCGTTAAAACGTGAAAGATGTGTCACATTCTGACATTGTGATTAAGTGTAAATTCAACGGGCAGCGTCTTTCTCGCGATCCCAGGGGCGTGGGTAGAGAGTCTGTTTTCCCACGACGGTCCGCCTGAACGCGGCGCTCACTCCACCGCAGTAGCCGATTTTCGGTAGGCAGCGGGCGATTGATTGGTGTGCGTTTTGAACACCCGACTGAAGTAGTATCGATCAGGGAATCCCAGACGCAATGCGATCGCTTCAATGGATAGAGATGTATCGACTAGCAGTCGACAAGCCTCTCGAATTCGCACTTGCTGGACGTATCGCATCGGCGTCTCGCTCATGGCGACTTTGAACTTGCGGATAAAACTTTCAGTCTGAAGCGACGCTTGCATCGCCAACTCAGAATTTCGCCATGCACGTTCCGGACATTCATTGATCTGCTGAACAGCATAGGCAATCTCGTCAGGAAGCCGCTGTTGCCGAAGCAGCTTTTCTTCGGCGAGCAAGTAGACCAGCATCGCCAGTGACAGAGCTCGAACATGCACCCGGTCCGTGGGTGCCCCCTTGTCAAACAATCGCGGAATTTCGTCGAGCATCGCTTGGAGGACGCGATCAGGTGAGATCAGAATTGGCACCTGGACCATTGGGTCAAGCATCCGTCGGCATGAAAAGTGGATCCAAAACTTTGCGACAGGAGAGTCGCCCACACAGTCGAAACGTTGATGATCTGGAATCACCAGGATATGCTTCGGGCCCATCGCAATGCGACGATCTGCAAACTGCACGTGGTGCCCAGAAGTGTAATCGTAATAAACACGCCAGAACGGACTGTAAACGCTGGGGTAATTCCAGCCCGCGTTGTGCAAGTAAAACCCAGCTTCATGCAGCGTAACCTCCGTATCCGAGCACGGCATCTTCAACGGGTCGAACTCGACGCCAACTCCGCTGAACGGTTGATCGTAGGCACCGCGGTTAGGCCTGTTAGCCAAATTCGGACTACTTTCGTCTCGCGGCTTTGTCATTGAGTCGTTGGAAATTGGTAGTTTTGGATATACCCTAGCCAGAATAAGTCATTTCTCACGAGGCTAGCAAGAAATACAATGTCATTATATCACAAACTAGGTTTACCGTACTGATCACGCCTTTTTCAGGATTCGAATTCGATTCGAAGGCGGAGGTTGGGCAACTCGAAAGAATCGATCTATGGGCTCTACGGCACGAGTATGTATCGCGCTCTCCGCTATGGCGATTGCAATTTCTGGTGATTTCACTGTCGCTGACGAATCGCTAGCTGACAAATTGAGTTCGTTAAGTTTCAAGAACACCGGCGTCGTTTCGCAGGACATGGAATTTGTCCGGCCCGAGCGGAAAGTTCATTACATTGAAACCGATGAAGCATGGTTTGGAAAAAGTGATCGCTACCTTCATCAACTGAAAAACCGCCAGCCGACAAGTCCTCCCTCAGGCATGCGTTCATCTGTTCCGCTCGGTGGCCTCGGTGCAGGCACAGTTGAAATACGAGCGGACGGTAGTTTTAAAGATTGGAATATATTTAACAATGCTCCTGCAACAACACCCGACAAGATTCAGATCGACGATGCATTCCTCGGCATTCGCACGCGCACTTTCGACGGAACGACATCGGCCAAGACCGTGCGAACACATCCATCCGGTGAACTGCCTGCAATCGAATCGATTGAGTACTCGGGTGCGTTTCCGGTATCGCGACTGAAGTTGGATGACCCCGACCTGCCGATCAAGGTGACCGTCTTCGCCTATTCCGAATTTCATGTTCGAAATTCAGATCGCTCAGCGACGCCCTGCGCGTTGTTCAGCTTTTTGCTCGAGAATGCGGAAGACAATCCTGTCGATGTGGATTGTTCCTTCTTCCTGCCCAACGCGATCGAAGGAGAATTTCGCCAGGACAACGGGTTGGTTCTGGCAAAGTCGGGTCAGGACGCGATGGCTGGAGAAATGACACTTGCCGCGTGCGGTACCGATCGAACATCTTTTGGCACGTCCGATGATCTGAAAGTTTTGTGGACTTCGTTTGCATCCGATGGCAAGTTCCCGCAACTTGGCTTGAATGAAGGACATGGCTTCGGTGCGATCACTGGGGCAGTTCGACTAGAGGCCGGCCAAGCTCGCGTTGTCACTATCGCGTTGGGCTGGTTCTTTCCCAACCGAAAGCACTACGTCGAAGAAATCGGAAACTATTATTCGCGGTTATTTGATGATAGTACCGATGTTGCATCCACGGCGCTGAGTCGATTGCCGGAAACGATCGACGGCATCCGCCGATGGCACCAAACGTGTTTCGACAACAGCTTGCCGGAATGGTTGCAAGACTCATTGGTCAACAGCGCCGCAACGATGTTCAAGACCAGCCTATGGACGGCCGATGACCGGTTTCGGCAGTACGAATCGTTCTCGTGTCCGAACGTAGAGCCTATCCACATCACCTTTGCCCGTTCTTTGCCTTACGACCTGTTCTTCCCTGATCTGGCCAGGAACATATTCTCCACATTTGCGGAATTCCAGCAGGAAGATGGTTACATCCAAGAGAAAACTTGTGGTCGAGGGCCAGCGGCTCAACCTTTCGGCTTGGATGCACCGCCGAAGAACGGGCGAGTTCTCGGTGACTGCTGCCCGTCGTTTATTTTGACGGTCTATAAGGCTCACAAATGGTCGACTGACTCATCCTTTGTTGATGAAATGTGGCCACACGCAAAGAAAGCTGCGGAGTGGCAAATTCGTCGCGCCGAACAATTGGGTGTGCCAAATCGCTTGGCTTCGACCTATGACTTGTCGAATTTCCAAAGCAAGGACATCGTATCCTATAATGCCTTCATGCATTTAGCGGCCATGAAGGCCAGCATTGCACTCGCAGAAGCATACGGCGACGAAGAGTTCGCGATTCGCTGTCGCCATAGTTTTGAATCCGCAACCAAGTCGATCGATCAGAATCTTTGGGAAGGTAAGTACTATCGAAACTGGTGGGATGCCAAAATGGGAGCTCCTAGTCTGATCCACGTAGACACGCTCTATGGTCAACTGTGGTCCAGCATCCTTGGGCTCGGTGAATTAGTGGATCGCGATAAAATGCTGTCGCACTTGCAGATGGAAAAATCGGCTTGCGACACGCCGTTTGGTTTGGAGGTGATCACTGACACCGAGAAGGTGCGAAGTCCCACTCGACGAGATATTAACAGTACCGTTTGGCAAGGCGGGTCGATGACCTGGAGTGTACTGAATTTGTATCTAGACCAGGATGTCGACGACGGTTTGGCGATGGCGGAGAAGGTTATCAACCATTGGAGAGTGCAACTGAACGACCAATGGGACTATCGCGATCTGACCGCCGCTTGGGACGGAATGCCTTGGTGCAATTCTCACTACACGCGACAGTTGACGTTTTGGTCGTTGCCAATGGCGCTCTCGGGTCAAGAGTACACGGCTAAAGATGGCACGCTCTCGTTCTCACCGCGTATCAAGGCTCCCTTTCGGCTCCCATTTTACCTCCCGCAGGCCAATGGCGTACTCGAAGCACTGCCAGGAAAACAGCCTACACTACGAGTCATCGACGGGAAGATTAAGTTGAGCAAGGTGACTGTGAATGGCAAGGAAATTGAATTCAACATCGGACTGCAGAGTCCAACGGAGCGAACAATAGGTGGGGGCACGGGACCAGGGAGAGAAGTCGTTGACGATGAAATTCTGCCAATCCTTCGCAAAGCGGGCGTGCCTGAAGCTTGCGAAGAACTGGGGATCAATTTCAGCGACACATTCGGTCGCCTCAACGCCACTCCCAACCATCCCTATCGTCTCTATCGATGGTCGGTTTCTCAAGGTGAAAATGGGGATCCGGTGATCAATGCACTTCCACCGGAAGAAGAGATGGGCTGGACCCCATGGGAATGGTGGACAATCGAGAACGGCAAACCCGTCCACCTGGAAAAGGTTCAGTTCCCCGTTAAAGAACCTATTCAACGTGGGATCGTTCGTTGGTACACGCTCGACTCCTCGGATGATCTGACACCTCGATTCTTGCGTGAAGCTGCCGATCTAGAAACTTACCTTCGCCAGGCGCGGATTGACGTCGGTAGCGAGTGGCTAGGCTTGGATTTTAAAAAGGTCTTCATTGATTCGCTGACAGATGAGACGAAAGAGCGTTATCGAAAGATGCGATGGGCGATAGTGCCCCACGTTCTCGCTGCGGACGGGCCAGTCGTCTGCGCCCTGCCCCGCGAAGGAAGATTTGATGTTGATCCATATGAGTGCTGGTACACCGACGGAAAAACTCCGCAAATCCACCACCTGCACTACACCCAGAAAACACCCAAAACGACAGGAACTTGGCTTGAGCACCGCGGAACGCCTCAGCGTTCTCCCGAGGTCCTTGGTCGCGTTTGGCATTGGTACGACGATCCTAGCATGATACCCGCCTTGGAGTTCGAAAGATGATTAATGCAAAAAAACTACTTTCGAGGCTATATTTTTGCTGCCTGGTGGCGATGGTACTTAGCAATGCGTCTGAGGCCCAAGGGTTAGGCACGCATCAACGCCCCAATATCGTTTTTATCTTGGTGGACGACTTTGGTTGGAACGACGTCGGGTACAACGGTAGCACGTTTTACGAAACTCCTCGAATGGATGGTTTATCCAAGGAATGGATGCGATTCGACAACTGCTACACACCCAGTCCGATGTGTTCGCCGACGCGTGTCAGCATCCTAACTGGAAAGAACCCCGCGCGACATGGAGTGACTCAGTGGCTGATGGGAAGTGATACCGCTTACGTTCGCGAAGGTGAAATGCCCAGAGTCTACTGCCCCGGTCCGAAGTCGCAGGGAATTCAAGACAGCGAATGCACTGTCGGCGAAACGTTCCGTGACGTTGGTTACGAGACCGCTTTTTATGGCAAGTGGCACATGGGACCGTTTAAGACCACCGGTGGACCGAAACGGCATGGCTTTGATTCACAGCTTGCCGTTATTGAAGCCAACGGATGCTCGATGTTCCATCCCTTTGGCAATCACAACTACTTTCCCGATTCCATGCCGGGAGACAATTTCACCGATTTATTGACAGATGCCGCCATCGATTTTGTCACAAGGAAACGAGACACTCCCTTCTATCTGCACCTGTGTCATTTCGCGATGCACGATCCGATCAAATCCAAGAACAATCTACGAACGCGGTTTGAAGCCAAATTGAGCGGGCTTCCCAAACTGGAAGTGGATCGCGAGTTGGATCGATATGGGCACAGTCCACAAAAACTTCGACAGGATGACCCTGACTACGCAGGCGAATTAAAAACTCTGGATGAAAACATTGGACGCCTAGTGGACAGCCTGATCACCGCAGGAATGTACGACAATACGATTATCATTCTGACGGGTGACAATGGCGGACGAAGTTCATTCTTTAAGCCGCATCCAACGTCGATGCGCCCGCTAAGAACGGGGAAGACTTTCCTATTTGAGGGTGGCATTCGAACACCTTTGTTGATCCACTGGCCCGGGCATAGCTTGGCAGGCCTTCGTTCCGATGTCCCCGTCACCAGCATGGACTTTTATCCGACACTCCTGGAAATGGCTGGCGTTCCGTTGATGCCAACGCAACATGTCGATGGCGTAAGTCTTGTCCCTCTATTGCGAGGTGAAACAATCAGCCGCAATACCCTCTATTGGCATTTCCCACACTACCAAGGCGAGGGTGCTTATCCAGCCAGTGCAATTCGCAAGGGCGATTACAAGCTGATCGTCAACTACCACCATGACGACTCGCTTTTGTTTAATGTAGTGAACGACCCCAATGAAACAAACAACCTCGCTACTGCAATGCCCGGGAAGACCAAAGCGTTAAAAAAACAGCTGATGGCATATCTGGATGAAACAGGGGCACATATTCCGCAAACTCTAACCAAGTAACTGTTATTAATGACGAAGAATATGATCCTGATCGCGATAGCTGTGTGTGGCATGATGCTTGCAGGAGACCTTCGCGCGGAAGAAAATCCCGCGGCCTTCGCGGCGCCACGGGAGACGACGGGAAAGCACCAATGGGTAGCAAACCATTATGCTCGCATGATGGCGCTGGCAGATCAATCGCCGGAGAAATTCAAGATCGTTTTCGTGGGCGATTCAATTACCAAGAAGTGGCTTGATTTGTCGGGTTCCCTGTGGGCAGACAACTTCGGCGACGTTGACAGCCCGTATTATGCGTTAAACCTAGGTGTTCCCGGTGACCGTACAGAGCATGTGCTTTATCGATTGAAATCCAAAGCCGACGGCGGCCTTGGCAATCTGGACAACCCCGCGATCCAGCCGAAAGTAATCGTGTTGATGATTGGCACCAACAACCTATTCCCACCCCACAACGCTCAACAGATTGCAGGTGGAATTGAGGCGGTTGCGGAACGCTTGCGAGAATTACGTCCCGACGCTGCGTTGGTCATCTGCTCGATGATACCTTGTCACAATCCCGACAAGAACAAGCAACAGGTGATACCAGCCAACGAAACGCTTCCGGCGTTGGCTGAGCGCATGGGCGACAATGTTCATTTCCTGGACCTGTACCCTGCGTTTCTTAATGAGCGAGACGAGAAAGACCAAAACTTCTATGTTGACGGTCTCCATATCAATGAACAAGGCTATGAAGTGTGGCTTCGTCGAATGATGCCGATATTGAAAATGACTCTTCACTAAGATCGCAGAAGAAAGCGAGGTTCAAGGAGAGCAGATCGAAAAACCTTGCGATAATTGACGCTTTGCAAGCGTTCGGCAGAACTAGCGTTTTGCTGGTTTTCATTGGCGGGAGCGGCGGGCTTTGGTTTGAGCGGCGGGGGCGAGCGATTCTTGTTGACGATAGGTTCGGATCGATTGGGATGCGCGGCGGCCGAGTGATCCGGTAGTAGTGACTCTAGTTCACCTTTGCTGCCTGTCAGACAGCGGAGCGCGTCGTCCAGGTACGCCCACAAATCCTGTTGCTGACGCCGCTCACCCGCGACGAGCGTATGCACCCAGCGGTTGCGGCCGCATACCAAGATCTGAGCGTGCCAACTCAACCAGCTGTTTGTCTTCACTTCCTCTCCTCTAGCCGATGGAAGAATGCACGGATGTCCACAAATGCGTTGCGAAGGAGGGATGGCCGACTACCTGGTTTTACATCGCTTCCATTGGTGAAAAGCCTTGGTTTATCTACCTGAGTGATGGATTCGTTGGCCAGTGCCTTACGAATCGATTGCTCGAACAAGTTTGGCATCGTGCTAATTCTTTAACTCTGAATAACGGAAACGATTGAGGCGGGTGCGAACTCAGTCGAGACATTGGGGCACAACCTCAACCAGGATATGAGGTTTGTCTTCACGACAAATGCACCTGCCGGCAAGGAACGCGACTTCCCCTTACTCAGCAGATTCCGAAAGTTGGAGGCATGGCAACATCTCACGGCGGAACCAGCATCCGCACACAGTGACGAGATCATGGCTGGTGTCCGTAGGGTACTTGCCAGCACAAGACGGCCATTTGAGTTGGGGATGTATACAGATGTCGTCGAAGTAGGCAAACGAACTTACGAATATCTCAATCAACTGTCCCGCACGAACACAGATCTGAAAACAGTATTCCTTCCGATCGTAAAATTCGATCGCTACGAAGGTCTGCTCAATGCAATCCAAACAGCGCTCAGCTCGCCTATGGACATGAATTCGCAGCGTGGCGACGCTCGGTGAACGATTGGCAAATGATTCCCAATAGAATTTCTCCGTACGTAGAGGGCGTGGGCAAGCGACTTCCTTCGGCCATGCCCGTTCTCAATTTGGTGCTCCGGAGGCCGACGCCGGAGTCTCTTACTCACCTTTTCTGCATACTCTGGTTTCCCTGACCGAGGCAGTTCATTTTCACTACTTGCGTTTTTTGCGTTGGAGCTCTCTGAAGCTTACGCGGTCCCGTTGGCGAGCGGGTGTAATGTCGGTCCCGAACAGAAGTGCACCTTGCATCGACGCAGCGACGGCGGCGCCGACTAGGCAGTCGAGCCAGTGGTTGTCGGGTTGATCAGGGCGGGCTTTCCATTCGTCGACGGTTCGTCCGCGGCCTTCAGTTTTGATGAAGTACTCGGCGGTGACTTGCTCGGCAAACATGCGGTGCTGCTCGGCTCGGTCGCCAAAGATGGAAAGGCATCCGCGGTCTCCCATCGATACGGCGAGCCGGGCGTGCGTAAATGACTTCCACCAGTTTGTGTCGTAAATGACATGCCGGATGGCACGTTTCCCGTGGATCGATGGGATCCGCCAATTCAATCCAATGCGGTCGCCTGGACGGCGCTTGTATTCGCTGAATGGATTCGAAGAAGCTCCCACGAACCTGCCATGTGAGGGCGGCAGAATTGAGGCGTGCGAGCTTTGCCGACAGAATTGATAGACGACGTTGGTGGAGTGTCCCCAGTTTGCGTCGACCAGACAGCGACCGATCTTCATCGCTGCACCGTCGTCTCGTTGCCACTCTCGACCCAGCAGTTCGCCCGTCAATGCCTGGAGGCCAGCATAGATGCTGCCTTCGAGTCCGGTGCCTTCGGCGGCAGACGCAAGTGTATGACGGGCATCGCGAAGCGTGAAGTACGGTCGTTGCTGATCAGGGTATGTTCCATAGTCAACGACATAGCCAGTAAAGTCGTCTTCCCAGGCAGCGACGACGTAGAACAGCAGCTTGCCTTGAACATCGATGAATGCAGTCAGATGATTGCCGGCAATCGGGACGCGTCGCCTTGGCATGTGATTGATCTTCGCTGCCACTTGGTCCGCGGTCAGTTGATCAGCACCAATAGTCTCTTCGGGTATCGGCTCGTTTTGATACTCAGCGAAAAACGCGGCTTCGTCTTGAAGCTTTAGGTTCATCGCGTGCTGGATCGCCGACAGCTCATCGTGGTTGAAGCGTTGCTTCCATGAGACGTCGGCGCCGGCGTCCATCGCGTCACGGTTCTTGCGATAGAACTCGGTGCCAGCCTCACCACCATCGCCGCGACGCAGGCCTTCGGCACGTATTTCGGCATACCGCTGCCATAGCGTTTCGTCGGTCGGAAACGAATTGACCATCCTCGTTCGCTCGCCATTCCACTCGGGATGCAGCTCGCGATTGAGGATATTGTCGGCCATATCACCTGGTCGAATGACCGTGCACGGCATGATGCCTGAGATCTTTTTGCCAGGGCCGGCAAGTCCGAGCACCGCGCCGGCGAGGATCGCTTCACGATGAGCACATTGTGACAGCGATCGAGCGGATTCGTCGGTTTGCGGATCGTCTAACACAACGAGCGAAGGCCGGACCGTTTTACCATCGGGACGTTTAAACTTCATCCCTCGGATTCGCCCGGTAAGGCCGGCAACTTTGATGATCGCGCCGCTGGCACTGCTGCCGTCAATCGTCGGCAGGATGATTTCCTTTGCCGTCCACCCGATCTGGGTCCGTTTGCCTTGATACAGCTGTCCATTCGCTCAATTGGCGATTCCGTCAAGTGCCTGAATCGGATAGCAGACCTCGGGATAGTCCGCCAATAGGGTTTCGTTCGCGTCGAATTCGGTTTTAATCGAATCGAGCATGTCGCAGGCGTGCCCTTCGTCACTGCCGATCAAACAAACGAAGTCGCGGTAGCCGTTAAGCACCGCCCAAATGCAAGCCACCTCAGCGAGTGAGCTTTTACCGGACCCGCGTGCCATCGCGAGTGAAAACAAACCACCTCGCACGACTGCTTCTTCGATCTTGTGGATGACTTTCAGGTGTTCGGGGGACCAATCGAGATGGAACGTCAACGAAAAGTACGCCTCACAAAAGAATCGAAAGTTGCCCGCTGCCTTTGCCTTGCGTTCGGGGTTCTCGATTGTGGGTAAATCACCGATGTCTCGGCCTGCCTGTGCAATCGCTGCGTTTCGAGCACGGGCTTTCTCTTTAACCTTTGCGTAGGGATCGTCATCAGCCGGCGGTTTCGGTTTGTGCCGCTTTTCAATTAGCCACGCGCTGAATTGCAAAAGGTTCACGTGCGTGCCATCACCGATGCGAATGCCCGCTTCGGTTCGGTAGCGATAGAGCTGGCGGTCGTTAATGACGGTGCCAAGCGACGTGCTATTAAGTGTCCGGCAGCACTCGCTCGGTTTCATTCGCAGAATGTCAATCGCCACGATGCTTCTCCTGCAATAGCCATGCGGTGTAATTGACGACGTTCACGGTACCGTCCGAGTTGGTCGGTGCACCGGCGTTGATGTCGGCCTGGATTTGCTCGACCGGAACGCGTTTTCGGTAGGCGTTGCTCAGCAAACTCGCCAATCGTTCGACCGGCATTCGTTTGACATCAACAGGGGCTGGCTTGTCATCCATGACGGGCTCTTTGGGAAGATTCACGACACACCGCACACGTCGGCGACTGTGCGGCAGGAATGCATGTTTGGCATGATCGGCCACATGTTTCGGTCGGCCACAGTGGGGCCAAAACTGGCGGCGTGTTGGCATGAAAAGAAAGCTGGAAATTACTAGAACATTACTGCCGAGTTTGGCTTGAGGTGTCTCAAAACGCATGGCTCATGTGTGTCAACGCAAACGAATTACACACGCCTTTCGGAGACACGCCATGCACGCCAACGACATCGCCTTTGGTATCGAAATCGAAACCCACATGCCCGGAAACGACGCCACGCCGATCGGCGGCTACCACAACGGATTGCCGGTCGCTTGGTTGCCGGCGGGTTGGAAAGCAGAACGCGACAGTAGCATCCGCACACCGGCCGGCCGTAAACCCTGCGAATTCGTATCGCCGGTCCTTCGCGGACACGAAGGATTGCGAACGGTCGAAACCGCGGTCGACGCGATCCGGGATCGAGGGGCGAGGGTTAACGAATCCTGTGGCCTTCATATCACCATCTCTTGGAACGGCGACGCGGCGGCGTTGGCTCGCCTAATTTCGCTGATCGCGAACCATGAAAAAGCTATCTACGCTTCGACGGGAACGCGACGCCGCGAACGCAACCAATGGGCGAAACAAATCAAAACCTATGGCACGAAGGAAGCGGCCAAGACTCGCTGCGAACGAGACCGCTACCACCTTCTAAACCTGACGCACCTTGCTCGCGGCAAACAACGCATCGAGATTCGGGCATTCGCTGGCACGCTGAACAAAACGAAACTGATCGGCTACATCCAAATGATTCTTGGATTGGCTGAACTCGCCCTTAATACCAAACGCTGCAGCGGATGGGACTACGCCAAAAAGCCCGGCACCAAATCTTGCTGGGACCGACCGAACGCCGGCCACGGTGAAACGGAACTGAACCGGCTTTTCTACCGGCTCGGGTGGACGAAAGGTTGGTACAAGGGAGACCTTCGCAACAAACGCTTTGGTGAACTCACCGCCGGCGAAACCGGATGCGATTTCAAACCCGTCAAAAAGAAACTTCTCGACCTGGCCCGCAAGTACGACCAAGCGGTTTAGCCGCCGGCCGGTCGCCCGCCTTGGAACGCCGCGACTAACCCCGCGGCGTTTTTTCGTTTTCTGGCCGCGACGTTCGCCATCTGTCGCGTTGAACTGGAAGGTCCAAAGGTAGACAGCCAAAGTCCGATCGTCGCCACACGGGGCGATTTCCGCCGACGTCGGCGATCTCAACAAACATGGAAAAACCCTGCGAATTGACTCGGAAATTCGCTTGATGCGTTTTCGTTTCCATGGCTCATGTGTGTCATCGCAAGACGGTTTTTCACACTCACAAACGGAGCCCCAAACATGACAATTTCGCAACTGATCGAACTCCTCGAAGACTACCGCGAACAGCACGGCGATGAATGCGAGGTGCGTTTGATGACGCAACAGAACTGGCCTTTTGAAAACCGGATCGCCGGTGTCACTAGCGGCGCGGAGATGAACGAGGCGAGCGAGGACGACCCCAGCGAATACTTCGACGACCAGGATGTCGCCGAAGACGCGATGGTCTACATCGTCGAAGGCGGCCAAATCTGCTACGGCAGCAAACGAGCATGGGAAACATGCCGCGACTGTTGAACGCGGATTTGAAATGCGAATTCGGGAAACAATTTGAAACTTTCCCGAACTTCGCTTGCTGACTCCGGCGACGCATGGCTCATGTGTGTCACCGAAACGATTCTTTCCCTTTCCGCAAACGGAGACGCCACCATGGCCACCGCTATCAATCACCAACGCATCGAAGCCGAATACACCGCCGCCCACCTTCGGGCTTTGACGCTTCTCGAAGACTTGCACCAACACCTCGAAGACACGCCGGCACCAAGCGACGACGGTCCGGTAATCGGATGGGACCACGTTGGCTCGCTGAAACATCTTTGCGAACAACTCCAAGAATTGAAAAAACGATTCACGCCGGCGGATGCCAGCTAACTTCTTTTTCATTTGCCGACACGCCGCGACAGTCGCTCGACGCCGCGGCGTTTCTTCGTTTGCGAATGCTTCGCCGGCTTTTGGCATCAACGCGACACGTTGCGTTTGTCGGCCACGTCGCGGACATCGGAAAACATTCCAAACATTCGAATTTGTTTTGAGACTTCGCTTGAGCTTTCTCGGAATCCATGGCTCATGTGTGTTAACGCCAAACGGCAAAACGATTTCAAAACCTTTTCCACGAGAGACGAAACCATGGCCATGAACGAAACCCAAAAAACCAAGACCGCCGCCCTTCGCACCGAGATGAAAAAACTCGACCCGGCGACCTACCAAGACATTCGCGAATCGTACTACCGGATCGCCGACAACCTTCGCCCCTTGGTCGACGCCCTTGAGAAGGCCGACGCCGACCTCGGGCCGAATGGCCCACTTTTGGAAGAGCACTACCTTTTTTGCGAGATGCTCGACCGGCTTAACAAGAGCAACCTCGGCGCGGTTGTGTAGGCCGCCCGCCGCAAGGCAACCGCCGCGGACGAAACTGCGGCACGACGCGAAAGGACAAAAGCCGAAACGCAAATGGGCGTTGTCGCGGGTGGTTCCCGCGGCCTGACGATGGCAGCCAACCACGAATACAAATTGGGAGATACGAAGATGAAAAAGGAAGATGTAAAGATTGGCGGAGAGTACTACGCGAACGTCACGAACAAGAAAGTGGTCGTGCGAATCGATGCGGAGCATTCTTCCGGCGGTTGGGAGGCGACGAACCTGACCACCAACAAAAAAGTCCGAATCAAAACCGCCGGCCGGCTGCAAGGGGCGGCGCGACAACCAACGCCGGCCACTGAGACTCGCGTTCGCAAACACGTCGCAAAGCCGGCGAACCAACCCGCGAACGAAACGGCAGGCGGCGAGAAAAAGTTGTCGTGTGTGAAAGCGGCTTTGCAAGTTTTGGAATCCTCTGGCGAACCGATGAACGCCCAGGAAATGATCACCGCGATGGTCGAACAAAACCTTTGGGAAAGCCCCGGAGGCAAGACGCCGCACGCGACGTTGTATTCGGCGATCCTGCGTGACCTCAAACGCGGCGATGAAAGCCGGTTCGTCAAAACGCAGCGGGGCCGGTTCACGGTTCGCAGCTAAACGATAAGGACGACTGCAATGCAAAAGCATTTTTATGATCTGCGGGAAGTCAATGATTTGAGCGAAGGTGAACGAGCCACGCCGGAACCAGGCGTGACTTACGACCTGCGAACGATTAAGAACCAGGCGGTTGCATCGGGAACGGTCGAGTATGTCTTTCGAGACGGGGATACTCTTTTCGCCCGAACGGCCGACGGCGAATCCTATCCGGTCACGGGGGCTGGCTCGTACGTTTTGGTTCCACATGGGCTGTGACCGCGAGCACTCTTCGTCATCAGCGACGCTTCGCCACATACGCCCGACGTTGGCCACGGCCGGGCGTTTTCTCGTCTGTGGGGCCATCGGCCGGCCGTCTGTAAGCGGCCGACACGCGGCGTTTGTCGCGGTCATTATCCGCCGGCGAAAAACATTCAAATTCTTTTCAGATGTTTGCCAGAGTTTGCTTGATATTGCCGGCCGGTCATGGCTGATGTGTGTCACCGAAACGGCTTTCAAGATTTCGTTCTCAAACGGAGCCACCACATGCCCAACAAGCAAACCCTTCACGCTCGGCCGATCGAACCGGGACCGGCTTATGAGCACGGCCACTTAATCGCCCGCGACCTGTTACAGCACATCGAAGTGCAACTCGACCGCATGGTTCGGCCCGACAATAAGGACCTGCGTTGGATGCATGTCCGGGCGATCAATCTCATCAACGCCCAGCTCTCCGAGGTCGCAGCACTGCTGGACGAAACCAACGGAGTCCGCAACTGATGAACCACAAAGCAAACATCAAGGCGGGCGATCGCGTCCGCCTAGTTTCGATGACCGACGACCCCGACCCGATTCCCACTGGCACCACCGGAACGGTGGTCGGCGTGTATCCGCAAAGCGAGTGGACGCAAGTCGATGTCGATTGGGACAACGGTCGGGCACTGATGCTTTCCATTCCACCGGATGTCGTCGAGCGGATTGGACCGCCGGCGGCCGACAATCAATGAGGACTTGAATCCATGTCGACACGAGCCACGATCGCAATCCGCCGAACCACCGGTGATTACCTTGCGACCTACCTTCATTTCGACGGCTACCCAGAACACGCCGGCCGGCTCCTGGAATCCAACTACTTGAGCTACGAGCAGGCCGAAGCGTTGATCGCGAAAGGTGACATCCGCTGTCTCGATGCAGAATTGGGTGAACCAGAATACTATGACGCGGAGGCACCGGCTGCGGTATTGCCGACACGTATCGCGTTAGTCGAGTTCGCCAGGAACTGCAGCTCGCAGTACCTGTACGTTTTCGACGCCGGCGAATGGACGCATCAAAAGCTGTAAACAAGCTCATCGCATATTCTCCTCGCGAGCCACAACGGGAATTGGTGACTCGCCGGTGCGCTCGAGGACCGCTTTCTTACCGGTGAAACGCTGGTAGCGGTCAACGATCACATCGCAGTACGGCGGGTCGAGTTCCATCAAGAATGCCTTTCGACCGGTTTGTTCCGCGCCGATCAATGTCGATCCGCTGCCACCGAACAGATCGAGTACGTTGTCACCTTTGCGTGACGAATATTGCATCGCCATCACGGCCAGTTCCGCTGGCTTGCCGGTGAGGTGTTCGAGCTGCTGTGGCGGGATTTTCTTGACGTGCCACAGGTCCGTTGCGTTATTCGGGCCAAAATACTTGTGGCCGGCACCTTCACGCCATCCATAGAACGCCCACTCGTGTGCCCCCATGAAATCTTTCCGCGTCATCACCGGGTGCATTTTGTCCCAGATGATGGCTTGCGAGAAATATAGACCGCAGGCTGACAAGACAGGCGGATAGTTGGCGATATTCGAAAAGCCTCCCCAAATGTAAAAGCAACGACCGGGTTCCAAAACGCGGGCAATGTTGCCGAACCAAGCTTTCAACAAGCGGTCAAATTCCTCATCGGAAACAAAGTCGTTGGCCAGCGGCCGGTCCTTAGCTCGCATCTTCTTTGGACCGTCTTTCGACTTGCCCTTACCGGCCTCGAAGGAACTGTTGCCGGCCGCGATCGCATTCTTGCTGCGGGGTTCGACCTTTACGTTGTACGGCGGATCCGTATTGCACAATTGGATCTTCGCGCCGTCCAAGAGCCGATCGAGGTCTTCCACGCTGGTCGAGTCGCCGCACAACAACCGGTGGTCACCGAGGATCCACAGATCACCGGGTTGCGTGATCGCTTCGTCGGGTGGTTCGGGAACGTCATCCGGATCGGTCAAGCCTTGCGTGACGCCCGGGTCGAGCAGTTTAGCCAACTCATCCGAATTGAATCCGAGCAATTCGCAATCGAACCCCGACTCTTGCAACGCACTGATCTCCAGGGGCAGCAAGTCGTAATCCCACTCTGCATTTTCGCCGGTGCGGTTGTCGGCGATCCGGTAGGCCCGGACCGATTCAGGTTCCATGTCCTTCGCGACGTGAACCGGCACTTCTGCAAGATTCAACACCTTGGCGGCCTTGAACCGGGTATGGCCGACGATGATCACGCCGTCGGTGTCAACCACGATAGGTTGGCGAAATCCGAATTCGTTGATGCTTTGCACGACGTCCGCAACTGCGTCGTCGTTGATACGAGGATTGTTTTCGTAAGGCTTGATCCGATCAAGCGACCACATTTCGACCTGCATAGCAGCGTCCTTTCCAAGGAGAAGAGAAATGGAAAGGGTTCGGTCGTTCGGTGGCTGGTTAGATGTTTGGTTGGGTGGGTGTGTTTTGGGAAGTCGCCGGTCTACTCACTGTCGGCTGCAGCCGTTTCGTCTTTCGGGTCATCGAACTCTGGTGAGAACGGATCGAGTTCAACAACCTTACCATCGCGCCAAAGGACAATTGGCGTATTGTGTTTTCGAGCACGGTCGACAACATCCTTCCGAGTCTCTTTCATCGCAGCGTTGGTTCGCTTGGAAAATTCACTTTGATTGTCGCGGATCACGGCATCATCTCCGGTGTTGATTGATTGAGGAATTCAAAATGGGCATCATCAGAAATGATCAATGAGATCCGCGTTTACAAACTCGTCGCATCTGGCGAACCGAGACAGGTATTGTTTTGCGAACGTCGTCTTGCCGGCACCATTGGGGCCGGCGATGACATAGGCGGTTGGATTCAATGATTCGCTCAAACTTCTTCGGCTCCTTTTTGTGGCATTTTACGGTGCGAGACGGGTTTCACCAATGCGACATGTTTCGTTCGGACAATCAAAACTAACTGTGCCTATTAAGGCGGCTGTTCCGGTGGCCCTGCTGGGAAACGTTTTTTCGATGGAGGCCCCGTTCGCCCAGAGGCGCCGGCTTCTGGCCGCCCACGCTCGCCCGGGTCGCGATCCATTTCGCTCTCGGCGTCTGATACGCCTTCTCCGCCTCAACCGCCGGCGTCGTTCGCGGGGAACATAGTCTGTCGTTGTCAAATCGGGTCGGTGTTGTCTCATCTATGAGCGAACCGGTGCTTTGTGTGAAACACAGGAGCCAATGGCCGAACGAGTTGTCGACATCGTGCGGAGCCAGGCCCCGCTAATTGTTGACGCGGAGTCTAGAACCAGCGATAATCGCGTTCTGCTTGGTTCTCACCAACCGGCGATAACACCCTACTTCATCACTTTTCGCGGGAATAAGCGGCGATAATTACCTCGTTATCCGACGGAAATCATCAACCGAACTCCTTTCAACCGATTTCAAATGCCATGATTAAATGCAAGAAAGATGACGCTCCTTACCCATTGTTCTCTGCCTTCGTCTTTGATTGGCTAAATGTGTTGGCGTCAGGCGATCTTGACGCCGCCGAATCAAAGATCGATGAACAGGATGAAGGATTGCTTCGAGAGCGAATTGAACTTGGCTTGGAGTGCGACACACAGTTCACCCGACCGGACGACGAAAAATCCTTTGCCTTGCACTTCTACCATCCGGCTAGGGATTTAGGCAATGATTACACCGTCGAGTTCTGTATTCCAAACACGGAGATGGAGTACGACACGGCGTTCGAGTTTCGTAAGGTGCGCGGTGGTTACAAGGTGGTCCTCGTCCGACTGTAGCGGTGCGAGCGATCGGATAACAAAACAATGCACCGGCGTTGCCGGCCGGGCCGAATTTGAAATCAACGTCACTGGCGGCAACCCGGTGATTTTAGACGTTATCCGACTGAAATGCTCTCGACTGGATTCCCGTGGACAACCGAAGTCTGGAAGCGTAAAATGTAACCTGATACACGAGCGTTTTCGGAAGTGACGCTTATTGGATGATTAGCCCGTGGGTCTCCTTGCAACTGAATACAGCGTACCTTCAGAGGGTTGTGGCAAGTTTAATAGCAACGTTGCTTTATTCTCGTTCCTTTATCTCCGGAGTTCCAATGTACTACGTTCAAGAAACCGTGACATCTATTACTGCTCGACTGCCAGCGACCTATTTGGAGGTGCGTAACAGTTGCACAGAGACTTGAGCGAAATCGTCAATAAGTTAGTCCCGAGAAGTTGAGCTAGCGGGTTCGAGACCCGCCGTTGGCATCGGATATTGTGCGTGCGGATAACCAGTAAGGCTTTGACTTCGCGTTGGGCGGAGGTTGAGCCTGAATCTCGTTAAATGGTTAACGTTCTGTGAACCAGAGTGGCTCGGGAGATTAGCCGAAGCTCAAGGCCTTTGTTCAAGAAGCCCGGTGGAACTGTAACGCTCGTGACGTGTCAGTTGGTCTCGGCTGCCAAGATATGGTACGGGTTTTGCCTTATTGAGCTTTTGACTTTTGGCGTCTCGGGGCCTATTGAATCTATCCGTTTCGTCGTTATTTGCCGAGTCACTCCTCGATCGGTCTCCCCTTTGGTGTAGATTTTCCGCGGAGCTACGAACGATCATTTTCGCTCGAAGCCGGGTCGAAGTTCAAGTATTTCCAAGGAAATTAGTGGTTCGTCTGGTGTTGAACTCAGTAGCACAGCTAGCAGTCAACGCGGTTGGGGGTGCCCGTTTGCAGGGGCCGCCGAATTCCAGAACAAAGTTCATTGGAATTGCAGTGAGCCTGCCCCTCGGGTGATCCAGACTTGGGTGTCCATGCTGTGCTACAGAACCCGCTATAATGCCTAGAATAATTCGCTTGTCGACTCGATGCGAATGCAAATCCTCGACCATGAGAAAGTACCCCCGCCGCGATAGCGGCTTACTTGAACCATCGGTTGCAACTGAGCGGCGGTGGTTAGCGTTTTTTCTGCTTGCAAGTCGTTCGCCGCCGCCCGCTGAACCGTAGCGTTCACCGACACAATTCGAAACTTTCTGACGGAAATACCTGCCAGCTATGACCGAGAACCCCTACTCACCGGCTTCGGACTTGGGGGACGCGATTGTTGACCGATACCGCGTTCCATTTGCGATTGCTTTCTGGTTGACGGCCATCATCGCCGTGTTGTTAGCCGTCGCTACAATTTACTCGGCTTACATGAACTATGTTGTCCTGCGGGATTCTGGCGGCAAAATTCCAACGTACGTTCCGCTCGTTACGATCCTGATGATCTGCTGCTCCGTCGGCTTCGCATACTCTGCGTTTCAATGGCGAAATCGCAAGACACGCGGCGCTCTTGTGACATTCCTGATAGCAACGGCCACTGTGGTGGGTGGACCGATCATCCTGCTGATCCTGTCTATGGTCTAGAAACATTTTCTATCTGGTGGCGAACGTTCTCATAATTGACAAAAATCTCGCCGCGACCGATGCGCAGTAGACCATTCGGTCGATGCGCCTGATATGATTTTGATCAACGTCAATTGCGATGGTTGACGTAAGGCCGCTGCATCGCGGCGCACCGCGCCATGAACCGGAGTTCGCCATGGCGTGTTTACGAGTGGATACCACATTGGCAATCCCGGTTATGGCAACCGTTCGCCAGTCGAGAAGACGAAGTGCTTACCGTTCACCCCGGTGATTTCTGATGCGTCTGGATCAATACACACTCAAACATGAAATGTGGAACACCGCAGTTTTCGCGGTCTTTTGTGCATTCGCGTCGACCTATCCGCATCTGGTAACGTTTGGCGGCGTGATTCCGATCGTAGCAATCGCGTTCTCGAACTCGCGACGAAAACTAATGACCTTGCTCACGGTTGCTACGTTTACCGCAAACGCTGTGATGTTGCCTTTTGCAATTAGCGGCGAACATCCGGATAGGGGCGACGGGGTCGTCGCGACTATCGGCGCAATAATGGGACTTGCGTTCGACAGGATTGTTTTCCGCCCCCATCTGTAAGCGGGATTTGCTAAACTGCTTTGGAAATGAACATCATGCTAATGCACTTTTGGCAAACACTGCGATGCATGTGAGTCGCTAAGCTAGGTTTAATTGAAGTGGTCAGTCGTTCGCGGCGACCACGTGATCGTTATCCGGAAGAGACGTATACGTCCCCAATTGCAACAATGAATCTGCAAATCATAATTCCACTCGTCGCTGTGTCACTTGTTGCTGTGTTTGTTTTATGGGGAGTCATTTACACTTGGGTAACGGGAAAGCCGTTCATCGTTGTCAACTCAGGGAATTCCGCCCCGACATCCGAGCAGTCGCCATACCACCAGCTGCTGGACACACCAGCTGACAGGCTTACCGATGACCAGAAGCGATCTCAGTTGTCTGGTGCAATCGCTTGGCAGAATGAGGGAAGAATTTTCGAGATACTGGCGACTGATAAAGGCTTCCTGTCCAAGGTAGCGAAATACGATAGCAAAACATGGATTGGGCAGGCAGTAGACCGTGGTTGTAGCCTCGACGTCTTGGACCGGCTACTTGAATCCGGGTGTGATGTCAACGAACAACTCGAATCCCGGCCAATCGAGATCGCTGTCAATAAAGACAGGTTTGATGCATTGGGTTGGTTGCTAAAAAATGGAGCAGACCCGAATCTTGGTCGACCGATTGTTGCAGCGGTAAATCATAATAAGAGTCCTGAGCTACAGCTTGAGATGCTTGAGCTTCTACTGAACGGAGGTGCGAACATTAACAACACTTTTCCACTTTTTGGAGATGAGCAAAACAGCTTTACCGTTCTTGACTGGGCGGTTTTATACGGTTTATCTCCACAGGTCATCGAGTACCTCAGGTTACGTGGAGCGATTCACAAATGGCCGCCGGAGAAAATTGCATCAGCGCAAGAAGACCTTCAACCACGACGTATTGTCGGGTGACTGCCAACGTCGGATAACTACGCGATGATACGGAGACGATGTGGCATGGCCTTAACACTGCGTCCACGACGTATTTAAACGAATGCTGCAACCTGCAGAAATTGGTGGAAAGTGATGTGTCACCGAAATCTGTCACCCTGCCCCCTCGTGCGCGTGAATACGCGTCGCGCGGGCATGGGCGTGACAGGGGGACGTATATTAATAGAGAGAGAGTTTTTTCCTATATTTACGGTCTTTTCTCTTGAAAAAATCTGTCACTAATCCGTCACCATCGGGGGTGACAGATTGGGACGGTTCTTGGCTTAAAAGCATGATTTGGCTCCAAATCGAGCGAGAACTGTCACCACGGCGTGACGGATTGGTGACAGATTCGTGACGGATTAGTCGAGGTTGATTTGGTAGCCTTGGGCCGGCTTGGTTTTAGATTCGATCCACACCGATTTGATCTGTTCTTGTTGCACGAGCGTTTGAACGACCTGGTCAAAATCGTTTGCTTTCATCTTCATGATACGCATGATCTGCCTGCGGCTGAGGATGCCGGTTGATTCGTCTTGAAGCCGCTTCATGAACTTCAAGCATTCTTTGTGAAACGGGTTTTCGGCGACGTGGACTGACGCGAGATAAAGTTGCCGGCGTGTTTGGTGCAGTGCAAATTCGCTGGCCCAGCGAACCGCCGCGACGGAGATCACCGGCTCGGCGTGGTTCTCACTGCACGCATAGATCAATGCCAACTTCTTTGCATGTTCACATGTGCGACTCCACGCGGCACGAGCCACCTCGTCCCCGTCGTCGTCGGCCTTGTCGTATTCGACTTCGGTTTGCGTTCGCAAATCCGTGATCGCGGTCTCGGCATCCGGTGTGAACCGGACCGTTGCCGTTTTCGGGTGCTGGGACATGAAGTTGCCGCCGCCCGGTGTGAAATCCGCCCACCACTTAGCCGTTTCCAAGATGTCGTCGGGTAGGTTGCGGGCCGATCCCGGCGTTTGTCCTTTGCCACGCTTGCCAACGTCGATGATGTTCAGTCGAGCGAAGAAGCCGTTGGTTAACATTCGCGTCGACAGCGACTCGTAGAAAAACTGTGGCGTCGCGGTTCCGAACAACGTCAAGTGAGGCTGATCGACATAAATGGCATCTTTTTGATTAGCTTTCACACGGATGGGGTAAACGTCACCAGCCGACGTGTAGAGGGTTAGCAGAATATTGGGGATGGATTCACGCGTATTATCTCGATCGAGGTTGATCTGCCTAAGGACGCCGTCCATCTCGTCGTTCTGGAACAACATGCGACCCGAACGCACCAATGCGTCTTGGATGCCTTCCCCTGATGCGAACTTGTCGCCAATGCTGCGTGATTCGCCGATTTGAAACAGGACTTGCGAATTGACCTTTCGGGGGAATTCTTTACCTGTCCCACTGCCCGCAAGTGCGAGCAGATAGATGTTGGTTCGCAGATCGCCAGTGGTGGCGACCTTGCGACCAGCGAGGAACGATTGCAACGCCATTGCTCCGCAAAACGCCAATCCAATGTTTGGGTAAGGAGCGTTCGCCAAAGTGAAATCCATGACTTGCCGAACGAAGCCGGGCACCTCATACATCGACTCGGGTAAGCGGCCGGGATCGCTGGGTACTTTGTGCAGCGGTCTATCGATCGTCTCTGGCGATTCGACGATTGGCGGCTTCGTTTGAAATTTGCTCAGATCAACGGTGGAAAGATCTGCATCCCTAGATTGCGAATCACGGAGCCAGCCGAATGGACGGTCGTGCGGTTTTGTTGCCGCTTGGTTGACCTTGTGTTGCAGTTCTTTCTCGGACCAAGGCGGATTGCAGCGTGGGTTGTAGTGGTTGGTCAGAATCGCGAGCGAAATCGCTGGATCGAGGCCGAAACCATGAACGAGCGCCGTCGCGGCGGCATAAGTCTGCGAATGACCGCCACTGCCAGCGATCGCCGGTGGCATCGCATTGATATAGGCAACAGCCCGCGATTGCACCTCGTTGCTCGCGTGGCGCAGGCTTCCAGCCTGCGATGGTTCAGGATTCGCGAGCGGGACGCTAATGCCACGCTTAGCAATGACGGCTTCCGCGAGGGCTTTGACGCATGCGGCCAACATCAGCGAGGGAACTGCGGCCGGTTCGCCATCGAGTGTTTCGTAGGTTTCGCCGTCGGGATGCACACTCGGCCCGACGACGGTTTGCGCACCGGTCGACCGCAGTTCGACGATCATCGAGCCATCGCTGGGATCGGTATGCTTGGTGGTGATCGCTCCAACCGCAATGTACCAACGATGGGAACGCGGTGCCGATGGTCGGCCCGTAATCGCCGGCGTTGGAGGAAGATACTGGTCGGCCAACTCGATCGCTTCGGCGCAGTCCAGATCCACGTCAACGAGCCACGCTGACGGTTCACCAAGAATGATGCCGATGTTACCTTGCTTGGGAAAGACCTCGGGGTTCAATCGCAGATTGATCCAGTCACGTCGTGCCGGTGACTTCGATCGCGGGCGCAGCGGCACGCAGTACCAGTCACGCTGGCGATAATTCGCAACCTGCTCCCGCAAATCGACCATCAAAACGGTGCCTCGTCCGATGCAGCGTTAGGTATCTCGCCAATCGTCTGTTTGATAATGCGGTCGTATTTCTGGCCGGCGATTGAGCGGACCGTTAGTATTTCGGGCACGGCGAGCAGACCGGCTTCGGCAATGTCGAGGGCTTCCTCGACGTCCGTCGGACACGGATCGAGACAGCGTTCATACCACCACGCTTCGGCTTTGCGTCGTGCGTATCCAGTGTGTTCGATGCAGATGAATTCGCTTTGCCAATGATCCAGCCCGATCATGTAGTCGACTCGCAGGCATCGCGGCGCATCCTCGTCGGCGTCACGTTTACGGTGGATTCGATAGATAACGTCTTGAACGGCGTGTTCCGTATCGGTGACCTCACCAGAGAGCACGCCGGCCTCACTCGCTTTCGCCTCGTGGGCTTCACGATCCGGTGGCGGAAACGGATGGCCGCATTCGGGGCAGTTTGCATAGCCGCAAGCGACCAAGGCGTGACACTTTTGGCACTCTTTCGCCGGTGGGACCTGATCCGGGCGAGTCGCCTTTTCCTTTGGTTTAATTTGGTCGATCGGGCCGTGGCGTTCGATATTGCCGCCGAAGTCGAGGACCAGGCAATTTTGTTTCTCCGGATGCAAACGGAAACCACGGCCGACGCATTGATACAGAAGTCCCGGCGACATAGTCGGACGCAGCATCACGACACAATCGACACGCGGTGCATCGAAGCCGGTCGTCAACACGTTGACATTGCAAAGGAAACGCAGCGGTTCGGTTTCGAGCAGCGAAGTAGGTGCGTCGTCTCGGAAGCGGGCCAACATCTCGTCACGTCCGCCCGCCGGCGTCTCGCCCGTGACGAAACCACAATCGATTCCGTGGTTGTCTAGGAGCGTTTCGACGACTCGCCGCCCATGCGCCACGCTGGTCGCAAAAATCAGCACGGCCCGGCGATCCGCCGTCAGCTCGACGATCTCGGCACACGCAGCCGATACGAGGGAATCGTTGCCTGCCAATTGCTCGACTTCTTCGGATACAAACTCGCCGGCGCGAACATGGACGCACGAAAAGTCGGCTCGGTTCACACCGGCCTTGGAAACGAGCGGACAGAGATATCCGTCGCGGATCAGTTCCTTGATGCCGATCTCATAGCAGATGTGATTTAGGAAATGATCCGGCGAACAGATCATGCCGGAGTCGAGACGGAATGGTGTGGCAGTCAACCCGATCACGCGGACGTGTGGATTGATGACCTTGCAGTCCGCCAGGAACTGCCGGTACATGCCGTCACCCTTCTTGGAGATCAAGTGTGCCTCGTCAACAATCACCAAATCGAACGGATCAAGGTCACACGCTCGCTTGTAGACGCTCTGGATACCAGCGACCAAGACGGGTGTGTTGGTATCACGTTTCTTTAGGCCGGCAGAATACAGTCCGACCTTGATGTCGGGGCACAGACGACGAACCTTGTCCGCGTTCTGTTCCAATAGTTCTTTGACGTGGGCCAAGATTAGCACTCGGCCGTTCCATTGGTTAACTGCATCACTCGCGATCTTCGCCAGAACGAGTGATTTGCCTGCACCCGTTGGCAGCACAGCGACCGGGTTGTCGTCGCGGTTGCGAAGGTGGTCGTAGACTGCGTCGACGGCGGCTTGCTGGTAATTGCGTAATTGCATCACAGAGCCTTTCCGTTGTGACGTTTGCCGGACCACGTCGGTTCCGCGTTGGGTGAGATTTCGCGGTTGTCTTCGTTGCAACCGTCACAGATACGATTGGCCGGACCTAAGGACGCGAACGACTTTTGACAACGCAAACAAATGCGGTCGGCTGCCGCGAGGTTTTCTGTCTGAACCTCCGCGATCCAGACGATCGCTTCGCCTTGCAAGGGCTTTGGTTT
This sequence comes from Novipirellula caenicola, assembly GCF_039545035.1. NCBI lineage: Bacteria > Pseudomonadati > Planctomycetota > Planctomycetia > Pirellulales > Pirellulaceae > Novipirellula > Novipirellula caenicola. The sequence continues at coordinate 277,847 of NZ_BAABRO010000012.1, forward strand.
TTCAACGCCAGCAGCAATCTCGTCTTTGGTACGACGTTTTGGTTTCGACTTGTTTTCAGAGACGACCTTTTCGATCGCCAGACGCATCACTTGGTTGTCGTCCAGGAACGCTCCGCCCCACTGCAGTGCATCGAGCATCGCTTTGAGCACATTGTCGATGTCGCGACGCCGGCGATCGGGCATGTGCAGCTCGATGTCGACCGACAGAGGACCAACAAGTGGTTCCACGCGTTTGCGATTTAGGTAACTACTGACCTCGGCACGATACTCTCGGCCTTTCTTTGAGATCAGCACCCGCTGGCCGACGTGACGCCAGTAGTGATTGATCGACGGTGGATAGGGCAGGTTCAGCTTTAGCATGGTTGGCATGACAGGGTGACGAGCGAACAAAAAACGCTCGGCCGGCAATCCGTGCCGGTCGAGCGTCGGTCTTGGAAGCGATCCAATAGAGGCCGCGGCTATCGCTTCCAAGGGGCCTCCGTGCCGCTGATCTTGGCGGCTGGTTTCGTCTCCGCGGTCGCGCCGACCTTCGAATACCCCTTCACTTCGTTCTGCAACTCGCCAGTGTCGTTGCGTCGCTTCACTCGCACGTGAATCACACACGGCAAGTTATGTAGGTCGGCCGAGTCGGTAGGCATCAAGACGCCGACCGACCGACAGATCGCAGACAACTCCCGCCGGGCGATTTCCACCGCGGTCGCGTTGGGGTTGTCGAGGTTGAGTCGCACCCAGAGAAGACGGTTTGCGTACTCACCCTCCACGATCTGAAACGTCAATTGAAGGTAGTTACCGGTCCCCGCTTTGGTCGGCTTCAGTTCGCTGTCAGTGATGACGGCCACGTATTTGCCGGCGGGGATCGGTTCGAGATCGTCGGCAGGTTCGACGGTGTTGGCATCAAAGCCTTGCAGGTTTGCCATTGTGAGTCTGTAGTCCTTAGTCTGGAGTCTGTGGATGGAAGAGTGGGGGAGTCGTTTAGTTAGCCGACATGGCGGTGACGAAAGCGTCCCAGGAGAGCGGCAATTCTTCGGCGATGCCGTAACGGTTTTTGGCGACACAGGTTGGCGATCCGTACGCCCGAATCACTCGTTCGCCGCCTTCTTTGCCGATGGCATGAGCGATCGTGCGTTTACGGTTGAAACCGCCGTCTTCGCTCTGCGTTCGCATTTTGCGAGTCGCAAACAAAACGGCGTCGCACCACTCCTTCACGAGTGCGGCAGCATGCTTGTGCAACCGCGGCGAGTAGCGGTCGTACGGCGATGACTCAGGGTCCTCGAACCGTTCGACCTTGGAGTGAGCGATCATCACGATCACCATGCCTCGCGAACGCAGCACGCCAAGCTGATCGAGCACTTCACGCCACAGAGAGAGGGCGTGCATGTAACCGCGAGCGTACCCGCCGTCGACCTTCTCGATCGACTCGACGGCATACTGTTGGCACAGTTTGTCCCAGACGAGACGCTCTAGCCAATCGAGAGAGTCAATCACGACAGACTCGTAGTCGTGCTTCTCGCCCACAAGCGTTTTTAGTGCAGCGATGACGTCATCGAACTTGGTCGCAAGTGGGAAACGATCACAGTCGATTTCATCCAGACCGTCTTCCGTTTGAATAAAGATCGGCTTTGGAGCTTCGCTGCCAAACGTTGACTTACCGATGCCTTCGACCCCGTACAGTAAGACACGTGGCGGCTTCGATTGACGGCCAGATTGGATGGTTTCAAGTAAGTTGGTCATTGAGTGGACAATTCCTTCGTTGGCTGGTTAACGGAATGATTTAGAGAGACGTGATCGCTTCGACATCGAAATTGCCATCGCGATCGCTGGTGACGATGTAGTGCTTGAAGTCAACTTGGACGACAAAACGCTGTCCGCTGCCGAGGTGCTTTCGGAGCGATTTGCAAGCTCCCGTGAAATCACGGGAGGCTTCGTTAAAACGTTCGGCCGATCTCAGGTAGCGACCAACCGCGAGAGAAATGGCGACGCGGCGTTCAATGTCGAGTGAAACGGTGGGCATGGGGAACCTGGAGCTGAGAGGTAAGGGCGGTCGTTTGATTCGCGGTTTCCCGCTACCTCTAGACCTTCCAACTCAGCGTCCCAAAAGGCGAAGCCGTGCCGAAAAAAGTTCAAACGATATAGTCTCGAAGTCCTTCTTCCTGGAAAATCTCAGCGATTTTCGGCAGCCAAGACTTCAGCGTTGAACGCGGCACATTCATGATCCGAGAGCATTCGGCAACCGAATGATTCAAACGCAGCTTCATGAACCGTTGCCATTCATCGGGCAACTTCGCAATGACCACCGACAGATCGTTTCGCATATCCACCAAATCAGTCTCGGATAACTCCGCGGTTTCCAACCGGCGACGACGATCGTCATCACTGACGCACTGAAGGAGCTCGCGATATTCGCCACCGCTTTCAATCATCACGTTCAGCGATGACGTTCCAAGGTCGGCTCGTGTTTTCCAACGGCGAAACTTCAACAGGTGGCTGGCCTGACGATCCACGATCATCGTGATGTAGGGATTCCGATGGCCAACGTCATCGTCGTGCAATCGCATCGCTTCTTCGAGACGGGTCTGCAGTTCTTGGTGAATGTCCTCGGCTTCGTGCTGCGCGAATTCTGGGTACGTCAACAGTTGCCGGACCTTGCGGCGAATTACCGTCTGCGTAAACGCGTCGTCGGCAAGAGATTGACAGTGGGCATTCGGATCCGCATCCACGCGGCAAGCAGGCGAGGTTGCAAATTGGCTTGGGAAGGGGAAAGACATGTTCGCTCCGTCGGCGGGCGGTGTTGAAAAGGCCGCATCACGGCAGCGGCCACACCCACCGACGAAGTTGCACGAAATCGAACTATGAAATTTTCATTGGTTCGTTTCGCCCCGCCCAACGCCGCATTTACGTCTCCAAATTTCCTCAGTTTCAGTTACACCAAATCGGACTAACTGAAACTGCAACAGCGACGATCCCTCCCGCAGAGCGGCGGTCTGAAAAGATTTTCCTGGCGTTTGGACCAACCGTGTCACGCGCACTGATGACTCTGGACGGAATGCGTTCCTCACCTTCCTCGTTCATTTGGGAGTCGCATCATGAAGACGACCTACAACTGTAAAACCGCCATACCGATGTCCACCTCATCTGTCAGCGCGAATTCAAATTTTAAGTCGTTGTGATTTAGCGACTTGCGACATTGCTAGCAAAATCGCACTAGACGGCATGATCCGGATGACTAGATTTACATTAGCACGAAACAACGTCTATCAGCGCTAATTCGAGCCGCAGGAACACGACCGCCAAGGAAGCCCGATCATGAAGCCAACCAAGCCTAGCCGAGGACGACCACGCCAGAACGAAATCACCGAAGGTCAAATGCGAGCACTCGACGAACTGTCCGCCGCTATTGACCGCAATGGCATCGCACCAACGATGACCGAACTCGGTGAGAAGCTTGGCATTACCGCCGCCAGCACCCATCAACTGGTTTTGCAACTTGAACGCAAAGGCTACGTCCGCCGACAACCGCGAAAGGCTCGCAGCCTTCGCGTCGTTCGCCGGCCAAGTCAGTCAATCGAGTCGATGGTCAGTGTGCCGCTGGTCGGGGTGGTCAAAGCCGGCCCAGCAATGTTGGCTGAAGAAAATCGAATGGGCGAAATCATGGTTGCGTCGGACTTGGTAGCTCGCGGGCAATGTTTTGCTCTGACGATTAGCGGCGACAGTATGAAGGATGCGGATATGCGAGACGGGGATGTCGTCATCGTTCGCCGACAATTGATTGCCGAAAGCGGTGAGATTGTTGTCGCGATGATCGATGACGAAGCAACCGTCAAACGACTGGAAACTAACGATGGATCGATTCGCTTGCTGCCCGAAAATCGGAAATACAAACCGATCGTCGTGCAGCCTGACAGCGACTTTCGTGTGCTTGGAAAAGTCATCGGTGTTTCTCGTAAATATGAAAGATAGTTTGCAATGCCTCAACAAGTCTCCACATCCACGATGTTCCGCGTGGTTCCCAATTCGTTGCTGCAGCAATGGTTCATCCACCATGTGCCCGGCCAGTTCGATGTTCCTTGGGAAAAGCTGGCCGAACGGGAAGTCGATCCAATGCTCGACTACATCAATGAACTGCTTCCAAGTGATCGCAACGCCGTCGAGGTCGATCTTCAAAACGTGCGATCGTTCGCCAACGAAGCCGGCATGACCGCGATCGACGACACAGCGAAATTGCACGGCGTCCCCGACCTGATGTCTCGCATCCCGACCGACCTCGATTTGCACGGCCGAGCGATGTGGGTCCGTTTGAACGAACCGGAGATTTTTGCGGCGTCATCCACCTTTCTCGACCTCGAAACATGCAGTTTCTGGCGACGGCGAAACGATGTGCCGGCGGATGTCGAATTCGCGCCAAATGTCAAAGAACGATTGGCCGAAGGGATCTCGAATTTACTGCGTGAAGAAGGTCGCGGCCAATACGTCACCGTTGAAACCATTACCCGCAATGAAATGGAGTACTTCATCGCTCATCCGGATGACTTTATCCGCTGTGAAAACACTCACGATGACACAGGTCGGTTAAAAACGATCGCGATTCGTCCCACAGTGCAGGTCATATTCGCTTATGACCGAGTCGCCGGTTCACTCGAACTCAGCACCGAACTTCGACAGCCACGCAAGGAGCGGCTCGAACAAATCTTTGCTGACCGCGTGCTCGGATGGAGACTCGGACCCTACGAACCAGACCAAGCCTATGCACTCGATCACCTCAAAAATCCGACGTTCCATTTGGCGACCGATCCTGTGGATAACATCCGCGCTCGCATTGAAACGATTTCGATGCTGAATCGAAACTCCAATCGCCCCCTTTCCACTGGGGTCAACAAGAAGAATGCTGAAGACACAATCCATCAAGCGATCGCCGAGGAGTTGAGCTCATCGGACGAACTGCTTTGGCAATTCCGGGTGAACGCGGTCGAGATCCGGATCGACTTTCCCGCCACACGTTTTGCACGGGCCGGTCATCGCAAGATTCGCATCTCGCCGCGAACATGCAACCTGCGAAGCTTGACGCCCGATCGCGCCGAGATCGTCCAGAAGCACTTGAAAATGTGGGAGATCGACTGTGCGACCAACGACGCACCCAGTCTGGTTGCAGTGGGAGCTTGATCCGCCGGTCTTTACGGTTGACGAGGTCACTCGCGTCTACAGGACGCAACTCGCCCCGGCCAGGCATCATGGTTTACTCCGCCCGACAATGCGTGCTGCTGCGATCCGCTGTCCTGACTGTGGCGAGGACCAACCGGTGACCTACGTCCCGGACGCAAGTGGAATTCGTCAGGGTTACATTGTTTGTTCGCCATGCGGTCCAACGCGGATTCGTCCCGAGCAACTGGACCAACTGGTGTTCGACACCGCTGCAGCACTGCACCATTTATTCGCTGATACGAGGCGATCGATCGAACCGTTGGTATCCGATCGGCTCTGGCATATTGGCCGGAGGACGATCGCCAGCCGCAGTCGTGAACTCTGGTTCGTTCGCGGCATCGCGTTTAATTATCACGATGAGATCCTCGAAAAACTGAAGCGACGGCCGCGGACGATCATCTTCACGCCCACGCCAATGGTCGCTGAGTACTGGGAAGAACACCTTTCCAATCGAGTGATCGCGATCGAAGATGTCGTTCACCAGGACGAGGTTCAACTATGGCTCGACTGGGATGCGATCGAGGATCAAATTCTCGAAGCGGCCGATAGTCACGATTTAAAGCCGCCATCAAGGTCCAAACGATCGAGTCGAGTCGCTAAGATCGAACTGCTCGTCAATGAACTGAAACAACATCTCAGAACCGCGGCCAGCTATGCGGAAGCAACTGCTGAGTTACTGCCGCGTCCAACCCAAAACGACATGGCCGCCCGAACGGGCATGAGCAAAGTGGATGTCAGCCGCTGCTTGAAGGACGATTCGGCGAACGAACTTCGGTTGCTTTGGCAAACCGCTGGCGACCTCGACGCCGTCCTGCGATTGCCACAAAAATCTCTCCGCTGAAAAACATTTCTCCAACCTTCGCCATTCGGGTCTCCCAGTTGGAAGGTCTACAAGTAGGAGCGGTGTGTTAACTCCACTGCCGACATTTGTAATCTCTCTTGGACAACAGACCTAATGCAACACGCTGATGCCACGGTAACCGAACGGCAAGTTGATGAAATTATCGATATTCTCGCAAAAGCCGTCGTCCGGCATTTGACGGCACATTCCAATCACTTGGAAAAAGACTCGCCGAAAGTCTCGCACGTTGGCTTGAGTTCTTCGGCAAATGATCGCTCTCTGTGATCAAGCGGTAAACGAACCGCGAGATTTACGATCCTTACTCTTTAGCCACGGAGAACCCATGTCCTTAAACATCAACCGCGAAGTCGCCCGCATGAAGCGAATGGCGACCGGGGCTTTGAAAGACCATTACGAGTCCGTCTGCGGCGAGCCCCCACGCAGCCACAATCGCGATTGGCTTGTCAAGAAAATTGCTTGGCGGCTGCAAGCGAACGAAGAAGGAGGTTTGCCAGAACGAGTACGCCAGCGGGCGCTAGCGATGGCCGACGACGCCGACTTGCGAAAACGTCCGCCTCGCGACTTTACCATGAAGATCGACGAAGCCAATGAACAAACGTGCCTCGTTGCTGCTGACGATGATCGTGACGAACGATTGCCGCCGCCTGGCACCATTCTGACGAAGACCTATAAGGGCAGGACGTTAACCGTTTTGGTCCGTCAAAGCGACTTCGAGTTCAACGGCGAGATATTCAGCACGCTATCGGCAATCGCTAACGCGGTGACCGGCTCGCACGTCAACGGTTTCACGTTTTTTAAACTGAGCCAGAAGAAGGGGGCAAATCAATGATCGCATCCACCAAACAGCCTAAAAACATTCGATGTGCGATCTATACTCGCAAATCAACAACGGAAGGGCTCGACCAAGATTTCAACACTCTCGATGCGCAACGCGAATCCGGTGCTGCATACATCGCCAGCCAACGAGGTGAAGGCTGGACCGAAGTTGAAACGCTCTATGACGACGGCGGCTTTACCGGCGGCAACATGGAAAGACCGGCGCTGAAACGCCTTCTCAGTGATATTGAGGCCGGTTTGATTGATTGCGTGGTTGTTTACAAAGTCGATCGACTCAGCCGCAGCCTGCTCGACTTTTCTAGAATCATGAATACGCTCGACGTCGCAGGTTGCTCGTTCGTCTCGGTGACCCAGCAGTTCAATACCTGTTCCAGTATGGGGCGACTGACCCTTAATATTCTATTATCGTTCGCTCAGTTTGAACGTGAAATCATCAGCGAACGAACACGCGATAAGATGGGAGCGGCCCGCCGCAAAGGCAAATATATTGGCGGCCGGCCGGTTCTGGGTTACGACATTGACCGTGATACGAAGCGGTTGGTCGTCAACGAATCAGAAGCGGTTCGTGTTCGCCAAATCTTCGATCTCTATCTTGAGCATGGAGGATTGTTAACAACGATTGACGCGATCGAACAACGCGGATTCCGGACAAAACTCTGGACAACCAAGGCAGGCAAAACGGTCGGCGGCGTTCGCTTTAACAAGAACACACTCCATGCTTTGCTGACGAACCGAATCTATCTCGGTAAAGTCACCTACCACGACCAAATCTATGAAGGCGAGCACGACGCGATCGTCGATTCCAACACCTATGATCTTGTCCAGAAGAAGCTTCGTGCCAACCGAGTAAGCGCCGGCGATAGGGTTCATGGGCGTTCCCCAGGAGTGCTCGCCGGTCTCATTCACTGCACCGCTTGTGGGTGCATGATGACGCATGCATCGAGTGGCGCACGAACGAAGTCCAAACGCTATCGCTACTACGTTTGCAGCAAGGCAACTAAACGAGGCCGCAAGACCTGCCCGCGTCCATCATTGCCCGCCGAAGAAGTCGAACGATTCATCGTCGCTCAACTTCAGTCGCTGACGATTGACGAAAAAATATTGAACGCGATATGCAACCGTGTCCGCCGATCCATCGATGAACGTCGCAGCGAAGTCATAAAAGAGCAAACAGCACTCGCGGCTGCGATACATCGGACCGAGCGGTCCATCGACTCGCTCTCTGTCCCCACATCCGACGCTTCCCGCGAAACTATTCGACTTGATTCCTTGGCGTCGCTCAATGAGCAACATCACCGCGACCGTATGCGTCTTTGCACTCTGCACGAGCAACTTGCCACGATCAACTCCGCCACTCCCGATCGCGTTTCGATCCTCAAGGCAATCGACGACCTTGAAACTCTGTGGGACCACATGACCCTCAGCGAGCGAAGTCGATTGATGTCACTTCTAATCGAACGCATCGACCACGACCCTACCGACAGCAACCTGTCCATTACCCTCAGCCCCACGGGGCTCGAATCCCTCGACACCATTACCCCGACCTCGGAAACACAAACACAATGACGCACATTCAAGCCAAGTTCCAAACCACCGCCGCCGCACGCGGCCAACACCGCGTCACGTCGCCCACCGCGGCCAAACGCCCGCCCACGCCACGTCTGCCCCACGTGTCGAAACTGATGGCCCTCGCTATTCGTCTCGACCACTTGCTTGCAACCGGCCAAGTCAAAGACCAGGCAGAGATCGCCCGCACCGCCGGCATCACCCGCGCCCGAGTCACTCAAATACTGAATCTGCTCCAGCTCGCGCCGGACATTCAGGAAGCGGTTCTTCACCTCCCTCCCGTTACCAATGGCGACATAGTTACTACCGAACGCGATCTGCGGACCGTCCTGCAGTCACCGAACTGGAGTAAGCAGCGACAGGTTTGGAATAAGATCGGCAGCGCCCCCCCATGCAGCAAGACGTCGTAAATGCTTTCGCACGTTAGCGACTGCTTGAATTTTGCGAGTTATGCAAGTCGCCTCGGCGTGTCCAATCTTCGTCACCAAATGGCGACACCGATTACGCTGCCTGCAACACTCAATACGGAGCCCGTGGCTTGCGGTCACACGGCGATCCTCCGCACTCGCATGTCAATCAGACCTTGTCAGTTCGCGCGTTCACGGTGTGGTTATCCGATCTTCTCAAGCGACCCATCCGGCATGACCCGCATTCGAAAGTTTACCGCGACTAGCCTGTCCGAGCACATCGTGCCAGCCACCATTACCGTACCGCCCACCGATGTGGCGCGAGATCAGGACGCGCTTGCGATCGTCCGGTATGTGAAACGCAAACAATGGAATCGCGAAAATGCTCCTTGATGTATCAACGGTCAATGACTTCTTCGGCAGCACCGATAAGTCAGCGAGTGAAGCAAAGTCATCAAGAGATGTCCATATGCGCACCGGGTCACCGAAGGCCATCGTGAATTGTTCATTGAACGTCGGGTGTTCGGTGGCGACCAAATAGTCTGGGGCCGGCTCACCGCGCTGCGCGGCTGCGGTTTGCGCTTCGTTCCATGTTTCGCGTGCGCGATCAAGCAGCAGTTTGTAGAGCCAATCAGACGACCATGCCATCAGAGCGTCGTTTCATTCGGATAACGGCGGAATTCACGGGGTGGCGGGATTTGATCATCCACGTCGAAACGCACGGCCATCGCCACTCCCGTGCAATTCTCTGGTCATGCATTGGGTTGTCGGGTTGAAATACGTAGACGCCGAGACGTTGCGATGACCAAGTGATTGTCGCAGGGACAGAACCCGACCGCAATCACAGGATCTCCGTCAAAGATCTTCGAATACGGGTTGGCCAGCAAGTTCGCCGAAAGGTCGAACGGCGCGGAATTCGACTTAATGAACACTGCAACACGAGTTCCCGTGAGATGGAGCGGTTCACATAACAAGTCGTCGCCGTTCCGGTAGGAGAATCCGCCCCCGAATCGCCCTGCGAACCGCAACCGTTGTCCCGCGATCGGACCGACGCCGTCCATCATTAGGTTGGGAAATGCAATACCAATGTCGTATTCAGGCTCGTTGTGAACAAGTACAAGCGACGGAAGCGAATAGACCGAAACCCCACGATCAGACACGACCTGGCAGTGTGAACAGCCGTCCGAAAATCCAAGGTGATTCAGATACGTTTCGTCGCGTTCAACGAAACGAGACCAAGGACTAGGCGGGTGTTGAACCGGCATTGCATGAAACTCATGCGGAGCCCATGAATCACCGGTTTCATCGTTCATCAAGTTCCTCATGCATAACGTCGCCCGTCACCGGGCCGGGAGTAAAAAGTCAACCATTGCCAAATCGCTCGCAAGCCCGGCTCCGTGTGAATGCCATGGTTATCCCAGCGACCTAACTGTCAAAAGAGCGAAACCGCCTCGCCATCAGTTACTCGCCCGGCATCATCTAAGTATACCGTCAAGCAGTGTTCGTGAAGCCGAGGATCGTCACCTCCGCTAATGTCGCAAACGAGCGTCTCGTAGTCGTTGCCGGACTCGAAAAACGTAATCGAAAACGGTGCGGCCAAAATCTCTCGGAGTTCTTTCGCCGTCACTTGCGGCGGATCGTCCTCGCCGCAGTCGAGAAAACCGTTCAATTGCTCAAGCAGTTCAGCAACCGCGTACTCGCGAAACACCTTGAAGTACCGCACCCGTCCCTTCCAGATCTTCTCTCCAAACGGAAGCAAACGATCCATCGCGCCGTCGGTCTCGCAAACGAAGTGAATGGAGATCGATGTATCTTTGTGCGTCATCTTCGCCGAGTACTCTTGACTCGCACGATGATGCTTCAGTTTTCCGAAGACTGGCGATTCGATGCGTTTAGCCATGTTTTGTGAAACGCAATTCAGTGGGATAACGCTACCGATCACCCGGTCGGCGCGGTTGATCTTCTATTGTCGAATCGCCCGGACTCGCCGACGCGGGTGCATCGGGTTGCCCCCCCCCTTTACATGCTTCTTCGGCGTCAAACGCCGCGAAACGTACATTACCGATTGACGCTGAATCCAGTCGCTGGAGAAAACAGATCACGACCTTGCTAGGCACCGGCCGCAACGAGCGAAATGTGACGGTATCGGTCTCGATGTTGACAATAAACGATACGCCCGTCGGCGACAAAGCCTGTTTGGCAGCCGCGACTTGTGAAGCCGTAACGCCGTCGTATCCCAGATCGGTCGCTGCGTCCATAGCGGCGGTCATGCAGCTCAGCGGTAATTCGCCATCAACTAGAATTGTCGCTTTCGAGTCGTCTAGTGTAACTGTCATTTGCTGCTTTGTCTCAGCAGCACAAAGCCCACTGCCAGCGACTAACGTTAACACCAAGAGGATCAAGTGATTGTGTGTCAACGATTGGACTCCGTAATTTTTAATTGCATCGGGGAACGGCCGCGGTAACGGGGTTCGAGGATTTGATGTTTTATTAAAGTGGACTGGCTCGCGAACTCCCGTTGACCGCATGGTTCTGACCGCGAGCGGTGCTTACCAAGCTTGCAGCGAAACGAGCCCGACGTTGCATGAGTTTACCATGAGTCGATCCAGTCAAGCAAGTAAATGGGGACGCTGCCAGCGCCGGAGCAATGGCCAAAAGATGTGGGGCAGAAAGATGATTGCGATCGAAGCAATTGAACGGGGTAGGAAACGCAAGTGCAACCGCAGGTCGCGTCCGCCTGCGATAGTCGACCGAAGCAAAAACGGTCCATTGCGTCAATGCACTGGTAGCATTCACGTCCGCCACGACACTCGCATCGTCATGCCCGCATTCGGTCACATTGGAGGTCGAATCAAAAACGACTCAAGCGTGTCAGAACGGCCCGGATCACGGGGACCGAGGAGTTGACTTTGATTTCAAGACCGACTGCGCCGAGGTCTCCCGTGCATCCGATGGTTCTGCATCTTCTGCGGCAAAACGAACGTGGAATCGTCGTGCCGCGTTCGCCGTGTTCTTTGGGAGGCCAGTATACGCAATAGCACCAATTGCGTCGTCTTCGGATAGACAAAAATCGACACTCGTGTCGTCTGGATAGCCGTATCTTGGCCCTGCGTTAGCATCAGGGCGTCGTTGGGAATAGTGCTCGGCAACGGAAATCAATCGCCCCAAGCGATATCCTGATTCGTTCGCAAATACCTCTGCCGTGTTGCGAGCATTTTGCATTGCTTCCCTCAACGCATCGTCCGCGGAAACATTTGTTGCATAGATTGGCACAGGCGCGTGAAATGTGAAGTTGTGCTTCGTTCGTCCAAAGAATGGGCGTGGCAATGCTGAGAAGTGGCGTTCTGTTGCGGCCATCGCCGACATGAGGACGTCCATGCTCTTGTTGCGTATCGCGATTCGATGAACGACGGACTTCGTCGATGACCAAAAATTCTGTACCGCTTCACCGCCGCCCTCGCGTATCTCGGAATTGGTTAGTCCGCAGTCTTTCAATATGCCAATAACCGTTTCCCGCGATTCGAGAGCTTGATCGAAGCAGGTCACTTTCCTTCCGGAGGATGTAGACAGTTCGAGCGTTGCCTCATAGCTTTCGATGTCGCGTTCCACTCGGACAGTCGCTATCACTTCGATAAATCGCAACAGTCTGTCTCCGATGCAGAACGTCTGCCGTAACCGGGCACGAACGGAAGACTTTGATTTCAGTTGCCGCGTAATTGAGTGCTCCGGTTCACGGCTTTGTTGTGCCATCCCTGGGTGCGTCAGGTGACGTTGAGTACATCGTTGAGAATTCAAATGGCAGCTTGCGATTTTTTGCACGCCCGTCGATTACTGCGAAGACGTCCGCAGCTTGCGCAAGTCCAGCTATTTCAGTTCTCTTGTCGCTGAGTTCTGTTTCAAACGAATCGATTCCCGTAGACCGAACAGGAATACGCGATGATTCGTCGCCGTCTTTGGTCACGGGTACGTAATCGGCAATCAGCGTGGAGCAGTGGTACACAGTAACGACGGGTTTTTCGGTTCGCAGACAATGCACGACATAAAGCCGCCCTGAGACCACGAAGCCCACAAGCGCAGTTTCTTGCTCACGCGAATTGCTGGCATGGAGCGTATACACAAATGGCTTCCCAACATATTTGTGAATATCGATGGGCTCGACGTCCGCCGGAAGTTGCTCAATCAGACGTTCGAACATTGCAGCAGCTTGCGGGATTTCAGCGGGAGACTGTGCCCACAGCGGGACCACTGGCTGCAGAACAGCGAAAAGAACCAACAGGACCGACGAGCCGAGCATTCTACAATTCATGGCGATTCTCTTCAGCGGCACAACGCTAGACATCACGGGGAACGGACGAAAGATTCTCCACTTCAGAAACCGCGCAAGCCGTTCTCCCGTGCATGTCATGGTTCGTCGGTGTATTTGGTTCGCGAGAGATCGTTGTGTCGTTGATAGACGCGAACAATCGGAATCCCGTTGCTAGAAAGTTGATTGTACCGTGGCAAATCTTTGCGAGGACAAAAAAGGTGTGCTGAACTCAGCGACTTGCGTTGCAGTATCGCAACAGCCGCACCGGCGATTGGATCACCGCAGAGATCAATCGAAAAATGTGAAAGTGACGGTTGTCGTTCGAGAAAGGCGACTGACTCAGTTGAAGGAATCATTCCCGCAATGTCCACATGCGTGAGGTTGGTAGTCGCCCAGTACACAAACAAATCGGACGAAGCATCGTTGTTACCATATTGTAGTGTTGTCAGGCCATTCTGATGTTGAATCCAGGAAATCGTCTCGTCGGAAACAGTGCAATCGACTACGGTAAGTTGCGTAAGCGAGTCATTCGACCTCAGTCGATCCAAATTGTAGTTGTCCAATTCGCAAGACGTGAAAACCAGCATCCCGAGCGATTCGCCACCGATCAGTGTTACCGGCGAGCGTGATTTTAGATTCGACACATAGAGTTGTTGAACTGTGGGAGCGATTGTAAGCATCGGCGATTGATCCACGTTGCATGCGCGAATCGACAAGACACGCAGGTTCGTGCATCGTTCGATGAGACGAAGATCATCGGCTCCAAATTGACGCCCTCGCAAGGTGAGGTGTGTCACCCCAGTGACGTCGTCGCGTGCCTGAGGAATTGCGGCGTCAAACTCAAGTTCGAGCACGGCCGGATGAATCACAGGCGTCGGCGCGCAACCTGGGGCGAGAGAAGCAATTGCAAGGCAGATCAACGCGTTGCGCATCGTGTGTCTTCAGTCCGACGAACGTCCGCCGTCACCGAGCCGGAAGTGACGACTATCCACTGTAAAAAATGCCGCAAGTCCGGCTTCGTGTTAACGGCATGGTTATCCGCGAAAGTGCTAGGGCGTTGGGCAATCCGAGGATTTGGAAGTCGCTCGGAATCGTCGGTAAACCACGAAAATTAGAGTTAGAGCCGCCCCGAAAGTCACAGCGTACGCAAGCCGATAGTTAGTAGTCTCAGTGTTTGCTGGATACGGGATCCCGACATCGAAGATACTTAACGGCGCTGGATTACGGTCAAGCGACGTCAACGAAATTTCATAATCCATATCCGCGTCAGAATCAAAGCATCGTCGAGGTAGCCCAGCGATTTCTTTGTCGTATTGAAGGTGGCGTTTTTGACGGTATGTATGTTTGCCATCCTTCGTGACGGCCTCACGTTCCCAAGAGCTGACAAGGTAGGTGTTGGGATCAACGTTTGCAGCGTAAGTCAGGCGGCCCTGCAATCGTTCTTCAACAATTTCAAACGTCAGTTTTGATGGATCTGAATCATCGACTGCTAGCGAGACAACGTCTTCAGAGCCTTCGAGCCATTTTGAGATATAGGTTGAAAGCCGAGTGTCTCCGACGCTAATACCTGCATTGAACACGGGGAAGTCTTGGGGATGCGGCGGCGGTCTCGTGCAAGTTGTTGCGGTGCAGCCCCAGTTTGACCGAAGCGGCTGGTCCGGAACAGCAAGTGATCTTCCGACCACTCCAATCTGTTGCCCGTTAGAGTATTTGGTAATGTCTAACCTGGACCACTCACCGTGCCGCGCCCAGTACTCGAACCTCCGCTCTTCAGGTTCATGCTTCAGTCCAGTGGCGGGGTCTGTCCAAGAGCCAGACTTTTCGACCCAGACAAAATGCCCGTCGTCGTAAAAGCCTGAACTTTTGGCGTGCGACTCTTGTATGCGAGCAAGAAGCTCTGAATTCGACGCTGGATTCCCCTGTGCTGCAAGGCAATTCGCCTGTAGGACGCAAAGCAAAAAAGCGAAAACTATAGGTTGGGGCACGTGCTTGCTTTCGTTGGGGCCGCTATGAAGCAGTTCGTGCATCCTTTTGAGCAGCGAATATCCACTCGGTCGGATAACGGCGGACATCACCGAGTACGCGCGGTTGACGTTCCATTTGTAGACGCCTTATCGCGTACTTCGGTGGATGTCATGGTTCGTCGCTTTCGTCAGTGTCGGTGAAAGGCTCTGACGACGAGACTATTCTATGGCCACAGCGGTACCAACCGTAAGTGTATTGGGCCCATAAGTAGTCCCATGCACCGTCATCGCTGATCTCGTAGACCGGAGTATAGAAGGAATCTCGCCAGTTGATAACTCGGTTCACCGATTGCTTGCGACCTGCGGCACTCAGATACCCAATCAACATCTGAGTTGGGCCGAGCGAGAGAGCGTAAGGCGGAATAAGCAAAGCCGCAGCAATAGCGATTTCTGCGAGCAACGGCGGGTTACGCGTACGATGTCGTCGACGTACGAGATAAGCTGAGATCGGAATAAACGAAAATGCGAACGCGCTAGCAGCGGGAAAGCCGAGCACGACTGCAACGACTAGCACAACGAGAAACATTGTCTTGACCGAGAATCTCAATTGCGGACTCGACAAGTCTCGTAGTATCGCTTTGGGTCTAAGATTGGCTCAGGCATATGTGAGTCTGCTAAGTCGACGAACGGCCGCGGTAACGGGGTTCGAGGATTTGATGTTTTATTAAAGTGGACTGGCTCGCGAACTCCCGTTGACCGCATGGTTCTGACCGCGAGCGGTGCTTACCAAGCTTGCAGCGAAACGAGCCCGACGTTGCATGAGTTTACCATGAGTCGATCCAGTCAAGCAAGTAAATGGGGACGCTGCCAGCGCCGGAGCAATGGCCAAAAGATGTGGGGCAGAAAGATGATTGCGATCGAAGCAATTGAACGGGGTAGGAAACGCAAGTGCAACCGCAGGTCGCGTCCGCCTGCGATAGTCGACCGAAGCAAAAACGGTCCATTGCGTCAATGCACTGGTAGCATTCACGTCCGCCACGACACTCGCATCGTCATGCCCGCATTCGGTCACATTGGAGGTCGAATCAAAAACGACTCAAGCGTGTCAGAACTATCTTTTTAACCCCGGGTCAGTCGGGTGATATGAGCAAATTCGACCTTATATCACTGGGTGAGTCAAGCAATTTGGGTTATATCACTCGGGAGAGAGTGACTCGAGTGATATATGGTTTTACCACTCGAGAGCATGCTGGCGGGACTGAAGGTCTCGGTCTTGAAATCGAAGAGCCAGGCGTCGTCCAGCGTCTCACTCTCTGAGAATGATCGAGTTTGATTCGCTCGCTGACGGATCTCCCGGCAGAGCCGTGCAGGGATGACCCCACTCATCGCGGCGATCTCGCACTGGCACTCTCCAGAATCCGTCCGAAATCGATCTCAAACAGCAGCGGTCTCGAACGCTCTGGTCGCGTTTGCCATCGATACTCTCGCTCGCCCATTTCTGTTAACTAGGGCGAGCATGTTAACCGAGAGAGTCTGAGAGATTTCGTTGTTGGGTTCGGGAGGGCGTGGCGGAAAGCTGCTTTCCGGTTAGGTAACCCGACCGGACAAGAGCGAACGTGGCGAACGAGTTGTGGCAAGAAAGTGCCGAAAACACGGAAATAAACGCAAAAAGGCCGATGCGTGTGCATCGGCCTTTGACGTTTAAGGTGGGCAGCAGCATTTGGCTACTGTCCACGAAGGCTCAAATTTTGCCTTCATGACGGTGGGCAAAGTAGTCAACACAATTTAACACTCACAACCTTTTTTTTAAAAAAGTGTGTTAACCAGAGACTGTTTGCATGAACGCTTCAATCGACGTGCCTGATGCATCAATTACAATGAAGCGTTTGTCTTCAGACCTTGTGCCGAAGGGAGCGGTTTCATGTTGGAACAGCCTGTCCGTTGTGCGATTTATGCACGTCAGTCGCGAGTCAACGGTCGTGAATTTTCTTCATGTGATCTGCAGCGACAAATCTGCATGCACACCGCCGCCAATTTTAGTTGGAAGGTCGTCGACGTGTTTGAAGACGCCGGCCAGTCAAGTGAATCGCTTGCTCGAGCAGAAATGCAACGCCTACTAGCCGGAGTTGAGCTTGATCAATTCGATCGAGTCATTGTCTACAGCATCGATCGCTTGACTCGACGGCTTTTTGACTTCGCGAGGTTGATGGATATCTTCGACCGCTTCGGCGTCGCGTTGACAGTGGTCACCGACCCTAACTTCAACGAGTCCGCATCAAGTCGCTTTACGTCCAACATTATCGCTGCGGCGAGCGAATTCCAACAACAGCTGACACGGGAACGCATGGCGGAGTCACGTGCCGCAATGAAGTCTCGCGGACAGCGAGTTGCCGGTCTCGTTCCGTTTGGATACACGATTGACAGGATATTCAACCGACTCGTTGCGGTGCCAGAAGATTCGGTCGTGGTCTGTGATTTCTTCAAGCTCGCCGAGCGCGGAAGAACACCGGCGGAGATTGCCGATTTGGCGAACCGGCGTGAGGGCGGCCAAACTGTCTGGAACGCGCGTCGGCTTTTGCAGATCCTTTCCAACCCCGTTTACGCTGGCTATCTGCCTGGCGATGCGAAGCAGAGAGGCAACCACGAGGCGATTGTTACGCCTGAACAGTTCGAGCGGGTCCGCCAGCAAGTAAAAGCTCGGCAGAAAAGGGCACCGCAAAAACGGGATTCGAACGAGGATTTTTTTCCGCTGCGTGGTTTACTGCATTGCGCAAAGTGCGGCCGAGCGTTGAACACGAACACTAGCACCCGGGGCAACATCCGATATCGCTGGTACCAATGTCGGTCCCACGCCGGCGGACGTCCGCCATGTCCCAAGGTTTCACTACCAGCATGGGATATCGAAGAGTTTGTCGCAGCAAGACTCTCTGGTTGGGCGACCGATTCAGACGTGGCGGAGCGATTCAGCGATGAATGGAAAGTCATGGTCACGTCGGAGCGGCAATCGCTCCTGAAGGAGTTTGTGCTCCAAATCGACTACGACAGCGATAGCCGTGATATTGGCTTCACGTTCAAAGACGATGCGATTGAATTGTTTGCCTCACCCGAGCAGTAGCTCGATAGCAAGCAATCGTAAGCTTCGAAGGCTGATCAAACTCCCCATCGTTACGCCGCCGCCACGGTTATCCGCCGGGTATAGTCTTCGAAAAGCGGACGCGACCAACCGAACTACGCTGCTCGCGAGGAACGACAAAGCCCCCCTGGCCATCGCAATACAAGTTGACCTCAGGAATCACCATTTCTCGGAAGAATTCTGAGTGAGAGGCATTCGACTTGTATCCGGACACCGGCGGCATTCCAATGTCGTCATTCAACTCGTTCTCAGCATCCACATCAGTAGCATCCATATACCGCGTTGTGGTTCCGTCTGGCAGATGAAGCTTGAGTTCAACGACGCCCGCAGTGTCATTCGCTTCGTATGTGACAACGCGACTGTTTAGTTCAGCCATGAACTTGCCGACGTCGAGTGGCAGATCGCGTCCGACCGAATGAAAAATCGCTGACCAGGGGGAATCAGCGAGTTCAACAACCGTTCCGGAAGGATCAAAAAGGGAGGCGGATGGTTCAATCCACCTTCCGTCTTCCAGAGAGAGCTTTGCGACGCTCTCGTACGCTGCCGCGACTTCGTCAAAATCTGCTTCGAAAAACAAGACGAACCAATCGAACCCTCCAAAGTCAGAGAGATGTTTCAGGTATGTCCGAGGCTGCATGGATAATTTAGGCTCCGTGTCATTTCCGGTTTGCTGATGCTCACTGCATTGCTGATCAGAACAGGCTGGCAATGCGACGAAAGCGGGTAGTATCACCAGTGCTCTAAAAACTTGTGATTGTTTGCATATTCTAGTTCAGCCGGATAACGTTGGCGATGTCATGGGGACGGAGAGTTGATGATTCGTTAAGCAAACGCCGCGAGCCGTCCACACGTGCATGTCATAGTTTCCATGTCATAGTTTCCCCCGATCTTCGTATTTGTGTGGAGACAGTCGTCGAACCACTTGCCGAATTGTATCGATCCATTTAGGCGGCGGCTCGGGGAGATCAAATATACCGCCTTCGTAGACCGTTAATCCAGTGTGAGCTTTGCGCAGGAATGCAAACACGTGTTCCATCGCCGATTTATCGGAATTGCTCACCAGTTGCATCGTCACCATGCACGTCGCTTTCTTGAGACGCGAGATGATGGCATCACTATCGCGTCGGTTCTCGGCAAAACCGATCAGTAGATCAATATCGCCATCGAAGATGTCTGATCCGCGGTGCGACACGTCCACTAAAATTGCGCAATCGTGGTCGCCGCGTAGGATCGCATCGCCATTAAGCCGATAGGAATCATCGGTCGCACGCAATCCGTATTCCAGGTCAGATAGGCAAATCGATACGCCGTCGTCGATTACGAAGCGGTCATACGTCGTCATCTAATTACTTGGGGGAACGTTTGGCGTAACCGGGTCGCCGCGGTTGATGCTCCACTTGAAAACGCGTGATCGGCGACTCCGCGTTCATGCCTTTGTTCAAGTAAGCCGCTATCGCGGCGGCGTGGCTGCTTTATCTAGAGCGTCAGTTTAGCCGATTCTCAGGGCGCTGGCATGTTTTCTTGTTGTTTTTTTACTCTCTCAACAAGGATCTACCATGGTTAACTACGATCACCTCCCCGCTGCATCTCGTTACTTCGACGGCAAGCTCTATCAGAACATGAACGACGACCTGCAGCTTGCCGGCATGAGCAAACGCACCGTGCACGGCTACCTGCGAGCTGTCCGCCAACTGGCCGACTACTGCGAAAAACGCCCCAACCGGATCACCGAAGCCGAATTGCGGCGATACTTTCTGTACCTCAAGAACGAAAAACAATTTGCGTACGGGTCGATCCGTGTAGCCTTCTCAGGTATCAAGTTCTTCTACTCGCGAACCTGCAAGCGGAACTGGCAGACGCTCGCCACGATGAAGCTGCAGCGGTCCAAAACGATGCCCGAAGTACTCACTATCGAACAGGTCCACCGCATCATCGACGCCTGCCGAGTCGAGCGGATTGCAGCCTTCTTTTGGACGACCTACTCGATGGGCTTGCGGCTCGAGGAAGCTCGCAACCTGCAAGTCGGTGACATTGATTCCCAGCGGATGATGGTTCACATTCACCGAGGCAAAGGCGCCAAAGATCGCTACGTGCCACTGCCGACTTCCACACTTCACTGGCTCCGGCAACACTGGGTGACTCATCAACATCCACGGTTCCTCTTCCCCGCCGAGGGGCGTAATCACAAACAATCGTCTACGGCCAACACCCCGATCCAGACTTCGACTTTGCAAAAGGCGATGGGCAAGATCGCGGTGGAGCTGAAGTTTACCAAGCGTGTCAGTATCCACACGCTAAGACATTCTTATGCCACGCATCTGCTCGAAGCAGGCGTCTCTTTAAAGGTCATTCAGCAGTATCTCGGTCATAGCAGCCTGCAGACTACGATGATCTACCTGCACCTGACCGACACCGCCGAGGCGAACGCCAGAGAAACGATCGAACAGATCTTTCGCAGACGCTAAGCGATGCCCACCGTTGCGAGCTGCCTCCGACAGCACGCACCGGCACTGTTTCAAGCTTTCGGCAACCGAGTGCCGCTTCCCATGCGGATCGTCCTGGATGCGATCACCCGCTGCCGCACTGGCGCGTTGGGCCGTGTCCTGATCGAATGCGAGAAGTGTCAAGCGAAACACCTCATCGGTCGCTCGTGTGGCAATCGTCACTGCCCCAACTGCCAGAAGCACAAGACGCAGAGTTGGCTCGCCAAGCAGTCGGAACGACTGTTGCCGGTGCATCACTTCCTGGTCACTTTTACGGTTCCCGAGGAACTGCGTTCGCTGCTGCGCGGCCATCGTCGCGAAGGCTACACCGCCATCTTCGACTGCGGTAGTGACACGATTCGTGACGTGGCGGGTGCCATGCGTTCGCTCGCCGGGTGCCAGCTCGGCTTCTTCGGCGTCCTGCACACCTGGGGACGCGATCCCATGGTCTACCATCCGCACGTGCACTTCGTTGTCCCCGGTGGCGGAGTCAACGAAACCGAAGGCTGTTGGCAAGCGACTGCGGAAAACTTTTTCATGCATCACGGTACGGCCT